>CADCWE010000135.1 GCA_902806325.1 uncultured Thermomicrobiales bacterium | reverse complement strand
GGCGTGGTCGGAGTCGACCGCCGACACCAACCCGGCCGACAGGGCCGCGCACCTCGCCCAACTCGGGATCGGTCTCCTGCCCGTGATCGTCGCCGCCGAGCATCTGTGGGCGCCGATGCCGCGGTCGCTGCCGACCCTGGCCGTCTACGGGTCCTCCAAGCACCACCGCCGTCATCAACGACGGACCGAGGACTTCCGCCAAGACGGCGCAGGCGGCCTGGCCAAAACCCAACAGATTGCCCACCTAAGGGGCTGAAGCCGGGATCCGGCCAGCGGCGATCGGGAGCGGTCCGACGAGACCTCCCGCCGACTCGGCTTCGCGCCGGGCGACCGGATTCGCCCCGTGTTCGTCCTGGTAGCACCCGACCCGGAAGCGGTCGTTGGTCCCCAACCCACAACTCCTCAATAGGAGTTTGCGCCCGCGTCCACGCCACCGCAGCGGTTGGGGATTGCCCAGCGCCGGCGGCGGAACGGCGACGTTACGGCGACATCCGTACCGTCGCCGCCTTCATCACCGCGCGGAACGTGTGGGCGAAGGCCAGACCGTCTTGGGGAGCGAAGGCCACCGCCCGCTCCCCGCTGCGTGCCACGGTCGGGATGTACGCCGCCTGGTCGGCGCGGGATTGGTGGTCGAACTCCAGCTCGATCCGGCACCCGGCAGGCAGCGTCCAGGGCCGGAGGTCCTTTGCGGTGCGTGCCGCTTCTTCGGCCCCGGCGCGGATCCGGCGCCGGGCTTCTTGGGGGTGGAGGTGGAGGGCGGCGAAGGTCGAGTAGCCTTCCTTGACCACCACCCCGACCACGCCGTCGCCGAGCAGGGCGCGGGTTTGGGCGACCGCCTGGTCATCGCCGGTCACCAGCGCGACCGGGACCCCGAAGTGGCCGGCGACCAGGGCGTTGATCCCGTACTCGCCGACCGAGCGGCCAGCGACCCGGACGTCGTTGAGGAAGCCGGTCCAGGTGTGGGCGAGGGGCGCGGCCGGGGTGCCGGCCTTGGCGTGGTAGCCGGTGTAGAAGACGGCGCCGATGCCGTCCAGGTCCACCCCCTGCACCATCCCCAGCGGCTTGTCGTTGCCGGAGATCCAGCGGCAGGCCGGGTGGAGGTCGTCCGGCAGCAGGTTGCGCATCCCGTCGTGGCTGTCGTTGACGATCACCTCGTCGGCGCCGCCGGCCAACGCGCCTTCGATTGCGGCGTTGACCTCGGCCGTCATCCGCGCCCTGGCCCGCTCGTACTCGGCGGTCGACGACGGTTCGACCCCGGCCACCACCTCCGGCGGCATCACCTGGACCCAGGAGACCACGCCGCAGGTGCCCTCCATGTCCGCCGAGATCAAGACCTTCATGCCAACGCTCCTTCGACCGTTCTCCGGACCCCGCCAGACGCACCCAGGCCCCGCGGACGCGCGAATCTGGCCCCGGTTGGCCCACCGCCGCCGAGGCCCGTGCCCGACCCCGGGAAGGCTTGGTCGGCGTCCCGGGGTGCCCGGGTGCGTTCTGGTCGGTGGGCCGTTCAAGGGCGAGGCGGCGGTGTTCGACGGCGAAGCCGGAGCACCCGGTCCCTATGCCGACCGCAACCCCAATCCCTCGCCAAACCGCCCGATCACCTCCTGGGCCGCGTTGTGCCCCGGCGCGCCCATCACGCAGCCGCCCGGCCAGGCACCCGAGCCGCAGAGGAACAGACCGCCGATCGGCCCTTCGTAGGATGACGAACCGGGCACCGGGCGCAAATCGAAGGCCTGCTCCGGCACCAGTTCGCCGTGGAAGATGTGGCCGCCGGTCAGGCCGAACCGGGCCTCGATGTCCGGTGGCCCCAGGATCTGTCGTGCCAGCACGGATCCGGGCACGTTTGGCGCGTAGCGGCCGAACTCGGCGATCACCGCATCGGCGATCGCCTCCCGCCGCTCGTCCCAGGTCCCCTCGGCCAGGTGGTAGGGGAAATACTGGGCGAAGATCGAGATCGCGTGTTGGCCGGGCGGGGCCACGGTCGGATCGACCGCGGACTGGGCGTGGATGTTCATGAACGGATGGGTCGCCGGGTGGCCGGCGCGGGCCTCCTCGCAGGCGGCTTGCATGTAGTCGATCGTCGGCGCGATGAAGAGGCCACCCGACGTACCCTGGCGCTGCTCGTCGTCCTTGAGCGCGGTGAAGCGCGGCAACTCGGAGAGCGCGAGGTTGATCTTCAACACCGGGCTGGCGATCTTGATCGCCTCGATCGAGGTCCGGTAGTCGTCCGGCAAGTCCCCGCCGTCGACCAGCCCGAGGTAGGTCCGTTTGGGGTCGGCGTTGGAGAGGACCACCCCGGCGGCGATCTCCTCGCCGCTCGCCAGCGCGACGCCGACCGCCCGCCCGTTGCGGACCAAGATCCGCTCCACCTCGGCACTCGTCCGGATGACGACCCCCCGCTTGCGACAAACAGTCGCGAGCGCCTGGGTGACGGCGCCCATCGCCCCCCGGACGTAGGCCCAGGAACCGCGCCGGCCGGTCACCATGCCCATCGAGTGGTAGAGCTTGACGTAGCCGGTGCCGGGTTCCCGCGGCCCGCGAAAGGTGCCGATGATCCCGGAGGCGGCGACCACGGCCTGCATCTGGGGGCTTTCGAAGAAGTACTCGGCGATGTCCGCCGCCGACCCGAGGTAGAACTTCTGGAACGCCCGCGCCTCGTCGGCGGTCCGGAACCGGGACGCGACCTCGGACCACGACGGCGGGCGGCGCAACACGAACTCGTCCATCACCGCGCAGGCGCGCTCGACGAAGGCGTCGTAGTGGTCGTAGGCGGCGGCGTCCTTGGTCGAGAACTTGGCGATCTCGGCCTTGGCCCGTTCGGAGTCGCTCCAGAACGTCATCGAGGACCCGTCCGGGAACGGGGCGAAAAAGCGCGGGTCGCGGTCGATCAGCTCGATCCCCTCCGCCCACGCGCCGAGTTCGTCGAAGATCCGGCGCGGCGCCAGGGACAGGACGTAGGACCCGTTGGAGACTTTGAACCCCGGGATCAGCTCCTCGGTGATCGCCGCGCCGCCGACCTCGTGGTACCGCTCGAGGACGCAGACCCGCAGCCCGGCCCCGGCCAGGTATCCGGCCGCCACCAGGCCGTTGTGGCCCGCCCCGACCACGATCGCGTCGAAACCGTCGTTCGCCCGCTGCGCCACGAAGGGTGCCTCCTGGTCATGATCGGGTGGGGTGTGCCGGATGAAGCGGAGCGCAATCTTAGCACCGCCACCGCTCGCGCACCGGTGTCGCCCTGGTCCGGCGGTTTCCGCGACCAGGAACGACCGCACGATACCGACCGGACCGCGCACGCGCCGCGCGCGGCCAAGAACCCGGCGCCCGGCACGTGAACGCGACGGGCCGCCCCGAATCCGGGGCGGCCCGTCGTCCAGAATCTCGTGCGAGGTCGGGGGCTACGCGGCGCGGCGCCGCATGAGCAGCATCGCGGCGGCCGCGCCGAGCGCCAGCGCCAGCCCGATCGTCCACGGGAAGGGGAAGCCGGTTCCCGCGTCGCCGACGCCGGTTCCGGTGTTCGGCAACGTCGTCACCAAGGCGCTGATCGCCGGTACCGGCGCGACGACGGCCACCGGGATCTCGGCGTTCGGGATGCCGACGCCGGTGCCGTCACCTGGGCCGGCATCGGGGGCGGTGCCGCCGTCCGGAGTGGACCCGCCGCCCGTGACCGGGGCGAACCCGAAGAGCGCCACGTCCTGGGTCGCGTTGGCGGTGACGGCGAAGCCGGAGGTGGCCGACGTCCCATCGACGAAGATGACGCACATGGTGTCGCCGGCAGACAGGGTGAAGGTGCCGGAATCGATGTCGTCCAACGTCAACCGGCCGGCGGTGTCGGTGACCCCGGACGCCGCGACGCCACCGGCGGCGTCCAGCAAGGAGACCGCGACGCCGGCGAATGCGCCGCCGCAGTTGGCCTCGAAGTAGGCCGGGGAGGTCGGATCCTGGTTCGCCGCCGCCGGATCGGCGCAGAGCTTGGCGCTGATCTGGACGGTGCCGGTCAGGACGACCTCGACGACCACGACCTTTGTCGTGACGCCTTCGGCGATGGAAAGGTCGGCCAGCGTGCCGGAGGCAAGATCGGTCAGGACGTGGCTGCCGATCGGCATGTTGAGCGCGATCTCGCCGTCCTCGGTGTCGATCGGCTTGCCGCCGTCCAAATCGCCGTCGTTGAGTTGGAAGTCGCCGTCGGCGGCGGCGCACGGGCGGCCGGGGGTCGGGTCCTGATCGACGTAGATGGTGGTGCCTTCGACGTCGCCGTCGGTGCACACGTAGCGGACGATGTGCAGGCGCCCGGTGACGGCCGGCTCGTAGTTGATCACGATCACGACCACGATCCCGTCTTCGCGGACCGTGACCTCGCCGACGGCCGTCGCTTCGCCGGTGGCGTCCTCGGTGATCGTGTAGTCGCCCGGCTCCAGGTGGCCGCGGTAGACCCCGTCGCCGTCGACGGTGAGGGTGATCCCATCGTCGGGCAGGTTACCGCCGGTGACGGTGAAGGTCCGATCGGCGTTGCCGGCGCAGCCCTCGTCGGCCGCGGCCTGGATGCGCATGGCGTCCGGGTCGATCACGGTGAAGCGGGTCCGCGCCTCGTCGTCGGCGGTCGGGCAGGTGCCGTTGACGATCTGGATTCGGCCCAGAGGCTCCTCGCCGCTCGTATCCCCGGGCGGGGTCCCAGACTCCTCAGTATCCCCGTCGTCGCCTTCGCCGGTCTCGGGTCCGCTCTCGTCGTCCTCACCGTTTGCGGGTCCGCCGGAGGCGACATCGTCGGCTCTGCCGGAATCGTTCCCGGCATCGTCGTCGATCGGCGGCACCTCCTCAACCGGAGCGCCGGGATCGGCCCCGCCGAGGTCGCCGTCCGCGCCGGGTTTCTCGACCGGTTCGGACGCGGTGCAGATGAGCCCGGCGCCGCTAAACGGCCCGTAGACGCCGGACGCGGTTTCGACCGTGTAGCCGTCAACCAAC
>CADCWE010000134.1 GCA_902806325.1 uncultured Thermomicrobiales bacterium | reverse complement strand
TTTCTTTGGGCGTCGCGATGTAGTCGTCGAACTCTCCCGGCACCGGGTGCCACATGGTGTGGATTACGCCGAGGGCACCGTAGCAGTCCTTGCGGTCGGCGACGATGACCCGGATCCCGATCACGTCGTAGATCTCGTCGAAGCGGCGACCTTTTTGGCGCATCTTGCGCCAGATCGAGTAGACGTGCTTGCCGCGGCCGCTCAGCTCGGCCTTGATCCCGTTCTCGGCCAACGCGGCGTTGAGGTCGGTCTTGACCCGCTCCAGGACCACGGCTCGGTCACGACCGCGCTGCTCGAGGTCCGATTGCAGCGCGTGGTACTCCTCGGGGTGGAGGTAGCGGAACCCGAGGTCCTCCAATTCGGACTTGAGCTGCCAGATGCCGAGCCGGTTCGCCAGCGGGGCGTAGATCTCCATCGTCTGCTGGGCGATCCGGACCTGCTTGTGGCGCGGCATCGCGTCCAGGGTGCGCATGTTGTGGAGGCGGTCGGCGAGCTTAATCAGCACCACCCCGATGTCGTCGACCATCGCCAGGAACATCTTGCGCAGGCTTTCGGCCTGGCGCTCTTGCTCGCGGCTGGCCTGACCTTCGACGGTCGCCTCGCCGGACCACGGGATCTGGCCGAGTTTGGTCACCCCGTCGACCAACTTCAGGACCCGCGCGCCGAAGCCTTCCTCGACCCGCACGGCCGGGATCCCGGTGTCCTCGATCACGTCGTGCAGCAACGCGGCGGCCAGGGTTTCGCCGTCGAGTTGCATCCGGGCCAGGATCGCCGCGGTCTCGATCGGGTGAACGGCATAGGGGTCGCCGGATTTGCGCCGCATCCCGGCGTGGGCCTCGATCGCCAGCGCGGCGGCGCGCTCGACCAGATCCCGCCCCACGCCGGACCCCGCCGGCCCGCCCTCGATCGCCGCGTGGAGCCGGGCCATCGAGGCCGCGATCGCGTCGGCGTCTGCCCCGGCGTCCGGCGCGGGCGGCGCTTCGACCGCAACGAGATGGGGCACGACAGACTCCCCCGTCAAGGCGGGTGCGGCGGAAAGCGACGGGTGCGGGTGCGCCATCGGTGGGATCGTCACGTTCGTCCCGGTTGTGATTGGTTTGTCGGCATCGAAACCTCGTCAAGTCTAGCCAGGGCCCAGAAGCGCGTCAACAGCGACCGTTACGCAACCGGCGGGTGGCCCAACCGCGGTTTCCCCCGTGGTAGCATCCGCCTACGCTCCCCGCGGTCTCCCCGTCGCCTTCGCCAAAAGGATCGCTGGTTTCCATGGTTACCGCATCCACCTCCGCCGCCGACGCGATGACCGATCCGGACCGCCTCCTCCACCCGGACGAGGCCCGGGCGATCGTGCTCGGCACCGCCAAGCCGCTCGGGGTCGAGCGGGTGGCGCTGACGGAAGCCGCCTGGCGAACGCTGGCCGAGCCGCTGGTCGCGGGGGAGGACCACCCGCCGTTTCCGGCGGCGACCATGGACGGCTTCGCGGTGGTCGCCGACGACGGCTCGCCGTGGCGAGAGGTG
This sequence comes from uncultured Thermomicrobiales bacterium, assembly GCA_902806325.1. Taxonomy (GTDB): domain Bacteria; phylum Chloroflexota; class Chloroflexia; order Thermomicrobiales; family UBA6265; genus CADCWE01. Next base: position 3,474 of record CADCWE010000134.1, on the reverse strand, counting down.
GTCGGTGCCCAGATGGCGGGGTTGGACCTGGCGCTGGAGGTCTCGCCGGGGTTGGCGGTCCGGATCACCACCGGCGCCCCGCTGCCCGCCGGCGCCGACGCGGTGGTCCCGGTCGAGGCCACGGAGATGGTCGACGACCACGTCGTCGTCCACCAAGAGCAGATCGCTCCCGGCCAATACGTGCGCCCAATCGGCGCCGACCTACGCCAGGGCGATCCCGTCCTCGACGCCGGCACCGTCCTCGGTCCGGCCGAGATCGGACTGATCGCCGGGTTGGGCTGGACACCGGTGCCGGTGCGGCGCCGGCCGCGGGTCAGCGTCCTCTCGACCGGCGACGAATTGGTCCAACCCGGGCAACCGGTCGCCCCCGGTCAGGTCCGCGATTCCAACCGCTTCAGCCTCGTCGCCGCGCTTCAAACGGTCGGCGCCGAGGTGGTCTGGTCCGGCCACGCCCCGGACGAGCGCGACCCGCTGCGCGCCCTGCTCGCGGAGCGGATCGCCGCCAGCGACGTGGTGATCACCAGCGGCGGCGTCTCGATGGGCGAGTTGGACCTGGTCAAGGCGCTCTTGCCGGAACTGGCGACGGTCCGGTTCCGCCGCGTGGCGATGAAGCCCGGCAAACCGCTCAACTTCGCCACCAGCGGGGAGACGCTGTTCTTCGGTCTCCCCGGCAACCCGGTCTCGGTCCTGGTCGCGTTCGAGATCTTCATCCGCCCCGCGCTCGCCCTCCTCGCCGGGCGCCCGGACCCCGAACGCCCCCGCGTCCCCGTCACGCTGGCCCACCCGGTCCCGCCGACCGACCGGACCGAGTTCCAGCGCGCCATCGTGCGGGTGGACGCGGGCGGCCGGTTGATGGCAACCACAACCGGCGGCCAAGCGTCGTCTCGCCTCGCCTCGTTCGTCGGCGCCAACGCCCTGCTGGTGATCCCGCCCCGCGACACCGAGTACGCGGCCGGGGAGCGGGTTGATGCGCTGCTGGTGGCGCCGCCGCTGGGTTCGGCGCGGTGAGGTCGGCGGCGCCGGCATCGGAACGGCGGCGCCGGTTCTTGGCAATCGTCAAACGCCGGGTTCGCCCGGGAACCGGCAGCAGCCTCGCCTTCTTGCGCACCAGAACCTGGAGTCAGCCCGCCGTGGATCTCGCCGGCATCCGAACCCCGTTTGTGATCGTCGGCGGTGTCGCGACGGCCCTCTACATGCCGGAGCGCATGACGCTCGACCTCGACCTTCTCGTCGAGTCGAGCCACGCGGAAGCGTTCTCCGCCGAATTGCTGGCTCGAAGGTTCGTGCGCGAAAGCCCGCTGGCCTTCGGCGGCAGCCGGTGGCGAGCACCGGATGGAGACCGACTCGACGTCCTGGAATCGGCCGAATCGTGGGTGGTGGACGCCGTGCGTTTGCCAAACTTGTCTCCGACGGGTCTGCCCGTGATCGCCCTGCCGTACCTCGTCCTCCTAAAGTTGGATGCGAGCCGGGCACAGGACATCGCCGACCTGAGCCGAATGCTCGCCCTCGCCGATGGCCCGACACGGGACCGGGTCCGGGAGGTGGTCGGTCGCTACCGCGGTCCGGTTGACGTCGAGGACCTCGACAGCCTGATCGCGCTCGGCGAGCTCGAGCTGATCGAGGCGGAGAACGAGCCGTAGCGCCTCCCCCGCGTTAATGGTCCTCGGCCGGTTCCTTGCCCGCCCGCAGCTCCTTCTGGAACACCGCGTACTCGCTCTTGACGACCATCCCCGCCCGCTCGTAGAGGCGGGTCGCCCCGGTCGGATTCGCGGCGTCGACGCCGAGGCCGATCTTGGTCGTGCCCCGACGGTAGAACTCGGCCATCGCGTGACGGAGGAGGGCCATCCCCAGGCCCTGGCCGCGCCACGGTCGGCGCACGCCGAGGCTGCCGACCCAGCCGGTCGTTTCGAGGAACATCCGGCAGACGGCGGCCCCGGCGACCGCGTCGCCGTCCGTGGCCAGGTACCACAGCGAGCGGTCGGCGGCGTCCTTTTGGTCCCGCAGCCACTCCTCGAGGGTGCGCGGGTGGTGCCCCCAATGGTCGCGGAACGATTCCTCGATCGCTTCGTAGACCGCGCGGACGTCCGCCTCCGAGGTCGCCGGTCGGACCGTGACGCCTCGCGGCCACTCCGGCGCGGGCGGCGGCGCATCGAGCTGGGCCCGCATCTGCCAGAAGTAGCGCACCGGCGCGTAGCCCTTGGCGGTCAGCAGCGCCGTCGCCCCTGGGTTGCGAGCGGAGGTGGCGTTGTTGAGGACCACCCGCAAGCCCGGCGGCGCCGCCGCGAGGTGGTCGGCGGCGCGGAGTTCCGTCCATTGGATCAGGGCGGAGCCGATCCCGCGCCCGTAGAAGCCAGGGTGGACGTAGCCTTCGGCCTCGACGCGGGCCGGGCCGCGGGTGTACACGTTGCCGTAGCCGACCACCTGGCCGTCACCGGTCAGGATCAGCCGGGTGTCGAGCGGCAGCTCCTCGTCTTCCCATTCCCCGCGAAGGTCGCTCTCGGAATACTCGGGTTCTCCGAACTCTTCGAGATCCGACGCCTCGATCAGACCGGCGACCGCACCCGTGTCGCCCATCGTCGCCGGCCGCATCGACATGCCGTCCGGCACGACCACCCCCGAATCCGCCACAATCCGTCCTTTCGCGCGCCGCCCGTCGTCGGGCCGTCACGGTACATCACCCCGGCCCCGCGGTCCACCGCCACCGGACGACCGCGCCTGGCATGGCGCTTGCACCCGCGGTCGGAAGGATCGCCCGCGACCGGCCGGGCGAACGTCACCACCACAGGAGAGGGACCGATGGGCCAAGGCCAAGGGCAGTCCAAGTACGGTGTCAGCAACCTGGAGTACGATCTGGTCACCACCCTAAGCAACCTGCTCCAGGGCCAGGAAGTGCTGGAGAAGTACGCCGCCGACGCCGAGCAGGCCAACGACCAGGAATGCGCGACCATCTTCCGCACGATGCGCGACAACAATCGCAACTCGGCGGAATCCATCCGCTCGGCGTTGCAGCGGCACATGAGCGGTGGCTCGTAGGGTCGTCTCGATCGCGTCTTGGCGGCCCCGGTTCGATCGAACCGGGGCCGCGTCGCGTCCGATGTCGCTTCACACCCAACGTCCAAAGGATTCCGCGGTGGGATCCAACCGGAACTGGTGCTACAGTGGGCCCATGACCAGCCCGGACCAAACCGCAGCGCCAATCCATGTCCACCTCCGCTACTTCGCCTCCGTGCGCGAGCTCCTGGGACGCGGTCGGGAGACGCGCGAGGTACCGACCGGCACCACCGCCGGCGGCCTCTTCGCGCTCCTGGCGGGGGACGAACCACGCCTTGCCGCGCTGCGCGAGACCACGCTGCTGATGGTCAACCGCGAGTACGGCGCCGCCGATCGCCCGTTGACCGACGGCGACGAGCTGGCGTTGATCCCGCCGGTCAGCGGCGGCGGCGATCCAGATCCGAACCGGCACTTCCGTGTCAC
>CADCWE010000133.1 GCA_902806325.1 uncultured Thermomicrobiales bacterium | reverse complement strand
CCCGTTCCGCTTTGTCGGCGACGAGGGCGCAGCGACGAGGGCGCAGCGACGAGGGCGCAGCGACGAGGGCGCAGCAAGCAGCGCCCCTACGCCAACCCCCGTCCCCCGCCCCCAGATCCTACCCCCCGTCCCCTCGCGTCGGCACGCGGGCGACGATCCGGGTGCCCAAGTCCGGTGCGCTCTCGATCTCCAGGGTGCCGCCGAGGCGTTCGACCCGCTCGTGCATCGAGCGCAGGCCGAGGTGGCCGGGGTAGACGCCGTCGGGGTCGAAGCCGGTGCCGTCGTCGGCGACCTCCAGGGTCAAGTGGCCGGCCCGGTCGGCGAGGCGGAGGGCGACGCGGGTGGCGCGGGCGTGCTTGGCGACGTTGTGGAGGGCTTCCTGGGCGATGCGGTAGATCGCCTCCTCGACCGCCTGCGGGTGGTCCGGTTCGACGCCGAGGTCGCAGTCCACGGTCAGGCCGTGGCGGGCGCGCAACGCCTTGGCCCGCTTCTCCAGCGCCGCCACCAGGCCGTCCTGGACCAGCGTCTCCGGCCGCAACTCGACGAGCAGCGCCCGCATCTCGGCCAACCCGGCCTCGGCCATCTCCTGGACGTAGGCGAGCGGTTCGGTCGCCCGGGCGGGGTCGCGCTCCAGCCAGGTTTGGGCGGCCTGGGCGCCGAGACCGATGTCGTAGAGGGCGTGGGCGACCGAATCGTGGAGGTCGCGGGCCAGGCGCTGGCGTTCCTCCAGGGTCGCCTTGTCCTGGGCTTCGGTGAAGAGGCGGATGTTCTCGGCCGCCATCGCCGCCTGGGCCGCGATCGCGCCGAGGAAGGCGACCTCGTCCGGGCCCGGCTCGTGGTCCGGCCGATAGTAGCCGGTCAGGGTGCCGACCACCCGGCCGCGGTAGATCATCGGCATCGAAACCAGGGTGTCCCACTCCGCCGCCCGCAGGTGGTCGTGGAGCGGGGCGTAGCCGGGGTCGGCGCGGGCGGTGGCGCGGATGCCGCGGACGACGTGGGCGCGCCGGGCCCAGGCGGCCTGGACGCTGGAGAGGTTGGCGCCGTTGCGCCAGGCCGCTTCGACCGCCTCTTTAAACCCCGCCGGGTGGCCGTGCGTGCCGGCCAGGCGGTAGGCCAGGGTGTCCTCGTCGAACAAACCGACCCCGACGGCGACCGCCGCGGTCGCCCGCGTCACCTCGGCGGCCAGGCCGTCCAGGGCGGCGTCGGTCGACTGGTCGAAGGTCAGGTTTTCGGCGATCCGGGCCAGGGCACCCAGCCGGTGCTCCAGCAGTTCCTGGACGCGGGTCTGCTCGGTCACGTCGCGCAGCACGCTCATGATGTGGGGCCGGCCGCGAAAGGTGAACCCGGTCCCGAGCACCTCGACCGGGAACGGGGTGCCGTCGCGGCGGACGTTGAGCGAGCGGGTGCGCTCGGTGCCGCCGGCGGCGACCCGGGCCAGGTACTCGCCGCGGTTGGCGTGGGCGTCGGGGTGGATCAGCCAGATCGGGGAGCGCCCGACCACCTCGTCGCGCGAGACGCCGTGCATCCGGCAGAGCGCGGGGTTGGCCTCGACGATCAGATCCGTCACCGGGTCGGAGATCAGGAGGCCGTCGCTAACCGCCTCGAAGATCGAGCGGTACTGCGCTTCCTGCTGCCGCAGTTGCTCTTCGCTGCGCACCCGCTCGATCGCGGCGGCCAGCACGTTGGCGATCGCCTGCAGGAAGTGGACGTCGTCGGGGGCGAAGTCGCGGCGGCGGGTGGTGTGGGCACCGAGCACACCCCAGGCCCCCCGGGGCGCGTCGGGAGAACCGTCGCCGTGGCCGTGGACCACCACGCTGATCCCGCTGACGACGCCACGGCGGCGCATCTGGGGCGCCCCGGCGAACCGCGTCTCCGTGCCCAGGTCGGCGACCACCACCGGTTCGCCGGTGGCCAGGGTGTAGCCGCCCTGGGTGTCGACGCCCGCGTCGACGGTTTCCCCGATCTCCTCCCCGTCTCGCCCGCCGTACCCCGCCCGCACGCGCAGGGTGGCGCCGTCCGGTCGCAATTCGAACAGCTTGCAGTACTCGATGTCGAGGGTTTCGACGACCAACGCGGTCGCCTCGTCGAGCAGGGGTTGGAGGTCGCCGCCGGCGAGGGCGCGCTGGCCGAGACCGGCGACGGCGGCTTGCTGGCGGGCCCGGACCCGCGCTTCGTCCTCGGCGGTCTTGCGGGCGGTGGTGTCGGCGTGCCAGCCGGCCAGCCGGTAGGCGACGCCGTGTTCGTCGCGCAGCGAGGCGCCGCGGGCCAGGATCCAGCGGTAGGAGCCGTCCTTGTGGCGCAGGCGGTGCTCGAGGCGGAAGGTCTCGTCTCCGCCGTCGAGGTGGTCCCGGATGGTGGCCAGGGAGCGCTCCAGGTCGTCGGGGTGGATGCGGCGGCGCCACTCCTCGAACCGGGGGCCGATCTCGTCGTCGGCATAGCCGATCATCGCCTTCCAGCGGGGCGAGTAGTAGACCGCGCCGGTGCGGATGTCCCAGTCCCAGAGGCCGTCGTTGGCGCCCCGGACCGCGAGCGAGAACCGCTCCTCGCGGCCGCGCGCCTCGGCCGCGAACTCGGCCAACCGGTCGACGGTCGTGGTCCCGTTGTTCGTGCCGGTGTCCGCGTCGCTGGTCATCCCCGTATCCTGCCCGCTGGTTCCGCCGCCGCCGAAAATCGGTCACAATAGTCGCCGACGACGGCCAAACGCGCCAACGACGGTCGGCGGCGGGCGGCCGGGCCAACGCGCTCCGCGCTCCCGCCTCGCCTCCGACCGGGCGACACCCGACGACCGGCCCAGACGGAGGCGACGATGATTCGCGTGCTGCTCGTTGACGACCAAGCGACGACCCGGCGCGGGTTGCGGATGCAGCTGGAGCTGGAGCCGGACCTGGAGGTGGTCGGGGAGGCCGACGACGGCGCGGCGGCGCTGGACCAGGTGCTGGCGCTGAACCCGGACGTGGTCCTGATGGACGTCCATATGCCGCGGATGGACGGGATCACGACCCTGATGGCGCTGCGCCGGGTGGCGCCGGCCGTGCCGGTGGTGGTCCACAGCCTGGATGCCACCCCCGGCATCCAGGCCCGCGCCAAGGCCGCCGGCGCCGCCGCCTTCGTCGAGAAGCAACCGGCCAGCGGCCCGCTGGTGGCGGCGCTGCGGGACGCGGTCGGGGAGACGGGAAGTCGGGGAGGCGGGAATTAGAAACGCCAGACGCGCGGTGCCAGGCGAACCACGGTTTCTCCGTCTTCTCCTGGCGCCGGGCGCCGGTTAGCCCTCGTCAACCAGGGGCGGGACGAACTCCATCCGATGCCGGAGCGCCACACCGGTGCGGGCTTCTGCGCTCAGACGGCCGTCCGGGGCGGCCGCGGTCAGCGCGGCGAGGTCGGTGAAGGAGCGCTCCATCCCGGCGGGGGAAAAGACGATCAGGTAGCGGGCCGGGGTCGTGCCGGCGTTGCCGAAGGTGTGGACCGTCCCCTGCCGACGCGCTAGGTGGTGCTGGCCCAGCAGTAACGAGCGGCTCGCCGTCCCGACCGCCGGTCATCCGAGTTTGCCGTCCCGGCGCCGTCGCGGCGACTCCGTCACGAACCACTATCCATTCGATCGGCCGCCTCGACCGCCGCCAGCCAGACCTCGGCAAACGCGTCGCCGTCCACGGCGGTGACGACGCGGGTGGGGCGGCCGGCGGGGTCGGGGGCGAAGCGCAGGATTGCGCCGTCGCGGACCGGGCGTAGGGCCATCGTTTCGATGGTCGCGCCCGGCCAGCCGAGGGCGGCGGCGGCGGTGGCCGGGTCCCAGTGGACGTTCAGCAGGTCGTCCGGCAGGGCGGGGTGGGCGCGGCCGAGGGCGGCCATCCCCTGGTCGGCGGCGTAGGCTTCCCCCTGGCGGGCGAGCTGGACGCCGAGCGGCCCCGACGCCCGCATGCGCGGCAGATCCCGGGCGCGGAGGTGGGCGCCGATGGTGGCGGCGAGCGTGCCCAGCAGGAGGTCGGGACCGGCGGCGGCGGCGACGATCTCGGCGGCGCGAACGTCCCACTGGACGTTGAAGTCCGCGTCCGGTCCCCAGGCGGGAAACCCCGCCGCCGGCGGCCGGACCCAGCCGCCCATGATCGCGACCGGCGCCCGCGCCAGGCTGCCCGGCCGCGCCACCTCCAACAGCGCCAGGTTGGTGGCCGGGCCGATCCCGATGATGGTCGCCCCGGCTTCGATGCCGCCCAGCAGCAGGTCCAGCGCCGCCCCCGGCCGGGACGGGCGCGGCGCGAGGTCGAGCGGCCAGTACCGGGCGTCGCCGATCACCGGGTCGGCCCGTTTCAGCGTCGACAGGGACACGGCGGCGCCGGCCGCGAGGGGGATCCCGCTTCGCCCGGCGAGGTCCAGGCAGTGGGCGACCTGCCCGGCGCGCCGGCCGTCCGGGTCGATCGCGGTCGTGATTCCGACCAACTCGACGTCCGGCCAGCCGAGCAGCATCGCCAGCGCGCAGGCGTCGTCCGGGTCGCCGCCGAAGTCGGTGTCGAGGTGGACGCGGGTGGGCATCGCATCGTCTCCCGAGGACCTCACCCCGGACGGCCCTCACCCCGGCGCCGCGCGCCACCCCTCTCCCTCCGGAAGGCGAGGGGACTTGGTTGCGCCGCTTGGAGGGTCTCTCCCCTTACGGTTGCGTGATTGGGCGCCCCAATGGGGCGGTCTACTCCCCTCGCCCGGTCTCCCGCACGGGAGAGGGGTGGCGCGCAGCGCCGGGGTGAGGGCTTGCCGTCGCCCACGCCGCGAACGCCCTGTCTACGAGGTGGGCCGCGGTCGAACTCGCGTCCAATGCCGCCGCCAGATCCACGTCCCGGGCCAACCCGCGCTCGCGCAGTTCCCGGCCGGAGGCGCAAGCGTTCAGAACACCACCCAAGTCGGGCGCCGCCGCCCGGAAGGCCGCGATCGCCGCCGCCGCTTCCGGCGACGGATCGGACGGGGCGAGGGCGGCCAGGATCGCGCCGGCGCCGACCAGGTCTTCGACGGCCGGGCGCAGCGTCCCGGTCGCGTCCCCCGCGTCGCGCCACCGCTCCCCGGCGGCGATCACCGCCACCGTTTCCCCAAGGGCGCGGCAGGCCGCCGCCGTCGCCGCCGCGTTGCGCAGGCAACCGGCCAGGACCACGGCCCCGTCCCCGGCGGCGAGCAGCGCCAGGGTGGCGCCGTTCGGCGACGGCAGCACCAAGCGCGTGCCGGACGGGATCGTCAGCAACGAGGCCGGGGAAAGGGAATACGATCCGGCCGTTGCGTCCGTCCCCCACCGGACCGCCAGGGTCGCCCCGATTTGGGCGGCGAAGGCGGCGGTCTCGGCGTCGTCCCGGCGGGCCGGATAGACCGTCGCCCCGCGCCCGACCGCGACGGCGACGGCAGTGGTGAAGCGCAGCACGTCGACGACCACGACCACGTCCGCGCCGGGCGCCAACCGCCGCACCCCGGCCTCGCCCCACTCGAACCGCGCCCGGTATGGCGATTGGTCGTCGAACACGGATGCCTCCGTGGGGGACCGGGGAAGGGGACCGGGACGGGACAGCCGAGGGGCGCATGGCATGCGCCCGGCTCGGGGCGGTGGCCGTCCGCGTCCCCCGCGACCACCTGGGTTTGGAACAGGACGCATGCCATGCGCCCCTACATCGTCCCGTTCCCCGGTTCCCCGTTCCCCGGTTCCCCGTCCCCCGGTTCCCCGTCCCCCGGTTCCCCGTTCCCCGTTCCCCTGGCCCCGCCCCCCCCGATGGGGTAGCGGAAGACGTGCAGGTTCCAGCCCGCGCGGTCGGTCGGTTCCTCGCGCTCCCAGATCCCGCCCATCGCGCGGTAGTACGGGGCGGCGTTGGGGTCGCTCCACCAGGTCAGCGTCGTGACGCCCAGATCCCGGGCCGTGGCGATCGCGTGGTGCCAGAGGCGCTTGCCGCGGCCGGTGCCGATCAGGTCCGGTTCGACGAAGAGCTTGTCCAGGCTCATCTCCGGCGGCGCGCCGGTCAGGCCGTAGTAGCCGGTGATCCGCCCCGCTTCTTCCAGGACGAAGAACGGGTTCTCGGCCACCAGATCCGCCGAAACGGCGAGGGCCTGCGGCTCCCAGTCCAGGAACGCGGGCTCGTAGCCCCAATGGAGGGTCGAGCGGCCGGTCAGGGCGTGCAGGAACGGCGCCTCGTCCGGGGTGGCGCGGCGAATCAGGCTTGGGGGTGGGGTCGTCATGGCACGCCGCTCCCGGGCAAGAACCGTTCGTCAGTCGCCGGTGCCGTCGCCGGCGACCGGCGGGGCGAGCGGCGGGCCGACCGCGATCTCGAACAGCGTCGGCCAGTACTTGCCGGTGACCAGAATCCGGCCGGATGCCGGGTCGTGGGCGATGCCGTTGAGGACGTCGACCTTGTACCGCTCGCGGTCTTCCTCGGGCAGCAGCCCGGTCAGGTCGATCCAGCCGACGACGCGGCCGGACTCCGGGTCGATCCGGGCGATGCGGTCGGTCGTCCAGACGTTGGCCCAGACCTCGCCGTCGACGTACTCCAGCTCGTTCAGGTCGTCGACCGGAAAGCCGCCGTCGCGGACCCGGACGGAACCGGTTTTGGCGAAGGTGTCGGGGTCGCGGAAGAAGAGGCGGTCGGAGCCGTCGGACATGATCAGGCGCTCGCCGTCGGTCGTCAGGCCCCAGCCTTCGGTGGCGTAGGTGAAGGTGTCCAGCAAGGCGAAGGTGGCGCGGTCGTAGACGAAGCAGGTGTTGGTGCGCCAGGTCAGTTGGAAGACGCGGTCGCCGAGCACGGCGATGCCTTCGCCGAAGTGGCGGTTCGCCAGCGCGACCGAGTCCTCGACCGCGCCGGACTCGAGGTCGACCCGGCGCAGCGTCGATTCGCCGAGTTGCCCGGTCCCTTCCAGCAACTCGCCGTCTTGGAACGTTAACCCTTGGGTGAACGCGGCGGGGTCGTGCGGGTACTCGGCCACCACCTCGTAGCCGGCGACCGGCGCCAGCCCCGGTTGCCGGGCCAGCGCCCAGGTCCCCCCGGCGGCGACGGACGCGATCGCGCAGGCGAGGACGAACACGACGGGACGCGGCATGGTCTGGAGTCCCTTGGCGCCGGTTTGGATCCGGGTCGGCGGCACATGGGATCGCCGTGCCCAGAAACAAGATACCGTCGCAAGGGACCGGCGGGCAAGGTGGCCGTGGCGGGCCGCTCGGCGGTGCCGGCGGGCACGGAACGGGCTATGCTACGGGACGCACCAAACCGGATCGCGGGAGACCCGAAGGAGAGACCGATGGACAGCCCGAGCCTGGTCGAACGCGGACGCGTCGGGAGGGGGTCGCGGCCGACGCTCCAAGACGCCCCGCCCAAGCCCCCGACCAAACCGCCGGGCACCTCGGTGCCGACCGGCGAACCGGCGCAGCGGTCGCAAAAAGCGCCCAAGGCGCCCAAGCCGCGCAAGGTCGAGAAGCGGCAGCGGGGCCGGAAGGGCTAGGCGTGCCAGACGACGCGGGTGCCGGCGACGAGGCGCGGTCCGTCGGGGAGGCGACGGCGTTCCTCGCCGAGCGCGGAGTGCCGCCCACCGCCCGCGAGTTCCGCCTCCGCCAGGAGTTCTTCCGCCACGGCTGGGACGTCCGGGTCCGCGACGAGGGCGGCACCTGGACGGTGCGGGCCGTCAAACCCGATCGCCCGGACGCCGCGGCCGTCGGCGCCACCGAAGGCGCCGCCCTGCGCCTGGCGCTGGCCGCCGCGCTCTCGGCCGACGAGGCAACCGGGGCGCCGTGACGGCAGACGGGCGAGGACTGAGGACTGAGGACTGAGACAACGTGCCGCGGTCCGCGGTCTGCGGTCTGCCGCCTGCGTTCAACCGCGCAACACGGGCAGCACCTCGTCGATGAGCAGCTCCAGGCCGGTCAGCTGCGGAAAATCCATGCAGTCCAGGATGAAGTGCTCCACCCCCAGCGCGACAAACGGCCGCATCTGCGCGACCAGTTGTTCCGGGGTGCCAACGAAGTCGAAGTCCTGGGGGTCGTCGTCGCCAACGCGGTTCCCGGCGAGGGCTTCGGCCTCCGCCTGGGTCCGCACACAGGCACACCCGCCGGACCACGAGCGCCGCACCGTCGCCGGATCGCGGCCGACCTCGGCGCAGGCGCGCCCGAATTCCTCGGCCAGGCGGCGGTACCGTTCGATGGTGGTCGACGACACGTCCCACCCGTCGGCGTGCCTGGCGGTCAGGCGCAGCATCCTGGGCCCGAACGCGCCGACCATGATGGTCGGGATTGGGTCGGGCCTCGGCTCGCCGCGGGCGTCGACGACCCGGTAATGCCTTCCCGTGAAGGTGACCCTCTCCTCGGTCCACAGCGCTTTGATGATCCGCAGCGCCTCGTCGAGCTGCTCCACGCGGACGCTGGCGGACGGGAAGTCGTAGCCATACGCCAGGTACTCCTCGTCGTGCCACCCCGCTCCGAGGCCGAGCGTGAACCGCCCGCCGCTCATGAGTTGCAGCGTTGCGGCCATCTTGGCGAGCAGCGCCGGATTGCGGAAGGACTGGCAGAGGACCGCGTGGCCGAAGTCGAGCCGCGGGTGGAGCGCGGCAAGGTAGGTGAGCGCCGTGAAGCCTTCGAGCATGCCGGCATCGCCGAACTGCAGGTGGTCGACCATCCACGCCGACTCGAACGGCCCCGTCGCGAGGGCGAGGGCGCGGTTCAGATCGGGGACGTAGGTGGCCCGTTGCACGCGACGCAGATCGCTGGGCAGGTGCAGACCGAACCGAACGCGCGGCATCGTGCCTCCTCGACGAGCCGGGCGCTGGCGAACCCGTGCCGGTGTTCCGTGCCGCCGCGGCGCCGGTCGCGGCCGAGTGGGTCACGGGTCGTGGGTCGTCACGGACGAAGACCGCGCCGGTCGTCCTGGCGTCTGGCGTCGGGAGCGGTTCCCGCCGGTTCGCCGCCTTCCTCCCGCCGCCGGCGCCGCCAACGGTGCCGCACGCCCACGCGCGTCCGTCCGAGCGTAAGGACTAGCCGTTACGACCCACCCATTTCCACCCGCACCGTCACCACCTCGAACGGCCGCACCGCGAAGCGGACCGCGTGCCCGTCCACCACCTCGACCGCACCGCCGGTCGGCTCTTCGAGCAGGTTAACGCGCACGGCGGCGCGGACCGGTTCGGTGAAGCGCAGCGTGGCGACGCCGCGGGCGCCGTGGGGTTCGTAGACCCGCAGGATCAGCCCCGGTCCGTCCTCGGCCGGTTTGAGGGCGCCGAGGGCGAGGGGCACGCCTTCGGCGTGGAGCATGGCGCCGTCGGCCGGGTCGGTCGCGGCCGGGGCGACGAGCAGGGGGCTGTTCAGGGCAAAGGCTTCGCCGACCACGTTCGCCTCGGTCCAGTCGCCGGGGTGGGGGAGGAGGGCGTAGGTGAAGCGATGGGCGCCCTCGTCGGCCAGGGGGTCGGGGTAGAGGGGGCCGCGGACCAGGCTCAGGGAAAGCACGTTGCCGTGGGCGGCGTGGCCGTACTTGGCATCGTTGAGCAGGGCGACGCCGTAGCCGGGCTCGGACAGATCCGCCCAGCGGTGGGCGCCGACCTCGAACCGGGTCGCGTCCCAGCTCGTGTTGCGGTGGGTCGGGCGCGTCAGCGCGCCGTACATCGTCTCGTAGGTCGCCTCGTGGGCGCGGATCGCGAGCGGGAACCGCGCCCGCAGCAGCAGCAGCCGCTCGTGCCAGTCGATCTCGGTCGCGATCTCGATCCGGCGCGACCCGGCCAGCAGGCGATAGGTCTGGGTCAGGCGGGACCCGCGAAACGCGCGGTGGACCCGGACCGCGCCGCGCAGGGGGCCGTCCTCGACGACCTCGACCCGCTCGACGCCGCCCAGTTCTTCGCCTTCTTGCTCGTAGGTCTCCTCGATGTCCCAGGCGTCGTAGGTGCGGGGCTTGTCCACGTAGAGCCAGAGCTGGTTGGCGCGGTCGGCCAGCACCTCGCGCCGGGCTTCGCGGTCGAAGACGCGGTGCAGGGCGCCGTCGCCGCCGATCTCGACCCGGAGCAGGGCGTTTTGGAGGGTCGCGCCGCCGTCTTCGGCGGCCGCGACCCGGACCGGCCCGACCGGAGGCGAGGCGTCGGCCGGATCGCCGACCGCGAGGCCGAACCAGCCCAGCCCCGGCACGGTGCGTCCCGGGTCGTGGACCAGCAGCCCGTCGGCGGTCGCTTGGGTGGGCAGGGGGCTCCCGTCTGCATCGCGGATCCCCGCGTCGGCGTCCCGCCCTGGCAGGAGGACGGAGAGCGGCCGGGGGGACAGCCCGGCGTTGGCGACCAGGAGGCCGTTGCCGGCGCCGCCGAGGTGGACCAGGGCGGCGTCGCGGGCGACGGTCGCGGTGGCGATCGCCTCCTCCATCTGGCGGTGGTTGTCTTGGTAGACCTCGTTGATCGAGGAGCCGGGCAGGATGTCGTGGAACTGGTTCAACAGCAGCAGCTTCCAGGCCGCTTCGATCTCCGGCCGAGGATACGAGAATCCCGTTGCCCCGGCGATGGCGCCGAACGCTTCGGCTTCGAGCAGCCGGTGTTCGGCCTCGCGGTTGAAGCGCTTGGTCATGGCCTGGGTGGTCAGGGTGGCGCGGTGGTACTCCAGGTACAGCTCGCCGACCCAGGTCGGCAGCGTCGCGGGGTCCGGCAGGTCGGCGAAATAGTCCTCGATCTTCGCCATCCGGAGGCGGGGCAGGGCCGGAAAGTCCTTCAGCCGGGCGTAGTTTTCGAGTTGGCGGGCGGACGGGCCGCCGCCGCCGTCGCCCCAGCCGAAGGCGAGCAGGCTTTCGGGGTGGTGGCGTTTGCCGCCAAACGCCTGCCAGGTGCCGATGGCATCCAGCGGGGCGATGTTTCCGTTGTAGCCGTGGGCGGGCGGCAGGTTGCGGAACATCGCGGCGGTGACGCGGCTGCCGTCGATCCCTTCCCAGGCGAAGAGGTCGTGGGGGAAGGTGTTGGCCTCGCTCCAGGTCAGCTTGATGGTGAAGAAATTGGCGATCCCCGCTCCCAGCAGCAGTTGGGGGATGCCGCCGGAGAACCCGAACACGTCCGGCAGCCAGGCGACGGTCGAGCGTTTGCCGAAGGTCTGCTGGAAGTAGCGCTGGCCGTAGAAGAGCTGGCGGACGAACGCTTCGCCGCCGGTGACCTCGCAGTCCGGTTCCAGCCAGGAGCCGCCGATGGTTTCCCAGCGACCCTCGGCGACCCGGACCTTGATCCGCTCCAGCAGGTCCGGGTCGTCTTCCTCCAGCCAGGCGTAGGCCTGGGCCGAGGACTGGTTGAAGACGAAGTCCGGGTAGCGGTCCATCAGGTCCAGCACGGAGTTGAACGTCCGCCGCAGCTTGCGCCGCGTCTCCGCCAGCGGCCACAACCAGGCGAGGTCGATGTGGGCGTGGCCGGTCAGGGCGAGGCGGCCGACCGGCGGGTAGTTCTCCTTGATCCGCGCCAACCGGGCCGCGATCTCGCCCCGCGCCGCCGGGATCGCGGCCAGCGCCTCCTCCGGCAGCGGTTCGAGGGGGCGCGGCGCGGGCGGCAGGCTCCACAACCCCTGGCCGGTGGCGGGACGGACGTCGATCGCTTCGCTGGCGAACCCGGGCGGCACCGTCCCGAGACCGGAGCCGATGGTGTCGGTGTAGCCGAGGACGAAGCGGGAGACGGTCGTCTCGGTGTCGGTCGGCCAGGCGAAGCCGAGCGCCGCGTAGGCGGCGTCGATGGCGTCCAGCAGGGGTGGCACCGCCTCGTGCTCGTCCACACCCAGGACGGCGCAGGCCTCGTTCACCATCGCCAGGTCGCGCTCCAGGGCGCGCAATTCCCGGTGCGGCACCACCAGGTGCGCCCGTTCGATCCGCGGCTCGGCGACGTGGGAGCCGAACATGCCTTTGGGGGACACCTCGGCCTCGATGGCGATCGTCTCGCCGCCCTCGGCCGCCTCAACCACCGGGAAGGCGTGGTGGAGCGCGTTCAACCCGGCGCGGCGCCCGGTCGAGAGCGTGACCAGCCCCTCGCCGCCGAGCCAGAGTTCAAGTTCGACCGGCTGCCCGGCCCACTCCAGGGGCACCGTGGCCGTGGCGGCGAAGGCGACCGGGGTCTCCACCACCGGCCAGAAATCCTTGGGCTGGAGGGTGGCGGTCTGCGCCCCGGCCGTAAAGGTCCAATCCGGGATCGGGGTTTCGCGGGCGTTGCGCCAGGCGCGCAGCTCCTCAATCCGGCGCACGGCGCGGGCGAGGCGGCGGGCGTCGAAACTCGTGGCGACGGTGTGGGCGCGGCGGGGGCTGGTCATGAGGCTCCTGGGTCACGGTCACGCGGTCCGCGACCGGTTGTGGGGGCGCATGGCATGCGCCCGCCTCGCTGGGCGGCGTGGCGTATTTGGGGGCGGCCGTGGGGGGCATCGTTCGGCGTCGGTGGCGACGAGGGCGCATGCCGTGCGCCCCTCCGATCGGGGAACCCGGCGCGATGGAACCGGTCGTATCGGTAGGTTCGCGGTTACTTGATGCTCCCCAGCGTCACCCCGCCGACGAAGGAGCGCTGGAACAGCAGGAACAGCGCCACCACCGGCACGATCACCAGCGCCGCCGCCGCCATCAGCAGGTTGTACTGGATGTCGAACTGGGAGGCGGACTGGAAGAAGGTCAGGCCGACGGCCAGGGTGTACTTGGACTCCTGCTGCAGGTAGAGCAGCGGCCCGAGAAAATCGTTCCAGGCGTGGAGGGCGGCGAAGAGGGAAACCGCCAGCACCGCCGGCACCGCCTGGGGCAGGATGATCTGGAACAGGATCCGGAGGTCGTTGGCGCCGTCGATCCGGGCCGCGTCGGTGACCTCCGGCGAGATCTGCATGAAGAACTGCCGCATCAGGAAGATCCAGAACGCGTTGCCGAAGAAGAACGGCACCACCAGGGGCAGGAACGTGTTGATCCACCCCTTCTCCCAGCCCAGCGACCAGCCGTCGAGGACCGGACGCGGCAGGCGGGCGAAGATGTCGAACAAGGCCACGATCAGCACCGGGTAGGGGACGAAGACCGTCGCCAGCATCAGGTAGAAAATCTTGTCCCGACCCGGCCACTCGATGCGCGAGAACCCGTAGGCGATGATCGGGTTGGAGATCGCCGAGCCGACCACGGTCAGCGCGGTGATGATCGTCGTGTTGGACAGGAAGCGCCAGAACGGGAAGACTTCGGTCGCGTCCTTGAAGTTGGACCACCGGAAGTCGTGGGGATAGAGGGTGGCCGGGTAATTCCCCAGTTCCTGATTCGTTTTGAGCGCGATCGTCAACATCCAATAGAACGGCAAGAGGAAGATCGCGCACATCACGATCAGGATGACCCGCGGGACGACGTGCTCCCGGATCACCAACCCGCGCTGCGACTTCCGCGCGGTACCGGCGGCGGGCGGGGCGGCAGTCATCGGAACGGCCTTGGCCATGGCGTTCATCTCCCTGCGGTCGAGACGGGAGCCGGTCGGCGGTCGTCGGAAGAACGCGTGCCGTCCTGGCGACCGATCACTCCGCACTCCCGACTCCCGATACCCAGCTCCCGGCTCCCGACCCCGCTACGACGTCTCGTAATGCACCCATCGTCTGGACCAGCGGAACACCACCAGCGCCAGCACCACGGTGATGATGAACAGCACCCAGGCCATCGCCGAGGCGTACCCCATCTGGCTGTACCGGAAGGCGTTGTCGTAGAGGTGGAGGACGTAGAAGCTGAGCGCGTTGCCCGGCCCGCCGTCCGGGGCGATGATGTAGGCCTGGGTGAACACCTGGAGACCGACGCTGAGGCCGAGGATCAAATCGTAGAGGATGACCGGGGTCATCAAGGGGACGGTGATGTTCCAGAACTTGCGCCACGTCCCGGCGCCGTCGAGCATCGCCGCCTCGTAGAGCGTGATCGGAATCCCTTTCAGGCCGGCCAGAAAGATCAGCGCCGCTTGGCCGGCGCCGAGCTGGGCCAAGGCGACGAGGGCGATCTTCATGTACTGGGGATCGCCGAGCCAGTTGATGTGGGGCAAACCGAGGCTGCCCCAGACCCGGGTGACGAGTCCCTTGTTTGGGTCCAGGAGCGCGATGTAGATGAACGTGACCGCGAACACCGGCAGGACCGACGGCAGGTAGAGCAAGGCGCGATACAACCCGACCTCGCGCACCGGCTGGTTCATCGCCAGGGCGAGGACCATCGCCACCACGACGCCGATCGGCACCGCGAGACAGGTGTAATAGAGCGTGTTGTAGAGCGATTTCCAGAACATTTCGTCCTGAAACATCCGCTCGTAGTTGCCCCAGCCGATCCAGACGGGGTCCCGCAAGCCCGAGTAGCGGGTGAAACTGATGCGCAAGGTGTAGAGCAACGGGTAGAGCAAAAAGACGAAGAACCCGATCAGCCAGGGGCTGATGAAGAGCAGCCCGATCCCCAGGCTACGTCGCTCCTTGCGGGTCATCCCGAAGCGGCGCGCGACGTGGAATTCGACGTGGGTTTGGTCGGACGGGACCGCGACGGCTGCCACGATGGTGTCCCCCTTTGCGTGGGTCACGGGATGGCGCGGTGGCGGATGGCCCTGCGGGCCAAGCCCTCGCCCCGGCCCGAAGACCGGGGCGAGGGCTTGGCGAGTCCTAGCAGAACTGGTCCATCTGCGCCTGGACCGTTTCCTTGACCGCGGCCAGGGCCTCGGCCGGTTCTTCCTCGTTGCGGTAGACCTTCTGCCAGGCGTCGGTCAGTTGGTCCCAGTAGAGGGCGCCGACCGGCAGCGGCGGCCGGTTGTTGGCGGTCGGGATCAGCTCGTCGCTGAAGAAGCGGTGGCGCTCGTCGAAGAGGGTCTTGTCTTCGAGCAAGGTCAAGATCGTCGGCAGGTGGGCGGTGTCCTTGGCGTAGACGCGCTGGCCCGGCTCGCCGGCGATGTACTGCATGAACGTCCAGGCCGCTTCCGGCTCCTTGGCGCCTTCCGGCATCACCATCGACCAGCCGCCGGCCCAGGTCTCGGACTCCATGCCCTCCTCGGGGACCGGGATGTAGGTGATCCCGTAGTCCATGTCCGGGGCGTACTTCGGCTGCTGGGCGATCTGCCAGTCGCCGGTCAGCATCATCGCCAGGCGGCCCTGGATGAACGGGCTTTCCTGCGGCGGCGTGCCGGGCTTCATCGCGGCCTGGATGAAGTTCTGCATCTTCTGCGGGTCGGCTTCGGCGGCGTAGTCGTAGACCCACTGGAAGGCTTGGACGACCTTCGGGTCGTCCGGGGTCACCTGGCAGGCTTCCTCGTCGAAGAAGTCGCCGCCGAAGGAGAACCCGTAGCCGTAGTGCCAGCCCTGGTTGTAGTAGGGGACGAAGCCCATCTGGGTGTAGGCGTCGCCCTCGGTCTTGTTGAGGGCGAAGGCGATCTCCTTCAAGCGGGCGTAGGTGATCGGCCCGTTGGCCGGGTCGAGTTCCGCCGGATCGATCCCGCCTTCTTGGAGCATGCCCTTGTTGTAGTAGAGGGCGCGGACGTCGGTGTCGAACGGCAGGGCGTAGGTGCCGCCGTCGAACTGGGCCTCGGCGGCGGCGAAGGGGACGTGGGTCTCGGCCAGGTCCGCGCCTTGGAGGTAGTCGGTCAGGTCCGTCAGCAACCCGTCCGCGGCGCGCTGGGCGACGATGAAGCGGTCGAGCATGTAGACATCGGGGCCGGTGCCGCCGCGGACCGCGGTCATCAGCTTGGCGACGTCGGTGACCTCGGCCGGCGGCAGCTGGGTCAGCGTGACCTCGATGTCCGGGTTCTCGGCGTTGAAGCTGGCGACGATCGCCTTGAGGACGGTCAGGTCCGGGTCGACGTGGGTGGTCCAGAAGGTGACCGGGGTCTTCTCCTGGCGGGCGGAGGTGAGGCGGCGGAGGCCGGTGCCGCCGAGGGCGGCGGCGCCGACGCCGAGGCCGGCGGCGCCGCGCAGGGCGGCGCGGCGGTTGATCCTGGCGCGCAACAGGTCGTCGAATCGGTCGTGCGTCATTGCACCTTCTCCTGATCCTGATAACCGCGGGCGAAACGCCGAACCGCAAAAACCGGAACCCGACCCGGCGCGATCTGCCGCGCCGGCCACCGGTCACCGACCGATCCGTCGCCCCGCTGGCGGGCGACCCGTCCCGCTCGCCGGCGCCGTTCCCGTCCTCCGCACGGGGGTGCGCGCCGTCCCCTAAAACCGTCGGTGCTGGTGGACCCCGCCCCAGTGGCGGGAACAGCCGGTTGTCGGACCGAACGGGAAAAGCCGCCCCGGCGTTGGGGCGATCACATGGGCGAATCCGGTTTCCGGCACGCTAGCACCGGCCCAAATAGGTGTCAAGACCGAAAATGCCGCCGCGTTCACCCGCCGTTCGGTGGCGCCGATCCGCCCGCGTCGCGGCCCACCGTCTATACTTCCATCCGGCACGGGCGCCCGCGTCCGGCGCCCGCAATCAGCGCGGACCCGGCGGGTTCGCCCAGGAGAATCTTCCCGATGGTCACGGCCTCCGTCGCCGCCCCGAATGCCGCCCCCGTTGCCGCCCCCGCCCGCGGCCGGATCGTCGTCGCCGACGAACTCGGCTACTGCTGGGGGGTGCGGCGGGCGCTCGACATCATCACCGACGCCGCCGACACCGCCGACCCGATCGCCCCGATCGGGGACGTGATCCACAACCCGCAGGTGGTCGAACGCCTGCGCGCCCGCGGCGTCGAGGGCGCCGCCTCGGTCGAGGAGGCGGTCGGGCGCGGCTTCGGCCGGGTCGCGATCACCGCCCACGGGATGGGACCGCATTTGGCCAAGGAGGCCGAATCGGCCCGCGTCGCCCTCATCGATACGACCTGCCCGTTGGTGACCAAGGTCCAGCGCCTGGCCCAAAAGCTGGTCCGCCAGGGCTACTTCCTGGTCGTCTACGGCGACGGCTACCACCCCGAGGTCAAGAGCGTGATCGGCTGGGCCGGCACCAGCAAGGCCCTGGCGGCGAAGAAGGTCGCCGACCTGCCCTGGACCGCCAAGCGCGGGCAGGCTGGCGAAGGCCAGGTGGCGCCGCCGCGCAAAGTCGCCGTGGTCAGCCAAACCACCAAAAACGTCGACGAGTTGATGAAATTCGCCCACGAACTGCAGGAGATGGTGGTGCCGGAAGGCGGCGAGTTCCGCCTCTGCAACACGATCTGCGAGCCGACCTCCGAGCGCCAGAGCGCGCTCAAGCGCCTGGTCGAGCGGGATCGGGTGGACCTGATCCTCGCCGTCGGCGGCATGAAAAGCTCCAACACCGCCCGCCTGGCCGAGGTCGGGCGCGAGCTCGGCGTCGAGGCCCACCACATCGAGCGACCGGAGGACATCGAGGACGCCTGGCTGGAGCGGGTCGCCAGCATCGGCCTGACCGCCGGCGCCTCCACCCCGGACGACGTGATCGAGGCCGTCGTCGCCGCCCTGGTCGCCAAGGGCTACGCCGCCCCCGAGGGCGGCGTCCGGCCGGTGGACCCGGAGTACGTGCCGGCGTATTGACGGAGCCGGCGGCCAATCGGTCGTGCGGGGCTGCGGTAACCGGCCCCGCGGAGCGGCCGCCTGCTCCGCGGGGTGCGCCCTACGAGGGTCCCGTGCCCCACGCCTCGTGCTTGTACTTTTTGGCCCAGTCGACGCCCTGCCAGGTCGTGGTGTTGAGGGGACGCACGAAGAAGAGCCAGCGGGGTTCGTTGAGGGTGGGAACGAGGTAGTCGGAGCCGTGTTCGCCGAGGTAGCGGGTCGCCATCTGGTTGGCGATCGGGACCCAGCGGCCACCGACGTTCGGTTGCTCGACCAGTTCGGCTTGGCCTTTGACCGACACCTTGCGGTACGGGGCGCCGGCCTCGTCAATGGAGAGCGAGACCCGGCCGTCCTTCGCCAGCAGCGCGGCCCAGGCCGAGCGCTGGCGCGGGATCACGTAGTACCCGCCGTCGGCGAAGTGGAACCAGACCGGGACCACGTACGGCCACCCGTCCTCGTCCAAACAGCCCAACCGGCAGACGATCCCCTCTTCCAGGAACGCCGCCAGCGCGGCCTCGTCCATCCGCCCCACTTGGCCGCGCCACGCTTCGGTGTCGCCCATGTCACCCTCCGTCGTGAGCCGTTAGCCGTCAGCCGATAGTATCCCGGTTTTAGGGGCCATTCCGAGCGCAGCGAGGAATCTCGTTCTTCAACACGACGAGATTCCTCGCTGCGCTCGGAATGACCCGAGACATGGGGGGTTGACCGACAATGGCTGACGGCTGACGGCTGACGGCTGACGGCTGACGGCTAGGAGGGGACGCGGTGCGGCTGACCAACGAGGTCTACCTGGTCGGCGGCGGGCCGACGCTCGGGTTCGGATTGTCGCCGGACCCGGATTGTCACGTCTACGCGATCGACGGCGGCGACGAGTTGGCGCTGGTTGACGCCGGGTTGGGGGACGGCGACGCGGTCGAGCGGATCGTCGCCACCATCGTCGCCGAGGGGTTGGACCTTGCCAAGCTGCGCCGCTTGCTCCTGACCCACTACCACGCCGACCACGCCGGCGGCGCGGCGGCCTGGCGGGCGCGGTTCGGGGTGGAGGTCGTCGCACCGGCGGGCGCCGCCCCGGTGCTGCGGGGCGGCGACGAGCGAGCGATCGCGCTCGATGTCGCCAAGGCGGCGGGGTTCTACCGGGCCGATTACCGGTTCGCGCCGGTGGCGGTGGACCGGGAGGTGGGCGAAGGCGACCGGATCGTCGTCGGCGATCTGGCGGTGGAGGTCTTCGACACCCCGGGCCACTGCGATGGGCACGTTTCCTACCTGCTCCACGGCCGGGAGCGGCGCTATCTGCTGGCGGGCGACGCCGTCTTCTGCGGCGGCCGGGTGGTGCTGCAAAACATCCACGATTGCCGCGTCGCCGTCTCGGCCGAGAGCGTCGCCAAGCTGGCCGGGCGGGAGTTCGACGCCCTGCTGCCGGGCCACGGCCCGATCGCGCTCTCCGGCGGCCGGGACCACGTCCGGCGGGCCGACGCCGCGTTCGGCAAACTGTTCGTGCCGCCGGGGTTGGGGTGAGGCGGGCGTGGCGTTGGCGGCGGGCCCTCACCCCGGCCCTGCGGGCCACCCCTCTCCCTCCCGAGGGCGAGGGGACGGAACGCCCGCTCGTCCCCTCGCCCACGCACCGAGAGGGGTGGCGGGGCGCCGGGGTGAGGATGCGCCGGCGGGCCGGTGCCGGGCCAGCCCGGCGGCTTGACGCCCCCGACCGCCCGCCGCTACCCTGCCCCCATTGCTCGTTTCCCCACCCGTCCTTGGAGATCCCACCATGGAACCCCCCGCCGGCCAGAACGGCCACGTCTCGAGCGAAGCCGAGGACCGCGTCTTCGGCTTCGACACCCTGACCGTCCACGCCGGGCAGCGGCCGGACCCGGCGACGGGATCGCGGGCGGTGCCGATCTACCAGACCACGTCCTACGTCTTCGAGGACAGCGACCACGCGGCGGAACTCTTTGCCCTGCAGCGGTTCGGCAACATCTACACCCGGATCATGAACCCGACCACCGACGTCTTCGAGCAGCGGGTCGCGGCGCTGGAAGGCGGCGTCGGCGCCCTGGCGGTCGCCTCCGGCCAGGCGGCGCAGTACATCGCCCTGATGACGCTGCTCGCGCCGGGCGATCAGATCGTCTCCTCCAGCACCCTCTACGGCGGCACCTACACCCAGTTCGACGTCACCCTCCGCCGGTGGGGGATCGACGTCGTCTTCGTCGACCCGACCGACCCCGAGAATTTTCGCCGCGCGATCACGCCCCGGACCAAGGCGCTCTACGGCGAAACCATCTCGAACCCGAGGATCGACGTGCTGGATATCGCCGCCGTCGGGGCGATCGCGCGCGAGGCCGGGGTGCCTCTGATCGTCGATAACACCTTCGCCACCCCGGCGCTCTGCCGGCCGCTGGCGCACGGGGCCGACATCGTGGTCGAGAGCGCGACCAAGTTCATCGGCGGTCACGGCACCTCGATCGGCGGCGTGATCGTCGAGTCCGGCCGCTTCCCGTGGGACAACGGCAACTTCCCGGGGATGACCGAGCCCTCGCCGGGCTACCACGGGATCCGCTTCTTCGAGACCTTTGGCGTCTACGGCTTCCTGATGAAGGCGCGGGTCGAGAACCTGCGCGACATCGGCCCCGCCCTTTCCCCGTTCAACGCCTTCTTGTTCCTCCAAGGGCTGGAAACGCTGCCGGTGCGGATGGAGCGCCACTGCCGCAACACCGAGCGGGTCGCCGCCTTCCTCGACGGGCACCCGGAGGTCGGCTGGGTCCGTTACCCGACCCTGCCGGGGAACCCGAACGCCGAGCTGGCCGCCCGCTACCTGCCGCACGGTGCCGGCGCCGTCTTCACCTTCGGCGTGACGGGTGGGCGGGAACGGGGCAAGCGGTTCGTCGAGGAGCTGCGCCTGGTCTCCCACCTCGCCAACATCGGCGACGCCAAGACCCTGATCATCCACCCCGCCAGCACCACCCACCAGCAGCTCTCCGACGAGCAGCAGGTCGCCGCCGGGGTGGACCCGGACCTAGTCCGGATCTCGGTCGGGCTGGAGGACGTGGACGACATCTGCTGGGATCTGGACCGGGCGCTGGCACGGAGTCGAGGAGTCGGGGAATCGGGAAGTCGGGACGACGGGGCGAACGTCGGGGCGCATGGCATGCGCCCGGTCCCAACCCCCGGCGACGGCGAGGAGCGGGATGCGGCGGTGCCGGGCGAGGCCGAAGCGGCCGTGGCGGGGTCGTGACGATGGGCGGCGCCGTCGAAGCCCCCAGCGCCAGCGCGTTCGAGCGGTTGCGGATCCTCCAAACCTACCGCACGATCGCGATGGTCGGGTTGTCGGCCGACCCGATGCGGCCGAGCCACTTTGCCGCGATCTACATGCTGGCCAACGGCTATACGGTGATCCCGGTCAACCCGAAGTACGCCTCCAGCGGGGAAACGATCCTCGGCCAGACGGTGTATGCGTCGTTGGCCGACGTTCCGGTGCCGGTCGAGATCGTCGACGTCTTCCGCAAGCCGCCGGACGTGCCGCCGGTGGCGGAGGCGGCGATCGCGGTCGGGGCCAAGGTCCTCTGGCTCCAGCTCGGGATCGTCCACGACGAGGCGGCGGCGCGGGCGCGGGCGGCGGGCCTGGCGGTGGTGCAGGACCGCTGCGTCAAGATCGAGCACGCCCGCTTCTTCGGCGGCCTGAGCAGCGTCGGCATGAACACCGGGGTGGTGACGGCGCGGCGGGGGGTAGGGTAAGGATTTGGGTTAGGTTCCCCGCACCACCGGATCGCGCCAGTGGTCCGGGGCGATTTCGGCCAGCAGCCGCGACGGATGGGGCAGCGGGTCCTGCCAGAGCCACTCCGGGTCGAGCCAGAAGCCGGGCAGGACGCGGGAGTGGTAGCGGCCCTCGGCGTCGAGCGGTTGGAGTTCGTAGGTCCCGGACGGGCCGCGGTGGTAGAAGTCGGCTTGGGCCTTGCCGTCGCGGGTATCAAGGATCCAATACTCCGGAATGCCGATCGCGGCGTACTCGTCGAATTTCTCCACCCGGTCTCGTCGCACGCTGTCGTCGGAGATCAGCTCGACGACCAGGTCGGCGCCGCCTTCGACCCAGTCCTTGGTCACGTGCGGCATGCGCTCCGTGCCGACGAAGAGCAGGTCGGGTTCGCGGAAGGCGCGGCCAGGGATCGTACGCATCCCGGTCTGCGAACCGAGCACTTCGCCAAGGGCGAAAAGGTCGACGTACGTTCCCAACAGTTTGACGAGAAACGCGACGACGCGCTGGTGGCGGATGATCGCCGGCATGAAGAAGATCACCTCGCCGTCGACCCACTCGGCCCAGACGTCGTCCGGGACCTCGGCCAGGAATTGCTCGAACGTCATCGCTTGCCGCCGCTCGGCGGTCGGGGGGGCGAGGGCACCGTGGGTCATCGAGGAACTCCGTGGGAGGAACGGCCACCGCGACACGGCCGCTACTGTACCCGATCGGTGCGCGGGCAAACGCGGCGCGGGCCGGGTATGATCGGCCGACCGCGCGCCGGGTGGCGCGTATCCCAGGAGGAGGGGCCAGTGATGGCGAAGGCACGGTTCCGGTTCGTCGGGTTGGTGGTGGCGGCGGGGCTGATGGTGGCGGCGACCGGGTTCGGGGCGGGATCCCCGGCGCGCGCCCAGGACCGGCTCTCGATCGCCACCGGGGGCACCGGCGGCGTCTACTACCCGTACGGCGGGGCGCTGGCGAGTTTGATTTCGGAGTACGTCGAAGACGTCGACGTCACCGCCGAGGTCACCTCGGCCTCGGTCGACAACATGCTGCTGGTGGACAGCCGGGACGCCGATCTGGCGTTCGTCCTTGGCGACACCGCCTTCGACGCGGTCCAGGGCAACGACCCGTTCGAGGAAGCGATCCCCGCCCAGACCCTGGTCACGCTCTACAACAACTACACCCACGTCGTCACGACCGACGACGCCGGGATCGAGACGTTGGCCGACCTGTCCGGCAAGCGCGTCAGCACCGGCGCCGCCGGCAGCGGCACCGAGGTGATCGCTGACCGGCTGCTAGAAGCGGCCGGGCTGAACCCGGACGAGGACATCCAGCGCGAGCAGCTCGGCGCCGCCGAGTCCGCCGCCGCGATCAAGGACGGCAACCTCGACGCCTACTTCTGGTCCGGCGGCCTGCCGACCGCCAGCGTGACCGACCTCGGCGCGACCCCGAACGTCGGCCTCAAGCTGTTGCCGAACGACGAGTTCGCCGCCGCCCTCCAGGAGGAGTACGGCGCCTTCTACGGGGTCGCCCCGATCCCGGCCGGCACCTACCCGGGGCAGGACGAAGAACTCTCGGTGGTGGTCGTGCCGAACGTGCTGGTGGTCCACGAGGAGTTCGACGAAGAGCTGGCCTACGACATCGTCAAGGCGATGTTCGACCACCAGGCCGACCTGGTCGCCGCCCACCCGGCGGCGGCGGATCTGACGCTGGAAAACGCGGTCAAGAATTCGCCCTTGGCCTACCACCCCGGCGCCCTGCGCTACTTCCAGGAACAGGGCGTCTCCGTGGCGACGCCGATCGCGGGGGGGTAACGGGCGGTCCGCGTGCCCGAAGCGGGACGCGGGGGCGGGAGCGGAGGGGTCCGGGCCCGCCGCCCAGCCCAGGACGCGAGGGGCAAGATCGGGACGGCACGCCCCGACCTTGCCCCCGACGACGCGGACCGGGCTGTGGGGGCGGGATCGGGGCGTGCCGCACCCAAAGTTCGATCTGGGCCGCGGTTCCAATCGGCCCGGCGCCCACCCCGTGGAGGATCGCCGCGATGATCCCCTCCTCCCTTCTCACCACCGCGCGGCGATGCTAAAGGGCATCGTCGCCCTCGCCCTGCTCCTGGCCGGACCGGCGGTAACCGCGACCTCGCCCGCGATCCGGGCCACCGACGCCGCGACCGGTCGGGTGATCCTCTGCCGCCCGTTTCCGGGCACCGGGGAGGCGACCCTGGTCTTCACCCACTCGATGTACGGCGGCGACGTCGCCGAGACGTTCGCGCCCACGCGCGATTCCCGCCTGCGGCGCGTCGCCATCACCACCGCCAACGCCGCCGCGGCCGAGTACTACGCCTACGACGGCGCCGTGACCGCGATCGGGGATCGGTACCGGGTCGACGCCCCGGCGGCGGCGTTCGCGGAGATCGCGGTGCGCGTCGACCGGGTCGGCGGCCACCGGTTGCGGGTCGGCGGCGACGCGTTCGACCTGGTCGCCCTGGCCGGGGACCGGCGCCGGGTGGTGCTCGACGTCGCCGGCGCCGGGATCGTCGACCGGCTGCGGGGAGGTTCAGGTTCGTGTTGACCCGGGATCCCGATCCGACGGCCGCGCGGCACGACCCGGAGGACGCCTTCGTCGGCGCTCCGCTGGCCGAGGAGCGCGCCCAGGAGATCATCGAGGAGTTCGAGTCCGAAGGGCGTGCGCAACGCTTGACCGGCCCCTGGCGGTGGGTGGTCGGCGCCATGGCCGCCGGGCTGTCGGTCTACGCCCTCTACTCCACCCGGGCGACGATCCCGACCCAGATCTACCGCACCAGTTTTTTGGGCGCCGCGCTGGTGCTGACGTTTCTGCTCTTCCCGACCGCGCGCTCGGTTCCCGCGCGGTGGCGGGTCGCCTCGCGGGGGCTCGATCTGGCCTTGGCGGCGGCCAGCGTCGGCGTCGCCGCCTACCCGGTGCTGGACTACCAGGAGTTCGTCTACCGCGCGGCGCGGCCGACGGATCTCGACGTCTGGATGGGCACCGCGACGATCCTGCTGGTGCTGGAGGCGACCCGGCGCACCGTCGGCTGGATTTTGCCCGTGGTCTCGGTGCTGCTGCTCGCCTACGGCCGCTGGGGCTACCTGCTGCCGGGGGAATACGGGCACAAGGGGTACGACCTGGAGCGGATGGTCGGCAGCCTCTACGTGACCTTGGAAGGGATTTTTGGGGTGCCGCTGGACGTGGCGGCGACCTACATCGTGCTGTTCACGATCTACGGCGCGGTGCTGGAGTATTCCGGCGCGGGAAAATTCTTCCTCGATTTCTCGTTCGCCGCGATGGGGCGCAAGGCCAGCGGCGCCGGCCGCACCACCACCGTCGCCGGCTTCCTCCTCGGCACCGTCTCCGGCAGCGGCGTCGCGACGACCGTCACCCTCGGCTCGGTCGCCTGGCCGATGCTGCGCCGCTCCGGCTACGACCGCGAATCGGGCGGCGCCGTGCTCTCCGCCGCCGGGATCGGCGCGATTTTGTCGCCGCCGACCCTCGGCGCCGCGGCGTTCCTGATCGCCGAGCTGCTCCAGATCTCGTATCTGGAAGTGCTGAAGATGGCGACGATCCCGACGATCCTGTACTACCTCTCGATCTTCCTGATGATCGAACTCGATTCCCGGCGCTTAAACACTCGCGCCGTCGACCTCGACACGCCGCCTTTGCTGACCCTGGCCCTGCGCCAGGGGTACCACTTCAGCTCCTTGATCGCGATCGTGGTCCTGATGATCCTCGGGTTCACGCCGATCACGGCGGTCTTTTACGCCATCGTGCTCGCCTTCGCGCTCAGCTTCCTGCGCCGCGAGACCGCGCTGACCCCGATCCGGACCTTCCGGGCGCTGGAGGCGGGCGCGGTCGGCACCCTCTCGGTGGCGGCGACGACCGCCACCGCCGGGATCATCGTCGGCATCTTCACCCTGACCGGTCTCGGCTTGAAGATGTCGGACCTGATCGTGGATCTGGCCGGCGGGCGGTTGTTCTGGTCGGTGCTGCTGACGGCGGTCGCGGTCTGGATCCTCGGCCTGGCGGTGCCGGTGACGGCGTCCTACATCATCGCCGCCGCGATCACCGCCCCGGCCCTGACCGAGCTCGGGGTGCCGGGCGTGGCGGCGCACATGTTCATCTTCTACTACGCGGTGCTCTCCGAGGTCTCGCCGCCGACCGCGCTCTCCCCCTTCGCCGCCGCCGCGATCACCGGCGGCAACCCCTTCAAGACCATGATCGTGACCTGGAAGTACACCCTGCCCGCCTTCCTGGTCCCGTTCATGTTCACCCTCGACCGCGACGACGGCACCCTGCTCCTGGCCCGCGGCGACTGGATCCCGATCCTCCTCGCCACCGCCACCGCCTGCCTGGCGATCGCCGCCCTGGTCGGCGGCGTCGGCGGCTGGATCGTCGGCCCCGCCACCTGGCCCGAACGCGCGCTGCTGCTCCCCGCCGCCGGCCTGCTGCTCTACACCGGCCCGATCCAGGACGCGCTCGGCCTGGCGCTGCTGGCGGCGGCGGTCGGGTTTCACTGGCTGCGGACGCGGTCCGAGGGGGGGACGGCGCGACTGGCGACGTGACCACACAACGCGCATTTCCTCCCAGCTAGTTCATGGAGATGAATCGACAGGCCCGCTGTACACAAATCATTGTCAAGCTTATCAACCGATGGCATTGACTTATCGACATGGGGTTTAATTCCTTCACGGCATCGTGTATGATCGCGCAGACGCCCCGACGTCATGGGTAGGTGCTTGTGGAGAGGGGCGGCTAGCCGTGCAAGGTGGTCTTCGATTCGTCGATCTGTTCTCGGGGCTAGGTGGCTTCCACCTCGCCCTCAGTTCGTTTGGCCATCGTTGTGTGTT
>CADCWE010000132.1 GCA_902806325.1 uncultured Thermomicrobiales bacterium | reverse complement strand
AGATACAACTCGACGCCGGGGGTGTCGGCGTAGGCCCGGAACTCGTCGGCGCTGTTCCACCAAAGCCAAGGGAAGGCAGCGTGGTCGATTCGCACCATGGCCGCGATCTCGGCCTCGTCCTCGGCTCGGACCGGGGCGAAGGTCAACGACCGAGGATCGGGTTCCGGACCGAGGAACCGGTTCCGGCCGCGCCCGATCGTCAGCTCGTACGTCAGCACGTCCTCCAGCGGCTCGAAGCCCGCACGCTCGTAGAAACTCGGTTTCCGCAGCTCGTCCAACTCCGTGACCAGGGCTAACGTCGCGCCCCCGATCCGGCTCCGCTCGACCGCCGCGCCGATCATCGTTCGCGGGTGCTGGACCGCCGAGAGCTCGAGCACGGCGGCGATTTCGTCGCGGTTCCGCCACGGCCCGACGAGGGCGTACTCCCGCGTCTGGGGCGCCCAGACGGAGCGGCCGGGGTACCGCTCCAGGACCGCCCGCATCTCGGTCCCGGAAAACCGGCTGTGCCAGCCGAAGCGAAGCCCCCTGATATCGCCCGGGGTCAGGATCCGGATCTCGGGCGGGTTCGGCTCGCTGCCAGGATGGGTTTGTCGCGGGGTCGCCAGGGCCGCCATCGCCTACCGCTCCAACCAGACGGACTCGAGGCCGAGGATCCCGAGCGGGGTGACGACCAACCCCCGCACGTCGGCCCTCACGGCGGTGTAGGCGACCTCGTGGTAGAGCGGCAGGACCACCGCATCGTCGACCAGGACCCGGTTCGCCGCCGCGTAGTGGTCTGCCCGGCGTGCCGGGTCGATCTCCGTCGCCGCCTCGGCCAAGAGCGCATCGAAGGCGGGGTTTCGATAGTCGACGTAGTTGTCAGCGGAGTCGCCGCCGAAGAGCGTACCGAGGACGCTCTCCGGGTCCGGATAGTCGGCTACCCAGAGGAAGGCGTAGGCCGGGAATGCGCGCCGCGCGAGGTCGTCGAAGAATGGGCCACCTTCGACGGCCAGGAGCTCGACCCGCAGCCCGAGGTCGTCCGCCAGTGCCTTGGCAACGGATTCGACGGCTCCGTCGCCCGGTGTGTAGATCCGGATCGGTGGCACCGCCTCGGCCGTGCCATAGCGTGACGCGGCAATCTCGGACCGAGCGGCGGCGAGGTCAAACGGCACCTCGACTGGCCAATCCCGGCCGAGCATCCCCGGCGGCACGAGACCGGAGGCGGCAGCAAAGTGCCCGTTGAACGCGACCTCGGCCAGGCGGGGGCGGGAAAATCCGAGTTGGACGGCGCGCCGGATGTGGGGGTCGTCCATTGGCGCCGCATCGGTCCGGAAGGCCGCGTAGTAGACGGAGAACGTCGGCGTTTGGGTGATCGTGCCGGGGGTGCCACCGTCCGGGTCGAGCGCCCGGTCCAGCGCGCCCGGCGGGATGTCCGCAAGGTCAACCGCGCCGCCCTGGTAAAGATTGAACGGCAACGAGGCGCCGGCCCCGAGGACGATCTCGACCCGGGTTAGGGCAGGCGCGCCGCGGACGTAGCCGGGCGCGCCGGAGAGCACCAGGCGCTCTGCCTCGATCCACTCCACGACCGCGAACGGGCCGCTGCCGTTCGGCGCCCGCCACCAATCGCCGCCGCTGGCCACCTCCGCCGGGTCGACGACCGCGGCCGGCACCCCGGCCAGTTTCATGAGGAAGGTCGACCTCGGTGCCAGCAGACGGACCTGGAGCCGGAGCGGATCGAGGACGGTCACCCCCTCCAGGGCGTCGGTGCGGTCGGCAATCACCTCAGCCGCGCCAACGATGTCTGAGAGGTAGGTTGGGCCACCGAGCAGTGCCGCGTCACCCCCCGCCGTTTCCGGGTCCAGGGCGCGAGCCAGCGAGACGGCGACATCCCCGGCCTCGATCGGTGATCCGTCGTGGAACACGGCGCCCGGCCGAAGGTCGAAGGTGTAGACCATGCCGTCCGGGGCGATCTCGATCCGCCGCGCCAATTCCGGGACCGGGCGCAGTTCCTTATCGAGCCGTGTCAAGCCGCGAAAGACCTGCCGCACCAGGGTCACCGTCGCCAGTTCCCGCGCCAGGGCCGGGTCCAGGCTGTACGGGCCGTCGACCGGTCCGGCAAGGCGCAGGGTCTGGTCCCCCGAGGGATCGGCGACCAACGCGTCGGCTCCGGCTTCTGCGACCACCGGCGAGCCGTCCTGGGCCGCGATCGCACGCGGCAGGTCGGCGGCCAGCCGGGCGACCGGGCCGAGGACCACGATCAACGCCAGCACCGAAATCGCGCGGCGGGCGGTGGTAAGGGTCGTCATGCCCGGATTCTAGTGGCCGGTGGGCACGGCGACAAACCGGCGCCTTTCCGCGGGCTATCATGGTCCCCTGGCGCCACCCATCACCGCCCCACACCGCTGCCCGTCAGCAAAGGTCATGTCCATGCCGGACCCCGATGCCGAACGCGCCGACCTGCCGTTGTTTCCGCTCGGTACGGTGCTCTTTCCGGGGATGCCGCTGCCGCTGCACCTGTTCGAGGAGCGGTATCGGAAACTCCTGCGGGACCACCGCCAGGCCGATCCAATCTTCGGCGTCGTCCTGACCCGGCAAGGGGTCGAAGTGGGCGACGAACCGGAGACCCACGCAATCGGCACCGGCGCCACCCTGCTCGGCGCCGGGCATTATCCGGACGGGCGGACCGACATCGTGGTCCGCGGCACTCGCCGGTTCCGGATCATCACCAGCGACTGGTCTCGCGGCTACCTGATGGGCCGGGTGGAGTGGCTGGACGATCCGATCGGTGAACCGGAGGCCGCCGCGACCGCGGCGGCCGAACTTTCCCGGCGCTACGCCGCGTACTTGACCGCGTTCCGCGAGGCGACCGGGGTCGAACTGCCGGACGAGGACCTGGACTTGGACCCGGCGCCGCTGGCCTACGCGATCGCGGCTCGGCTGGCGCTCAACACCTGGGAGCAGCAGCGGCTGTTGGCGGCCGAGACGGTCGGGAGCCGGTTGGGAGCACTGAACGTGATCATCCGCCGCGAATCCCGTCTCCTGCACGAAACCGGTGCCGGCGGCGCCATCCCGGAGCGACCCGGAGGGCGCTTCACGGCGAATTAGCACGCGACTCGGGCGTAACGACCAATCGCCCTCCGCCGCTAAGGGACTGCGCGCCGTCCGCTCGGGCCATCGGCCCCGATCACGCGGCTTCCGAGGTCCAGTTCATGACCCGGAGGCGCTCCGATCGGGGACCGTCCAGTTCGCCAGGAGATTGGTCGCCGCGGTCAGCACACCCGCCGCGCTTAACGTCCCGGCATCCAGCACCAAATCGGCCGACGCCTTGGCCGTGGCCAGACGGCGCTGCTGGAGGCGATAGATGCTCTCCGGCCAGTCCGGACCGCGCCGGGTGCGTAAGGTCGGCAGATCCAGGTCCAGCGCGATCACGACGTCGGGATCGGCGTGGCGGAACAACGTCGCGATCTCGCTGTGTTCTTGGCCGCTGGCCACGGCGTCGTAGCCGCGGGCGCGCAACCCCCGAACCAGGGTGGTTTTCCCCGCCGCGCACGGCCCGACCACGACCACCCGGGGCCGACCGACACGCGGCGCGTCTCGCTCCCGATCGCTCACGGTAGCGGCATTTCCACCGCCATCCGGCGGATGAGGAGTGACTGGGCGTGCGGGCGGACAGTCAGGGCGACCACCGTCATATCGTCGCCCGGTCGCCCGGCGTCGCGGGCGACCGCGGCGGCGAGAACGGCGTCGGCGAACGGTTGGGCCAGGACCGGACCATCGCTGGGTAGAAACTCGCCCAGGCTCCGAGAGACGTTCCATTGTGGCTGCCCGCCGCGTTCCCCGGCCAGGGCGATTCCATCGGAGTAGACGAGCACCACCGGTAGGGCGTCGAGAGCGATTTGGTCCACGGACGGGCGCGTTTCGGGGTAGCGACCGATTGGCCCGGCCGTGGCGGGAAGGATTTCGGCGATGCCGCCGCACCAGACCACGCACGGGGTTTCGGCGTTCCGGGTCAGCACCACCGTGCGAGTCCGCAGATCCACCGAAATGATGTCCAGGGTGGCCGAAACCCTCCCCCCACGGACAGCGTACAGCGCGTCGTGGGCGGCGCGTGCGACCGCGCCGTCGCGCACCCCCTCACCGATCAGCGCCGCGGCGCGGGCGGCAATGCCGTGGCTGAGCGCCTTTGCCGCTCGACCGCTTCCTTGACCGTCGACCAACACGATCGAGAGGCCCCCGAGCGGACGTTCGACCGCTTCGACGCTGTCGCCACTCTCGCGCACCGCGTACTTGGTGGTTTTGGCGACGGCGAGGTCGATCGCAATACCCATCAGCAATCCGCCTTTCGAGAGCCATTGTGGCCCAACTTTGCCCCGGTTGTCTGCGAGGACCATGCCGCATAGGTCAATTGGCCTAGTGGTGCGTCACGGATGATTTGCGAGTTTCCCCGGGCGGCGGTAAGCTGGAACAAGACCCGACGCCCGTTCCCGCTTGGAAGCCCCCGCGTCAGGAAGACGAAGTACGCCGTGGAATTGACCGAGGACGAGTGGGCGCGACCGCGGACCGTGATCGGGAGCCGGACGGTCCCAGGGTGGGTGCTCGGCCGCGCCCGGATCCTGCTCAAGCCCAACCGGGGGGACGGCGGCCCGGCCTGGGCCGACGCGGCGATCGCCGGGGCGGTCGAGGTCGGCCCGGCCACCGTCGCCCGGGTGCGGCGGGCGTACGACGGGGGGGGCTGAGGCCCTCCTGGTCGCCTTCGCCCCCGGGGACGCGCTGGAGGGGCGGGAGCGCTGGGCGCTGCGCCTGCTGGCGGCGGGAGGCGATGGAGGCGGTCTTCCACGAGGCGGTGCGCCAGGCGCGCAAAACAACGACCTCAAGCCGTGGCTGAGCGAGCAGTGGCGCATCGCCCAGGGGGCACACGCCCGAGGCCGAAGCCGGGTCCGCCTGGCGGTTGGAGGACGCGCGGGAGGTCTACCACCGCCCTTTCGACCCGGCCGGTCGTCTGCCTCGGCGGGACGAGCCGCCAGCTGTTGGCCGAGACCCGGCCTCCGCGGTCCTCCGGGCCGGGGCGGCCGGCCCGCCACGACCTGGAGGACGCCCACGGCGGGGTCGCCA
>CADCWE010000131.1 GCA_902806325.1 uncultured Thermomicrobiales bacterium | reverse complement strand
CGCCTGGGCCGACCGCCGCAACGCCGCCGCGACGGCGGTCGACTGGCAGTTCACGACCGCCGACGCCCGGATCAAGCTCAAGCGCCTCTACCCGGCATTTGAGGCTTGACGGACCACTAGGTCGTCGCCGTGTCCGAGGACCCGGGGCGGGTGATCCAGGGTGTGGACGGTGACGGTGCGCGGTTCGGTGCGGAACACCCAGAGCAGCGGCGTGCCGGCCGCTTGGTAGGCGGCGATCTTCCGGGAGACCATCGGCTCGCGGTCGGAGGGAGAGACGATCTCGACCGCAAGGTCCGGCGCCAACGGCAGAAAACCGATTCGTTCCTCGTACGGCGGAACGCGGTCGGCGCGGACGAATGCGGCGTCGGGGGAGAGGACCGTGTCGGGATCTTGGGCGACCTTGAAGCCGGTGTCGGAGCCGTAGACCCGGCCAAGTTTCCCCTGGTCGACGACGAGCCAGAGGCGGGACGACACCGCGACGCCGATCTCCCCGTGGACTCCACCCGCCGGCATCATCCTCACCAGTTCCCCCGCGATCAGGTCGTCGCGGTACCCGTCCTCGTCCATCGCCGCGAGGTCGGCGGCCGTCAACCGCGTCGTCGTGACCATCCCCGTCCATCTCCCCCGATCCGGCCGGTCACCACCGCCACGGTCACCCTCCGAGCGACATCCCCGGCCGCGCCACCTCGACCCGGCCACCGAACGCCGCGGCGGCGGCGTCCCGGGCGGCGCCGATCCCGCGCTCTTCCCAGAGGTGGGTCAGGACCAGGGTTTCGGCGCCGGCGGCGCGGGCCAGGTCGCCGGCTTCGGCGAAGGTGAGGTGGCCGCGTTCGTCCCACGGCTCCGGACCGGGGTCGGCCGCGTTGCCTTCGGCGATCAGGACCCCGACGCCGGAGAAGAACGGCGCCAGGTCGGCGCTCGGGCCGGTGTCGGCGGTGTAGCCGAGATCCCGCCCGCCGTCGCCGGCCGAGACGCGCATCGCCCAGCACGGAACGTAATGGACCGTCGGCCGGAACGCGACCCGGACGGCGCCGACGGTCAACCCCGCGTCCGGGTCGTACTCGCTGGGGTCGAAGACCGAAGGAAAGAAGTCCGCTTCCTTGCCGGGTTCGCCGAAGGCGGCGGCGAAGCGCCCGAGCCAGGCCAACCCGCCCGGCGGCAGCCAGAGCGGGATCCGGCCGGGTGGCTTGACCGGGTTGTAGGCGAGGGCGAAGCGCAGCGCGCCGAGGTCCAGCGTGTGGTCGAGGTGGAGGTGGGAGACGACGACCGCGGAAAGGGTTCGGAAATCGGCGTGGCGGCGCAGCTCCGGCAGCGTGCCGGGGCCGAGGTCGAGTACGATCCGGGTCGCGCCGTGTTCGACCAGGTAGCCGGAGCAGCCCTGGCCGGGGTTGCCGCCGGCGGCGGCGCCGCCGAGGACGGTCAGCTTCATCCCGGGTGATCCTCCAGGGCGTCCAGGTGGACGACGTCGTTGACGCAGTGGATCGCGGTGTGGTCGGGGGTGACGTGGAGGTGGGTCAGGGCGCAGTTGGCGATCGGGAAGCGGCGCCAGTCGTTGGCGACCTCGCCGTGGACCTGGGCCAGGAACGAGCCGATCACCCCGCCGTGGGCGACCACCGCCACCGCCTGCCCGGGGTGCTCGGCCAGGATCGCCTCGAACGCGGCCAGCACCCGACGGTGGAAACCGCGCCGCGACTCGCCGCCGGGCCAGGCGAACTCGTGGTCGTCGAAATCCTGCATCCGGGCGGCGACCTCCGGGTGTTCGGCCTCGATCCGCTCGACCGTCAGCCCCTCCAGGTCGCCGAAACTGATCTCGACTAGGTCCGGCACCAGCTCCGGCTCGCGCCCGATCCGGGCGCCGATGGCGCGGGCGGTGGCGAGGGCGCGAGAGAGGGGGCTGCTGAGCAGG
Source organism: uncultured Thermomicrobiales bacterium (assembly GCA_902806325.1). Taxonomy (GTDB): domain Bacteria; phylum Chloroflexota; class Chloroflexia; order Thermomicrobiales; family UBA6265; genus CADCWE01. Next base: position 24,672 of record CADCWE010000131.1, on the reverse strand, counting down.
GCGTCGACCCGGTCCAGCTCGGCGATCCGGGCGGCGATCCGCTCGGCCTGGCGCAGGCCCAACCCGTCGAGCGGGACGTCGGTCGAGCCGGTCAAGAGCCCGTCGGCGTTGCTCCGGGTGCGGCCGTGACGGACCAGGTAGAGGGTGGTCTCGGCGTCAAGCGGGTGGCGCACCGCCGGTTTCGGATCCCCCGCGCGGAGCGGCACGGTCGGGGTTGGCTCGGAAGAAGTCACAGCAGTCCCTCACGGGGCAGCGCCCGCAGAAGGGGCGCCGGGCGGTGCAGATCGCGCGACCGTGCGCGATCGCGTTGAGATGGAACGAGTATACCCGCGCCGCGTCCCCGCCCAGCCCGGCCTCGAGCGCCTCGTGGGCGGCCTCGGCGCCCACCTTCGGCCCGATCAGGCCGATCCGCTTGGCGACCCGGTGGACGTGGGTGTCCACCGGCAGGGCCGGTTTGCCGAGGCTGAACAGCAAGACGCAGGCGGCGGTTTTCGGCCCGACGCCGTGCAGCGCCAGCAGCCACCGCTTGGCCTCCGGTAGCGGCAGCGCGTCCAGGTGGTCGAGGTCCAGCGCGCCGCGCTCGGCCAAGATCGCGTCGAGGATCGCCTGGATCCGGGGCGCCTTGATCGCGGCCAGGCCGCCGGCGCGGATGGCGTCCGCCACCGCCGGGGTCGGCGCGACCCGCACCGCCTCCCAGTCCGGGAACGCGTCCTTGAGCGAACGGAAGGCGCGGGCGGTGTTGGCGTCGGAGGTGTGCTGGGAGAGCACCGTCGAGATCAGCTCGTCCAACGGCGGTCCGTGGCGGCGCCAGCGCCGAACCCCGTAGGCGGCGTCCAGCCCGTCGGCGACGGCGGCGATCTTGAGCCGGATGGCGTCGCTCGGCGAGGGCGGCATGGCGTGTCCTTCGATTGGTTGGGCGAGCCGAGGCGTGACGGCGGCGGGCGGTGCGCCGCGGGGAGGCACGGGGAACCGCTCATGGGCATCACGAGAGGTCGTGCGATCCCACCCCTCCCGTCATTCTCCGCCTCGCCGAGGATGACCCGCAACAGGATGGATTGACCCGCCCCCGTCCCCCGCCCTATACTGCCGGCGATGTACGGACGGGGCGAGGGCGCGGGTGACACAGCACGATCTCCAACCGACGACGATCGCGCGCCGTGCGCTCCTTGGTCCCGGACGGGCCGGGGGGCGATTTTTTTGCCCTGCCGCTCGGCAAGGGGTGAAGACGTGACGGCGCCGGCCTGGGTGATCCGCGGCGGGCGGGTGGTCGACCCGGCGAGTGGGCACGACGGTGTCGCCGACGTGCTGGTGCGCGACGGGCGGATCGCCGCCGTCGGCGAGGTCGGGGACGCGGCGGGGACGGAGCGGTTCGACGCGACGGGGTTGGTCGTCGCGCCGGGCCTGATCGACGTCCACGTCCACCTGCGCGAACCCGGCGGCGAGGCCAAGGAGACCATCGCCACCGGCACCGCGGCGGCGGCGGCGGGCGGCTTTACCGCCGTTTGCTGCATGCCGAACACGGCGCCGGCGTTGGACAGCGTGGACGCGCTGCGGGATCTGGCGGAGCGGGTGCGGCGCGACGGTCGGGTCCGGGTCTACCCGATCGCCGCGATCACTCGGGAGCGGCGGGGCGTGGAACCGGTCGCGTTCGCGGCGCTGGCGGCGGCGGGGGCGGTCGGTTTCTCCGACGACGGGGACACGACCGCGAACAGCGCGATCATGCGCCGGGCGCTGGCGGCGAGCCGGGAACTCGATCTGCCGGTCATGGTCCACTGCGAGGACAAGGCGCTCGCCGCCGGCGCCATGCACGAGGGGGCAATCTCGCGTTCCCTGGGGTTGCCGGGGATTCCGGCGGAAGCCGAGGAGATCGTGATCGCCCGGGATCTGATGCTGGCGCGGCTGACCGGCGGCCGTCTGCACGTCTGCCACGTCTCGACCGGGCGCGGGATCGCCCTGATCCGCCAGGCGAAGGCCGAAGGCGTCCGCGTCACCGCCGAGGTGATGCCCCACCACCTGGTGATGAGCGACCGCTGGGTGGCCGGGGACCGGACGCTGCACAACACGGACGATCCGGCGGGAAATCCGGCCCGACCGGCCGACCCCGAGACCAAGGTCAACCCGCCGCTGCGCTCCGTCGAAGACACCCGGCTGCTGTTGGCCGCGCTCCAGGACGGCGCCTTCGACCTGGTCGCCACCGACCACGCGCCGCACGCGGTCGCCGACAAGGCCGGAAAACCGTTCGCGGCGGCGGCGTTCGGCTTGAACGGCTCGGAAACGGCGTTGCCCTTGATGCTGGCGCTGGTCCGGGCGGGGCACGTCTCGCTGCCGGACGTGATCCGGTGGCTGACGATCGAACCGGCCAAGCTCTTGCGGTCGCCCCTTGGGACGCTGTCGCCGGGGGCGCCGGCCGACGTGATGGTCTTCGACCCGCAGGAGCGGTGGGTGCTGACGCCGGAGACGATGCGGTCCAAGAGCAAAAACACGCCCCTCCTGGGGATGACGCTGCTAGGTCGGGTCCGCTTGACGGTGGTGGAGGGGAAGGAGCGGTACCGTGCCTGAGCAGGGATTGCGTCCCGTCGCGGCGCCGCCTGGCGGCGCCTTCCGGCCCCGCGCCGACGCCGCGCTGGCCCTGGCCGACGGCCGCGTCTTTCGCGGTCTTGGGTTCGGGGCAGACGCCGCGGCCGAGGGCGAGGCGGTCTTCACGACCACGATGACCGGCTACCAGGAGGTCTGCACCGACCCCTCGTTCCGGGGCCAGATCGTCTGCATGACCTTCCCCTTGATCGGCAACTACGGGGTCAACGACGACGACGACGAATCGCGCCAACCGTGGATCGCCGGGTTGGTGGTGCGGGAGTTGGACGGGGCGCCGAGCAACTGGCGCTCGACCGGCGACCTCGACGGGTACCTGCGGCGCGCCGGGATCCCCGGCATCGCCGGGGTCGATACCCGGGCCTTGACGCGGCACATCCGCCAGGTCGGCGACACGCGGGCGACCCTGGTCCGCGACGCCGCCGGGCTGGACGACGAGGACCTGGTCGCCCGCGCGGGCGCGGCCGGGTTGCCGGGGGAGCGCGACGTGGTCGGCGAGGTCGCCGGAGCCGAACCGGAAACGGCCGGCCCGATGGACGGCCCGCACGTCGTGGTCGTCGACTGCGGGGTCAAGCGCAACATCGTCCGCTCACTGCTGGCGCGGGGGGCGCGGGTGACGACGGTGCCATACGGGACGCCGTACGGGGCGATCGCGGCGCTGGCGCCGGACGGGATCATCGTCTCCCCCGGCCCCGGCGACCCGGCGTTGCTGGACGATGGGTTGGACGTCGTCCGGGCGACCCTGGCCAGCGGCACGCCCTACTTCGGGATCTGCCTCGGCCACCAACTGCTGGCGCGGGCGATCGGGGCGGAAACCGGCAAGCTGAAGTTCGGCCACCGGGGCGGCAACCACCCGGTCCTGGACCGCCGCACCGGCCGGGTCACGATCACCGCCCAGAACCACGGCTACCGGGTCGAACCGGACAGTTTGCCCCTGGGCGGCCCCTGGGAAACGGTGCTGGTCAACCTCAACGACGGGTCCGTGGAGGGGTTGGCGCACCGGGAACTGCCGGTTGCCTCGGTCCAGTTCCACCCCGAAGCCTCCCCCGGGCCGATGGACGCCAACGGGATGTTCGACGGATTTTTGCGGCAGGTGGCGGCGCGGCGGGCGGGGGTGGGGGGATGACGCTAACGATCGTCGGTGTTGCCACCCATTTGGGGCGTCATGCTGAGCGAAGCGAAGAATCTCTCGCCCGCAGGCGATGTCCCTGGTCAACGGGAACGCTGCCGCGGCAGGAGATGCTTCGCTTTGCTCAGCATGACGACGTAGACGTGCGGTTGACTCGTCGTGCTCAGCCTCGGAGAGGCTTCGTCGACGCAGCCCGGCACTTCGGTGCCGGGAATCGGCGTCGCCCATGACGCCCCCCGTCTCCTCCGTCCTCGTTATCGGCTCCGGGCCGATCGTGATCGGGCAGGCGGCGGAGTTCGACTACGCCGGGACCCAAGCCTGCCGCTCGCTGCGCGAAGAAGGCGTGCGGACGATCCTGGTCAACTCCAACCCGGCCACGATCATGACCGACGAGGACGTCGCCGACGCGGTCTACATCGAGCCGCTGACCCCGGACGTGATCCGAAGGGTGATCCAGCGCGAGCGGCCGGACGGGCTGTTGCCGACCCTCGGCGGCCAGACCGGGCTGAACCTGGCGGTCCAGGTGGCCCGGCTGGGAATCCTCGACCGCTACGGCGTCCGGTTGCTCGGCACGCCGCTGGCGGCGATCGAGCAAGCGGAAGACCGGGCGCTCTTCAAGAATCTGCTGGCGGAGATCGGGGAACCGGCGGTGGCCAGCACCATCGTCACGACGGTGGAGGAGGCGCGCGTCTTCGCCCGCCAGGTGCCGCTGCCGCTGGTGATCCGGCCGGCCTACACGCTCGGCGGCACCGGCGGCGGGGTGGCCCACACCCCGGCGGAGTTGGACCGGTTCGTGGCCAGCGGGATCGCCGCCAGCCCGATCGGGCAGGTGCTGGTCGAGCGGTCGCTGCTGGGTTGGAAAGAGATCGAGTACGAGGTGATGCGCGACGGCGCCGACACCTGCATCACGATCTGCAACATGGAGAACCTGGACCCGATGGGGGTCCACACCGGCGACTCGATCGTGGTCGCGCCCTCCCAAACCCTCTCCGACCGCGAGTACCAGATGCTGCGGACGTCGGCGATCACGATCATCCGCGCGCTGGGGATCGAGGGCGGCTGCAACGTCCAGTACGCGCTCGACCCCGATTCCTTCGCCTATTCGGTGATCGAGGTCAACCCGCGGGTCAGCCGCTCCTCGGCCCTGGCCTCGAAGGCGACCGGCTACCCGATCGCCCGGATCGCGGCCAAGATCGCGGTCGGGCGGCGGCTCGACGAGCTGCGCAACGCCGTCACCGGCCAAACCACGGCGGCGTTCGAACCCGCCCTCGACTACGTGGTCGCAAAAATCCCCCGCTGGCCGTTCGACAAGTTCGCCCGCGCCGAGCGGACCATCGGCACCCAGATGAAGGCCACCGGCGAGGTAATGGCGATCGACCGCTCTTTCGAGGGAGCGCTGCAAAAGGCCGTCCGCTCGCTGGAAACCACCGCCAAGGACCTGGCCTGGGAGGACCCGGCCTGGACCGACGAGGCGCTGGAAGATCTGGTCCGGCGCCCGAACGACCTCCGCCTCTGGGCCGTGATGGCGGCGCTGCGCCGGGATTGGGCGGTCGATCGGCTGCACGATCTGAGCGCGATCGACCGCTGGTTCCTCCGAAAGTTGGAGGGACTGGTCGCCTTGGAGCGGCGCCTGGCGGCCGGGCGGCCGGACGGCGAAACGCTCTGGGCGGCGAAGCGGGCCGGGTTCTCCGACGTCCAGATCGGGCGCCTGGCGGGGATGAACGCGGCCGGGGTGCGGGGGTTGCGCGACCGGCTCGGGATGGCCCCGGTCTACAAGATGGTCGACACCTGCGCCGGGGAGTTCGACGCCGCGACGCCGTACTTCTATTCCACCTACGAGGAGGAAGACGAGGCGACGCCCTTGACCGGCGAGCGGGCGTTGGTGGTCGGCTCGGGGCCGATCCGGATCGGGCAGGGGATCGAGTTCGACTACTGCTCGGTCCAGGCGGCGCGGGCGCTGCACGAGGCCGGGGTCGCCTCGATCATGGTCAACTCCAACCCGGAGACGGTCTCGACCGACTTCGACGCCTCCGACCGCCTCTACTTCGAGCCGTTGGATGCGGAGAGCGTCCACGAGATTTTGCGCCACGAGGCGGGCGGGGCGACCGCGCCATCCGACCGGCAGCCCCCCGTGATCGTCCAGTTCGGCGGCCAGACCGCGATCAACCTGGCGGCGCCGCTCTCGGGTTTGGGCGGCAAGATCCTCGGTTCGCCGCTGGACGCGATCGATCTGGCCGAGGACCGGGAGCGGTTCGAGGCCTTTTTGCGCGCGCTCGGCATCCCACAGCCGCCGGGGGCGGCGGTCGTTTCCCTCGCCGACGCGGAAGCGATCGCCGACCGGATCGGCTACCCGGTGCTGGTCCGGCCGAGCTACGTCCTCGGCGGGCGGGCGATGGAGGTCGTCTACGGCGCCGACCACCTGGCCCGCTACATCCTCCGCAACGCCGCCTCGTTGGACCCGGAACACCCGGTCCTGGTCGACAAGTACCTGGTCGGCAAGGAGGTCGAGGTCGACGCCATCTGCGACGGGCGGCAGGTTCTGATCCCGGGCGTGATGGAGCACATCGAGCGGGCCGGGGTCCACTCCGGCGACTCGATCGCCGTCTACCCAGGGATCAACCTGTTCCCGGCCGAGATCGAGACGATCGTCGACTACACGACCCGGATCGCGCTGGCGTTGGGGGCGCGGGGCCTGATCAACATCCAGTACGTGATCCACCAGGGGCGGCTCTCGGTGCTGGAGGTCAACCCCCGCGCCTCGCGCACCGTGCCGTTCGTCTCCAAGGCGACCGGGGTGCCGATGGTTCGCCTGGCGACCGGGATCATGCTCGGCAGGACGCTGGCCGACCAAGGCTACCCGGGTGGACTCTGGCCGCGGCAGCCGCTGGTCGCGGTCAAGGCCCCCGTCTTCTCGATGGCGAAGCTGCGCGGCGTGGAGGTGCATCTCGGTCCGGAGATGAAGTCGACCGGCGAGGTGATGGGGATCGACCGCGCGTTCGAACCGGCCTTCTACAAGGCCCTGATCGCGGCCGGGCTGGCCCTGCCACCGAAAGGCCGGATCCTGATCACCCTCGCCGACGAGGACAAGACCGACGCCGCCGAGATGATCGAGCAACTGGTTCGGATGGGCTATAAGCTCTACGCCACCGAGGGCACCGCGGCCTTGATCGAGCGCGGCAAGATGCCGGTCCAGATGGTGACCAAACGGATCGGGCGCGGCAAACCCGACATGCTCGACGTGATTCTGGACGGCACCGTCGACGGGGTGATCAACACCCCCGGCCCGGCCGACAAAGAGGTCCTCGACGGCTTGCAGATCCGCCGCGCCGCCGTCGAGCGCGGCATCCCCTGCATCACTTCGATCGACACCGCGCGGGTGATGATCGACGCGATGGCCAACGCCAGCGCCGTCTATACTGTCCAACCGATGCCGGAGTACCGGCGGGCGGGGTTCGGGTACTGACGGGGTCGGAAGTCGGAGCATGGCGGTGTTCCGTCGTGCGTCTGACGTCCGGCGTCCGCTGTCCGACTCGCCCCCAAGGGGCGATCGTGGCGCGCGAGTTCGACGGCGAGATCCTGGCCTGCGAGCCGGTGATGGGCGATTCGACGCTGATGACGGTGACGCTGCCGCGCGGGATGGCGGGCGGGATGGTGGCCGGGCAGTTCGTCCAAATCCTGACCAGGATGGACGGCTCGCACGATCCGCTGCTGCGGCGGCCGTATTCGGTCTACGGGGTGGATCCGGACACGGACACGATGCGGCTGCTGGTGCGGCCGTACGGGCGGGGCAGCGCCTGGTTGGCGGAGCGGCAGGTCGGGCAGACGCTGGACATCCTCGGTCCGCTCGGCAACGCCTTCCAGATCTCGCCCCGCGCCCGCAACCTGCTGATGGTCGCTGGGGGGGTCGGCGCGGCGCCGTTGGTGATGCTGTCGGAGCAGGCGCTGGCGCGGGGGCTGTCCGTGACCTACCTGATGGGCGGGATGAGGGCGGAGGCGCTGCTGGCGCCGGCGCTGGTGCCGGCCGCGGTCGAGTACGTAGTCGCCACCGACGACGGCAGCCGGGGACACCGGGGCTTCGTCACCGACTTGGTGCCGGACTACCTGTCCTGGGCCGATCAGATCTTCGCCTGCGGCCCGGAGGCGATGTTTTTGTCCTTGCGCGGCGTCGTGATGCGACACCGGGTGGGAGGAAAGCCGACCGTCCAGGTCTCGGTCGAGCGGGGGATGGCCTGCGGGCTGGGGGCGTGCCTGGGCTGCGTGGTCGAGACGAAGCGGGGGATGCGGACGAGCTGCGTCGATGGGCCGATCTACGACATGGACGAGGTGGTGTGGTGACGGGGTCGAAGCGCTCGGCCGTCGGCCGTCGGACGTCGGCCATCCGACCTTATCGGCTTGGGCGCGTCGTTGGTCGGGGCGAACCCCCGTGTCTCCCCCTGACGTGGTTGTCCCCGGAACGCGACGGTTGGCCCGCGACCAGGACGGTTCGCGCGGAGGTCGGTCGTGCCTGACCTCGCCGTCGACCTCGCCCCCCGCAACCCGCGCGAGCTGGTGCTGAAGAACCCCGTCATAGCGGCGTCCGGCTGCTTCGGGTACGGCCTGGAATACGCCGGGGTGATGGACGTGGCGCGGTTGGGCGCGTTCGTTTCGAAGGGGATCACGCCCAAACCGCGCTCCGGCAACCCGATGCCGCGGATCACCGAAACCCCAGCCGGGATGCTGAACGCGATCGGGCTCCAAAATCCCGGCATCCGGGGCTTCGTCAAGAAGTACCCCCGGGTCTGGGAGACCTGGTCCGTGCCGGCGATCGTCAACATCTCGGCCGAGGCGGTCGAGGACTACGCGCTGATGGCCCGGATCCTGGACGAACTGCCGGGGATCGCCGGGATCGAGGTCAACATCTCCTGCCCGAACATCGCCGCCGGCGGCTACTGCTTCGGCTGGGACGCCGGCATGTCGGCCGACGTGACGCGGGCGGTGCGCGCCGCGACCACCCTGCCCCTGATCGTCAAGCTGTCTCCCGGCGCGATGGACATCGTCGGCGTGGCGCTGGCGGTCGAGGAGGCCGGGGCGGACGCGATCTCGCTGATCAACACCCTGGTCGGGATGAGCATCGACGTCAAGCGGCGGCGCCCGGTCCTCGCCAACGCGACCGGCGGCCTCTCCGGCCCGGCGATCAAACCGGTCGCGGTGCGGATGGTCTACCAGGTGGCCGGCGCGGTCCGGATCCCGATCGTCGGCATGGGCGGCATCATGGGACTGGACGACGCGCTGGAGTTTTTCCTGGCCGGCGCGAGCGCGGTCCAGATCGGGACGGCGATTTTTGCCCAACCGGGGATGCTGGTCCGGGTGATCGACGAGCTGGGGGCGTGGATGGACAAGGAAGGGATCGCGTCGCTGGCGGAGATCGTCGGCGCTGCGCACCCGCGTCGACCGGCGATCGTCGAAGCGGGGCAGGTCGGGATGGTCGATGTGGCCGAGGTGGCGGCGGGATGACGAAGGACCAGGGCCCGGCGGCCACGATCACCGTCGCCGACGCGGATCTGCTCGGGCGGTTGCGCGCGGTCGGCGCCCTGAAGGAAGGCCACTTCCTGCTCGCCTCGGGGCGCCACAGCGACCGCTACGTCGAGAAGTTCGACCTGTTGCGGCGCCCGGTCGAGACCGCCGCGGTCTGCGCGGGGATGGCGGCGCGGTTCCGGGAGGCGCGGATCGACGTCGTCGCCGGTCCGACCACCGGCGGCGTGATCCTGGCCCACGAGGTCGGCCGCCAGCTCGGCGTCGCCGCGGCCTACGCCGAGCGGCGGAGCGACGGCGAGAGCGGGCGCGAGTTTCGACGCGGCACCACCTTCGTGCCGGGGTCCCGGGTGCTGGTGGTGGACGACATCCTGACCACCGGCGGCTCGATTCGGGACACCTTGACCGCGCTCGAAGCGCACCCGATCGAGGTCGTCGCGGTGGCGGTGCTGGTGGACCGTTCCGGGGGGAGGGTGGAGTTTGGAGTGCCGCTGTCCGCCTTGGCGACCCTGGTCGTGGACACGTGGACGGCGGAAGCGTGCCCGTTGTGCGCGGCGGGGGTGGTGCTGGTGAAGCCGGGGACGACGGTGGTGGGAGCGCAGTAGCCTTGCCCCGGTAGGGCGTTCCGCCCCTACTCCTCCCCCCGCGCCGCGTGCGCCATCCGATAGCGCAGCTCGTCGCGTTGGGCGAGGAGGTCGTCGAGGCGCTGTTCGATCTGCTGCAAGATGTCGGGGCGGGGGCGCTGGACGTACTCGTCGCGCAACTCGATCAGCATCTGGGAGATGCGGGCGATGGTGCGAACGGTGTGGACCGGATCGTCTTCGCGGGACGGCATCGTGTAGCCGCTCATCCTCGTCCTCTGCTGGGCCGGCGGCCCGCGAACCGGTGTTTCGCCATCCCCGCTCTGCCCGAAGGCGCGGTGCGGCGGCGCCTCGGACGGCGGCGCTAGCGTAGCACGGTCCCCGGCGTGGCACCATCCGGGGCCGCCACCGGTTCGACGTCCGTCGCCCCGGCATCGGTTGCGGCCGGGTCGAGCGATTCGCCCGCCAGGATCCGCAGCAGTTCCGCCTCGCCCAGCAGCGGGATCTTGAGGTCCCGCGCCCGGTCGGCCTTGCTGCCGGCGTCCTCCCCGGCGACGACGTAGGCCGTCTTTTTGGAGACCGACCCGCTGACCGTCGCCCCGAGTTGGCGGAGGCGCTCCTCGGCCTCGCCGCGGGACAACGTGTCGAGCCGGCCGGTGAGGACGAAGGTTTTGCCGGAGAGCATCGCGCCGCCGCCGTGGTCGCCGCCGCGCGCGTCGGCGGTGCGGACCCCGGCCGCCTTGAGCTTGGCGACGATCTCCCGGTTGCGCGGTTCGGCGAAGAAGTCGGCCACGCTCTGGGCGAGGATCTTGCCGATCCCGCCGACGGCGTTGATCTCCTCCACCGATGCGGCCATCACCGCGTCGAGGGTGCCGAAGCGGTCGGCCAGCAGAGCGGCCGCCCGCTCGCCGATGTGGCGGATGCCGAGGGCGTTGAGCAGGCGGGCCAGGGGGCGGTCCTTGCTTGCCTCGATCGAGGTTTTGAGGTTGGCGGCGCTCTTCTCGCCCAGGCGGTCGAGCGCCGCGACAGCCTCCCAATCCAACGTGTAGAGGTCGGCGACGTCCGCGACCCAGCCCAACTCGACGAAGCGGTCGGCCAGCTTGTCGCCGAGACCGGCGATGTCCATCGCCCGGCGGCCGACGAAGTGGTGGATCAGCTCCTTGAGCTGGGCCGGGCACGCGGCGTTGGTGCAGTAGCGCATCGCCTCGCCCTCGGCGCGGTGGGTCGGGGCGCCGCAGACCGGGCAGGCGTCGGGCATGCGGAACGGGACCTCGGTCCCGGTGCGGCGCTCGTCGAGCACCTTGACGATGTAGGGGATGACGTCGCCGGAGCGCTGGACGACGACGGTGTCACCGACCCGGATGTCCTTGCGCGCGATCTCGTCCTCGTTAAAGAGCGCGACCCGCTGCACGATCACGCCGCCGATGTTGACCGGCTCCAGGTGGGCCAGCGGGTTCAAGGCGCCGGTGCGGCTGACGTTGATCGAGATGTCCTTGACGACGCTGGTCTGCTGGGAGGCGGGGAACTTGTAGGCGGTCGCCCACCGTGGCTCGCGGGCGACGTAGCCGATCTCTTCTTGCAACCGGACATCGTCCACCTTGACGACGACGCCGTCGATCTCGGAGGCGACCTCGTGCCGCCGCGCCAGCCAGTCTTCGCAGCGCGCCCAGACCTCCTCGATCGTGCCGTGGACCATCGCCTCGGGCGAGGCGACGAAGCCGAGGGCGCGCAGCAGCTCCAGCGCGGCGTGGTGGGAGGGCGGCGGGGCGCCGCCCTCGGTGTGGCCGATGCCGTAGGTGATCAGGCGCAGGGGCCGGGTGGCGGTGATCTTGGCGTCTTTTTGGCGCAGCGCCCCGGCGGCGGCGTTGCGCGGATTCATAAACGTTTTGGCGCCTTGCGCTTCCAGGCGGGCGTTCAGCTCCGCAAAGTCGTCCTTGCGCAGATAGACCTCGCCCCGGACCTCAAACGCGCGCGGCAGGTCGGTCCCCTCCGGGGGGGTCAGGCGGAGCGGGATGGTGCGGATGGTGCGCAGGTTGGCCGAGATGTCCTCGCCGACGGCGCCGTCGCCGCGGGTCGCGCCGTGGTGGAAGACGCCGTCGACGTAGGTCAGGGCAACCGCCAATCCATCGATCTTGGCCTCGGTGACGAAGGTCAGCGGGGTGCCGCCGGCGAAGCGTTGCGCCCGCTCCGCCCAGGCGACCAGTTCCGCTTCGTCGTAGACGTTGCTCAAGGAGAGCATCGGCCGGGGGTGGCGGATCTCGCCGAAGCCGGAGACGGGGGCGCCGCCGACGCGCTGGGTCGGCGACTCCGGCGTCACCAGCTCCGGGTTCGCCGCTTCCAGCGTCCTCAGTTCGGCCATGAGCGCGTCGTACTCGGCGTCGGTCGCGGTCGGCTGGTCGAGGACGTGGTACTCGTAATTGAAACGGTTGATCTGTCGCCGCAGGTCGTCGAGGCGGCGTTGGACGGCGTCGTCGGCCATCGTCTCGGCAGCTCCCGCCACGCGGGTCGAACGCCCGTTCGTGGTATCATCGTGCGCAAAACGGGGTGAACGTACGGCTCCGGGAAGTGTAGCACGGGGGCGGGTGAATCCCCCTAACCCCCCAGCCCCCCTTCCCCCCGCGATCGGGGGGAAGGGGAAGCCGATTTCTGCCGCCGTCGGCCACTTCCCGTTGGATACCTACTCCTGTCAGGGGGGGAAGGGGGGAGCCGAGCGGCGGCGGACAAATCCCTCACCCCAGCCCCCTCTCCCGCGCATCGGGAGAGGGGGAGCCGAAGTCTCCGTCCCCGTCCCCGTGCTCCCCCCTTCCCCTCGCGATCGGGGGGAAGGGGGGCTGGGGGGGTAGAGGGATATCCCGCAGGAGCACCCCTCGTGACCGACGCCGTCGCCCACGCCGAGATTGCCGTTCCGGCCTCCGAATCGGTCGGGCGGTACGACTTTTTGATCGAGCGGGCGACGGAGTTCGTGCGCCACAAGGGCGGCGCGGTCCACGAAGACATCCTGGTCGCGCACGTCTTCGGCGGCAACTCCTCGCCCCGGCTCTGGCAGGGGCTGCTGAGGCAGGTATTGGGGGCCGGCGACGGGCTAACCCTGCGCGCCGACGGCTACTGGATGCTGCCCCAAACCGACGGGGGAGCCGAGGCGCCGCTGTTGGCCGAGTTCGTCGCGGTCGACGTCGAGACCACCGGTCTGCGGCCGTTGCGACAGCGGGTAACCGAGATCGCCCTGATCCGCTTCCGGGACGGGGTCGAGACCGAGCGGTTCGACAGCCTGGTCAACCCGGAGAAGCGGATCCCCAAGTACGTCCGGGAGCTGACCGGGATCACCGACGAGTTGGTCGCCGAGGCGCCGCGCTTCGCCGAGGTCGCCGCCGAGGTGGCCGCGTTCCTGGACGGCGCCCTGCTCGTGGGGCACAACGTCGGGTTCGACATCGGGTTTCTCGACGCGGAGCTGAAGCGGAGCGGGCACGGGGCGCTGCCGAACGATCGCCTGGACACCCTCGGCCTGGCAACGCGCTTGATCCCTGGGCTGCGGCGGCCGAACCTGGACGCGGTCGCCACCGCCCTCGGCCTCAACCCGCGCCACGTCCACCGGGCCGGGATCGACGCCGCCTTGACCGGCGAGGTCGCGCTGCGGTTGGCCCAACTGGGGCGGGCGCAGGGGCATACCACCGTCGACCACCTGCGCCGCCTGGCGGCGACGGCGGCGCGCCGTCCGAAAGACGACCTCGGGCGGGGCCGGGCCGTGCTGGACCGCTCCTTGTTGGCCGACATCCCGAAGGCGCCCGGCGTCTACCTCATGCGCGACAAGTTCGACCACGTGATCTACGTCGGCAAGGCGAAGAACCTCCGGGACCGGGTCGGGTCGTACTACTCCCAACCCTTGGGCTACACCCGCAAGATGGACGGCCTCTTGGAAAGCCTGGCCGGGATCGAAACGGTGGTCGTCGGGTCGGAGCTGGAAGCGCTGCTGCTGGAATCGCAACTGATCCGGCGCTACCAACCCCGCTACAACACCGCGTTGCGCAGTTTCGAGCACTATCCGTTCATCCGGGTCGACGTCTCCAGCCCGTGGCCACGGGTGACGTTGGCCAAGGCGCGCAAGGACGACGGCGCCCGCTATTTCGGTCCGTTCCGGAACAAGAGCGCGGCCCGCAAAACCGTCGACGTGATCAACGACGTGATCCCCTTGCGGACCTGCCCCCGCTCGTTCAAGGACGCCCGCTCCTACGGTTCGCCCTGCATCCAACTCGACCTCGGCCGCTGCCTCGGGCCGTGCGTCGGCCGCGCCGACCGCGACGTCTACGCCGGTCTGGTCCGGGAAACCGTCGCCTTCCTCGACGGCCGCGACGACGTGCTCTACGAGCGCCTCTGGAAGGGCCTCGAAGACGCCGCCGCCCGCCTCGACTTCGAGCGCGCCCACAAGCTGCGGCTGAACCTGCAGCAGGTGACCCAGGTGGTCGCCAACCATCGGAGCCTGCGCGAAGCGGCCGAAACCCAAACCCTGCTCGCGGTGCTGCCGTCCGCCGAAGCTGGTTCCCGCGAGGTCTTGCTGGTGATCGGTGGCCGGATCTGGGGCCAGTACCGGGCGGCGCGCAAGGGCGGAGCGGAGGGGTTGGCGGCGCGGTTGGCAACGGCTTGGGGCCGGTATCGCGCGTCCGGGATGCGGCCGGTGGACCACGATTCGGTGGACGACGCGAACATCCTGAACCGTTGGTTGTACCGGAACGCGGGGCATCCGGCGATTGTGCCGTTGGAGACGGACGCGGACGGGCCGGATTGGGCGGGGTTGGCGGGACGGGCGCTGGCGATCGAGGATATCGAAATGGTGTTCGATGTGAAGGCGCTGGAGGGGGAGGACGAAGGGGCTGAGGAGATTGTGGCCGTGGGATAAAGGGTGCTGGGGACGAACGGCTGGATGGGAAACCGGTTGGTCCCGTAACCGGGCGGACACACAGGTCCGCCCCGACAAACGGGTAAGGTTCTGTTCGTTACCACCCGTTCACGGGCAGCGCTCCCAACGTTGTAGGGGCGGACCTACCTGTCCGCCCGATGACGGGTCCAACCCGGCTCGATCCCCCCAACCCCGCCCCCAACAACCCGCTTGCGCCGCCCCCCGAAATGCGGCACGATGCCCACCGGATCGGGCGGCGTTGCCCGCGAACCACCACAAGGAGGCGAGGATGGGTTCAAGCAGGCGCGGAACCGCGTTCGGCGGGCGGTTGGCGGCCATCGTCGGGATGTTGGCGTTGGTCCTCGGCGGGGCGCTGGTGCCGTCGATCGCCGGGGCGCGGCAGGCGGAAACGACGCTCACCCTTTGGGACACCCAGGTATCGGGTGTGGCGCTTGAAGTGGTCGAGCAGTTGGCGACGGAGTTCGAGGAAGCGCACCCGGGCGTCACGGTCGAGCACCAGGGGTACCCGCTCGAAGAGTTGCAAGAGACGCTGCCGCGGGCGATGCAGAGCGGCGAGGGGCCGGACGTGGCCCAGATCAACAACGGCGAGAACCTGATGGGGCCGATGGTGCGGGCCAAGCAGCTCGTGCCTCTGACCGACTACGACGCCGAATACGGTTGGACGGCCGACCTCTCCGAAGGGCTGGTGGCGCGCAACCGCTACAGCGACGACGGAGCGACCTTCGGCGAGGGCACCCTCTGGGGCGTCTCCAACACCGCCGAGATCGTCGGCTTCTACTACAACCGGCAGATCTTCGAGGACAACGGGGTTGAGGTGCCGACCACCTTCGAGGAACTCGAAGCGGCGATGCAGACCTTCAAGGACGCCGGGGTGACGCCGCTGGTGCTGGGCAACCTCGACGCCTGGCAGGCGATCCATCTCTTCGGCACCGTCCACGCCACGATGACCAGCCGCGAGTACCTCGACGGTCTGATCTACCGCTCCGGCGACCAGAGCTGGGAGAGCGACGAGATCAAGGCCGCCGCGACCAAGCTCCAGGAATGGGTCGAGAAGGGGTATCTCCTCGAAGGGTTCGATGGGCTGAACGCTGACGACGCCTGGCCGCTCTTCGGGGCCGGCGAGGGTGCGATGCTGCTCCAAGGCTCCTGGCAGGCCGGCGACGTCCAGTCTGCGCTCGGCGAGAACGGCGGGTTCTTCCCGGTGCCGTCGGCCGGCGACGCGACGGTCCTCCACGTCGGAGGCGTCGGCATCCCCTACGGGATCACGACCGCGGCCGAGGACCCGGATCTGGCGGCCGAACTCGTCGACTTCCTGGTCGGCGACCGGGCGCGCGAGGTCCTGCTGGAGAAGGGGCAACTGCCGGCCGGCGAGATCGCTGCCGACGAGATCCAGGAAGGCACCGTTTCCGGCGACGTCTACGCCGCCTGGAACGAGGCCCTGGCCAACGACCAGCTCGGCCACTACATGGACTGGGCGACCCCGACCATGTACGACACGATCACCGACCAACTGCAGCAACTGCTGGCGGGGGAGGTGACGCCGGACGAGTTCGCGGCGGCGCTGCAGACCGACTATGCAGACTACCTCGCCGGCCAGTAGCGCCGGCGTCATCGGCGAGGCGGGGGCGGCGATCGCCGCCCCCGCCGGCCCGGCGCGCCGGGGGATCGCCGGATCGGCCTGGGAGCCGTACCTCTACCTCCTGCCGGCGGCGCTGATCTTCACCCTCTTCGTCGGCGTGCCGGTGGTCGGCACGGTCGTCTTTTCTTTGGTCCACTACAACGGGATCGGCGCGCTCTCCTCGGCCGAGTGGGCCGGGATCGCGAACTACACCGACGCCTTTACCGACCCCAAGTTCTGGGAAGCGGCCTGGCACAATCTGATCCTGATCCCCTACTACGTGGTCCTGCCCGCCGTCCTGGGCCTGATCCCGGCGGCGATGGTGCAGGGGATGAAGCTGCGCGGCAGCGCGATCTTCCGCGTTGGCCTGTTCCTGCCTTACATCATGCCAGGGGTCTTGATCGGCGTCGTTTGGCGATGGCTCTTAAACCCCGTCTTCGGGCCGGTCAACGACGTGTTGACGCGGCTCGGGTTCGACCCGCCGACCTGGCTGGGCGACTTCACCTGGGCCCTGCCGACGGTGGGGGTGATCGGGGCCTGGGCGGCCTACGGGTTCTGCTACGTGGTCTTCCTGGCCGGGATGCAGAAGATCCCGGCCGATCTCTACGAGGCGGCGCGGCTCGACGGCGCCTCGGGCTGGGAGGAGTTCCGCTCGGTCACCATTCCGGGGCTGCGGCGCGAGATCGCGGTCGTGGTTTCGGTCAACCTGATCAACGCCCTGCGCGCCTTCGACGTGATCAAGGCAACGACCGACGGCGGTCCCGGGCGGCAAACCGAGGTGGTGGCGTTGTACATGATCAACTCGGCGTTTGGGGTCAACCGGGTCGGCTACGGGGCGGCGCTGGCGGTGCTGCTGGCGGTGATCACGCTGGTGCTGTCGTTGCTGACGCTGAAATTGTTTGGGGACGGGGATGATTGACGGGGTGGGGGACGTCGCCGGGCGAACACGGGACGCCGCGGCCCGTCCCCGAACGGTTCACACCCCCGCGCCGACCGAACGAAGCCGGCTGATGCCGGCTGGGAACCTGGGCAACGCGCTCGCGTCGGCTCGGTCTCAGCCTCGGAGAGGCTTCGTGGGCGTAGCCCGGCGTTTCAGCGCCGGGGAAACGGCCGAGGGAAGCGTCCGGCGCGGTCCCGGAGCCGCCGCCGCGGTCCGCCGCGCGCTCGCCTACCTGATCCTCGGCCTTGGCATGGTCGTCGCCATCGGCCCGTTCCTGGTCACCGTCCTGGCGTCGGTCAAGACGCCGATCGAGTTGGTCAAAGGGATCTTCGCCCTGCCCGAGGTCTGGCGGTGGGGCAACTACGAGCAGGCGTGGACGACCGGGCATCTGGGGCGCTTCTTCGTCAACTCCTTGATCGTCGCGGTCGGGGTGGTGGTGCCGTCGTTGTTCCTGTCGGCGATGAGCGGGTACGCCTTCGCCCGGTTCCGGTTCCGCGGGTCGGCGGTGCTCTTCGGCTACCTGATGCTGGGCTTGGTGGTGCCGTTGCAGGCGATGGTCATTCCCTTGTTCTACCTGATGCGTTCGTTTCCCTTCACTGGCGGCAACGATTGGTCCGGCAACGGAGGCTTCGGTCTTCTCAACTCCCATTGGGCCTTGATCTTGCCGCAGGTGGCGATGAGCGTTTCGTTCGGCACGCTGATGATGCGGCAGGCGTTCCTGGCGATCCCGCGCGAGATCGTCGAGGCCTCGATCGTCGACGGCGCGGGGTCGTGGAACATCCTCTGGCGGATCATGTTCCCCTTGACGCGGCCGATGGTCGGCACGCTGGCGTTGATGTTCTTCATCTGGACCTGGAACGAGTTCCTCTTGCCGCTGGTGGTCAACATCGATCCCCAATATCACACGCTGCCGCTGGGGCTGCTGTACTTCCAGGCCCAGTGGACGGCCCAGGTGCCGATCATCGCGGCCGGAGCGACGATCATCTTTTTGCCGTTGACGGTCGTGTTCTTGCTGTTCCAGCGCCAACTGGTGCGCGGGATCACGGCCGGGGCGGTCAAAGGCTGAGCACGCGGCGGATCGGTTGAAGGGTAGGTGGGACCCGCGCCGGGGCGGACCGGCACCCACCGGGGTACCATCGGGCGGCCGGGTGCCCTTTGGGCGGCGGCGGTGGCCGCGAGGGCGGCGGGGCCGGGGCGGGGAGCCTCTGGCGTCCGCCGCGAGAGGAGACGGCGATGCGTCGGCCGACGAGTCGGTGGAATCGGATCGGAACGGGGATCGCACTGCTTGCGATCACGGCAATGCTGGGCGCGCCTACGGTGTCCGCCCGCCAAGAGGCGACCCCGGCGGCGGGGAGCGCCGCCGCCGACGCGGTTGACCTGGACGTCTTGTTCATCGGGGCGCACCCCGACGACGAGGCGTTCGCGCTGGCGACGTACGGGCAGTGGAACGAAAACGCCGGATACGAGGTCGGGGTGATCACGGTCACCCGTGGCGAGGGCGGTGGCAACGCGGTCGGGCAGGAGGAAGGCCCGGCGCTGGGTATCCTGCGCGAGGCCGAGGAGCGGCGCGCGGTCGCCGAAGCCGGGATTCGCCATATCTACAACCTGGACCAGGTCGACTTCTACTACACCGTCAGTTCGCCCTTGACGGAGGAGTTGTGGGGCGCGGAAGACACGCTCGAGCGGATCGTGCGGGTGATCCGCTACACCCGACCGAACGTGATCACCACCATGAACCCCTCCCCGACGCCGGGCAATCACGGCCACCACCAGTACGCGGCGCGGTTGGCGGTGCAGGCGTTCGAGGCGGCCGCCGACCCGACGATGTTCCCGGACCAGATCGAGGACGAAGGGTTGGAACCGTGGCGCGCCGGGGCCATCTACCGCGGCGGGGCGACCGGCTCCGGCCCGACCGGCCCGGTCTGCGCCTACAGCTACGTCCCAGCCGAACCGACCGACGAGGTCTACGGGATCTGGTCCGGCACGCCGTCGGAGGCCAACGACGGGCGCTCCTGGGCGGCGATCGCGCGCGACGGCCAGCGGGAGTACGCGTCCCAGGGGTGGGCCGTCTTCCCCGACGTCGACACCAACCCGGCGGCCCTCGGCTGCGGCTACTTCACCCTGATCGACAGCCGCGTCCCCCACAGCGGGGATCGCCTCAGCCCGACCGCGATGCTGGAAGGGGCGCTGGAGCCGGCCCTCGGCGGCTTGCCGCTGGGGACCGAGTTTTACCTGTCCACCGATTCCTTCGACGTCGTGCCGGGCCAGTCCCTGACCGTCACCGCCCACGCCCGCCCGGCGGATGGCGAATCGTTGGCGGACGGGGTCGTCACGCTCTCGTTGCCCACCGGGTGGACGGCGGAAGGCGATGGCACATTGACCGAGGGCGACGGCGAGATGACCGCCGAGTTCGCGGTCACCGCCGCCGGTGGGGCCACCGTCGGGACGCGGGCGGCGATGGCCGGCACGCTGACCGTCGGCGAACTGCAAGGGACCACCCGCGAGACCGTCGCGGTCGCGCCGGCGGTGTCCGGCACGTTCGAGCCGCTGCCCCAGGTCGCCCAATTCCGGGAATGGGCGGCGAGCAACGACGTCGAGCAGTTGGACAGCCTGATCATCCCCCGCTTCTCGATGGGGATCGGCGAGTCGCGGCAGGTGCCGATCCGGTTGGTCAACAACACCGAGGAACCGCAGTCCGGCGAGGTCAACCTGACCGTGCCGGAAGGGTTCAGCGTCGTCGCCAACGGCCAGCCGTACGAGGACCTGGCGCCGGGCGCCAGCGGCGAGGTCGAGTTCACGATCACCAACGACGACGCCGACCTGCCGACCGCCAACGAGGGCGGCGCCGGCGGCGACTACCCGGTCACGGTTGCCACCACCTCCGGCTCCGGCGTGTTTCGCCAGCAGGCGGGGCTGAACCTGGTCCCGGTGGCGACGGTGTCGGAGGTCGGCGAGGACGCGGCCGTCGACGGCGAAGCGGCCGACGGCGAGTACACGGACGACCCGATTGACCTGTCGCGGGTCTGGGAGGGCGACGACCCGGACAGCGCGGACGACGCCTCCGGCTCGGCGCTGGTGGCCTGGGGCGAGGACGGCCTGCACGTCTACGTCGACGTCACCGACGACACCCCGGGCACGGTGCTGCCGCTGGCCGACGCCAAGCGCCACTGGCGGACCGACTCGGTCGAGATCGCGATCGACCCGCTCGGCGACTCGGAAAACACCTCCACCACCTTCAAGGTCGGCATCTTCCCGACCACCGAAGAAGGCGAACCGGCCGCCTACCGCGACGCCGACGCGAACCAGGGTCCGATCGAGGACACGGCGCCCGGGATGGAGGTCGCGTCCACGATGGGCGAGGGCGGCTCCTACACGATCGAGACCGTGATCCCCTACGACGCCCTGCCGGCCGCGCTCGACCCGACCGCGGCGGCGATCAACATCTTCATCTACGACTCCGACACCGAGGACAAAACCGGTCAGACCCGCCTCGGCTGGTCGGTCTTCAACGGCGTCCAGGGCGATCCCTACCGCTGGGGCCAGGTCACCCTCTCCGGCTTCACCCCGCCGGCCGAGACGGCGGGTCCGCCCCGGACCGACTTCGACGCCACCCAAAGCGTCCGCTCGCCGCAGTCCATCCTCCAATCGGTCGAGGACGGGGTGCCGCTGGCCGGCGGGCCGCGGGCGGATGCCCAACTCGACGTCGCCACCGAAGCCGGCGACGGCGGCGCGCTGACCGTGGACCTGACCAGCGACGCCGCCGGCTCCGCCAACGTCTTCGTCTGGGCCAACGACGAGATCGTCGCCGAGGACTCGGTCGAGCTGACCGCCGGCGAATCCAACCAACTGGCGCTGGAACTGGGCGGTTCGGTGCCCGATGGGGCGATGCTCCTGATCGGCTTCGAAGCCGAAGATGGAGGCACCCTCAGCGTGGCGGAGGAGGTGGGGGGGTAGAATCCCCCTAACCCCCCAGCCCCCCTTTCCCCCTAGTCAGGGAGAAAGAGGGGAGCACCTTGAGCGACCACGAAAAAGCCCCCCTTCCCCTCGCGAACGGGGGGAAGGGGGGTTGGGGGGCTAGGGGGATTTGCCCCGCCCCACCGGAGAACCATCCCCGTGAATCCCTACGATGTCCTCGTCATCGGCCGCCCGACCGCCGATCTGGTGTTTACCGGCTTGCCCAGTTGGCCGGCGGTCGGGAAAGAAGTTTGGGCGAGCGACTTGACGGTCGCGCCGGGTGGCGCGTTCAACGTCGTCGCCGCGCTGTGCCGGTTGGGGATGCGGGTCGGGATGATCGGCACCGTCGGCAACGACGCCTGGAGCCGATCCAGCCTGGAGGCAATGGACGCCGAAGGGGTGACCAGTGACCTGATTCAACGCCTGGACCAGCCCCTGCCCTCGGTCAGCGTCGCCGTCACCCACGGCGGCGACCGGGGGTTCGTCACCTACGAACCGAGCGACGCCGAATCGCGGATCGTCTGCACCGGCCACGCGTTGCGCGTGTTGCGGGAGCACGACGCCCAGTTCCTCCAATGCTGCCTTAACGTCGACCTCGCGGCCTACGCCCGGATCGCGCGCGAGCGCGGGATGCGCACCGTCGTCGATTGCGGCTGGGACGAGCACTGGTTGGGCGGGCAAGAGATCCGGACCTTGATGCCGCTGGCCGACATCGTGTTCACCAACGCGCCGGAGGCGTGCTGCATCGCTGGGGTGAACGACCCGGTGGATGCGCTCCACCGGCTGGCGGAGATCGTCCCGTTCGTGGTCGTCAAGCGCGGGGCGGACGGGGCGTCGGCCGCCGTCGACGGGCGGGAGTACCACGTCCGGACCGCGGCGGTGCCGGTGATCGACGCCACCGGCGCCGGGGACTGCTTCAACGCCGGCTTTTTGTACGGGCTGAGCCGGGGGATGCCGGTCGAGGATTGCTTGGGCCTGGGCAACATCTGCGGCGGGATGGCCGTGCAGCGGGCGGGCGGGTTCGCCGGGGCGCCGCGGTTGGATGAATTGCTGGCGCGGGCGCGGGCGCTGGGGATCGACGTGGACGGGGAACGATGAAACTGGTCTTGGTCGGGTCGGGCGTGCGGACGCCCTTGATGATCCACGGCTTAATCCAGCGCCAAACCGACCTCGGCCTCGCCGAGGTGGTCCTCCACGACGACGACGCGGAGCGGCTGTGGACGATGGGCCGCTTCGCCGCCTTCGTCGCCGAACGGGGCGGCGCGACGTTCGCCGTGCGGGCGGAACACGACGCCCGGGAGGCGCTGCGCGGCGCCGACTTCGTCTTCACCGCAATCCGGGTCGGGCAGGACGCCCACCGCGTTCTGGACGAACAGATCCCGCTGCGGCACGGCGTCCTCGGCCAAGAGACGACCGGCCCCGGCGGCCTGGCGATGGCGCTGCGGACCATTCCCGTCTTGTTGTCGTACGCGACGATGCTCCAGGACGTGGCGCCGGACGCCTGGGTGGTCAACTTCACCAACCCGGCCGGGCTGATCACCCAGGCGCTGCGCGCCCAAACCGGGCTCAAGGTGATCGGGATCTGCGACACGCCGACCTCGATGCGGACGAGCCTGGCCTCGTTTCTCGGCCGAAACCCGGACGAGGTCCGGCTGGACTACGTCGGTCTTAACCACCTCGGCTGGGTGCGGCGGGTGCTGGTCGACGGGCGCGACCGGCTGCCGGAGCTGGTGGATCGGTACGACGAGCTGCGGCGGCATTCCCACGAGTGGGCGCTGTTCGACCCCGGCCTGATCCGCCAGCTTGGGCTGCTGCCAAACGAGTACCTCTACTACTTCTACAGCCGCGACCAGGCGGTGCGCCACATCCGGGAATCGGGCGGCACCCGCGGCGGCCAGATCCGCGAAATCAACGACGCCCTCTGGCGCGAACTCGGCGCCGACGTCGCCGATGGCCGGTTGCCCGAAGCCCTGGCCAACTACGAGCGCCGGATGCGCTTCCGGTCCTCGACCTACATGGCCCGGGAGCGCGGCACGGCGGTCGAGGAGCCGACCGGCAATCTGGACGACTTCCTCGGCTCCGAGGGCTACGCCGCCCTGGCCCTGGACGTGATGGAGGCGATCGCCCGCCAGCGCCCGGCCCGCCTGGTGCTCAACGTCCCGAACGACGGGTGCCTGCCGGAGTTGCGCCGGGACGACGTGGTCGAGGTGACGACCATGGTCGACGCGCACGGCCCGGTGCCGCTGGCGACCGGTGGGCTGCCGGAGGCGGCGGTTCCGCTGACCGTGGCGGTCAAGGCCTACGAGCGATTGGCGGTCGAGGCCGCGTTGACCGGGTCGCGGGAGGCCGCGGTGGCGGCGCTGGTGGCGCACCCATTGGTCGGGTCCTACCCGTTGGCGGTGACGCTGGTGGACGAGTTGGTGGCGGCGCACGGGGCGTTTTTGCCGGGGTTTGAACGGGTGCGGGGTTGAGGGTTCGACGGAAACGGCGTGGTGGGATGCGGAGCGGGTTGTCCCGTGGGGGCCGGAAGAACCACGCCCCCGCGGACGGCCGTGGTTCTGTTCGGTTCGGACGGCCGCGAACGGCACCCGACCGCCCCGTTTCGACCAGAACTGCCCCCCTCCGCTATACTCGCCCCCGGTCGGGTGATGGGTCAGCGAGGGGGCACGGGTGACGGAAGAGGAGACGCCGGAACCGCGGGATTTGACGCGGGAGGCCGCCGAGGCGGCGCTGGAAGAGGTCGCCGCCGAGGTCCGGGTCTGTCCCAAATGCGAGCTGGCGCGGACGCGGACGCACGCGGTCCCTGGCGAGGGCCACCCCAAGGCCAAAGTGATGCTGATCGGCGAAGGCCCCGGTTGGCACGAGGACCGGCAGGGTCGTCCCTTCATCGGCAACGCCGGGAAATTCCTCGACGAGTTGCTGGCCAAGGCCGGGTTGACCCGCGCCGACGTCTTCATCACCAACGTCGTCAAGTGCCGCCCGCCCGGCAACCGGGACCCGATGCCGGACGAGATCGCCGCCTGTGCCCCCTATCTGGAGCGCCAGATCGCCGCCATCGACCCGGAGGTGATCGTCACCCTCGGCCGTTTCTCGATGGCCCGCTGGTTCCCCGGTGAGCGGATCTCCCGCATCCACGGCCAACCGAAGCGCGACGGCGCCCGCCTGATCGTGCCGATGTACCACCCGGCCGCCGCCCTCCACCAGGGCAACCTGCGCGGCGCGATCGAGGACGACTTCGCCAAGCTGCCCAAGATCCTCGCCGAGGCCGAGCGCGACCGCGAAACCGCCGCCGCCCGGGACGAGCCGGGGGCGAACCAGATGACGCTGTTCTGAGTCGGGAGTCGGACGTCGGACGTCAGACGTACGACTGTGGTAGTGGCGACTGGCGACGGTGTCAGGTTCGCCTCCCGCCTCACGGAGAGCCGCCATCGCCGA
>CADCWE010000130.1 GCA_902806325.1 uncultured Thermomicrobiales bacterium | reverse complement strand
GTTGGTGGTTGCCGAGCGGCAAGAACTGGTTGCCGAGCAGGTCGCCTTCGGTGAACTTGCCTTGGGTGCCGCCGCGGACGGCGACCAGCGTGTCTTCCCGCGGCACCTCCTTCAGTTGCGCCGCCAGGCCCGCCGTCGGGTTCGCGGCGAGGACCGCGGTCAGGGCGCCGGCAACCGCCGGCGCCGACAGGCCGAGCGCGGCGGCGCGCTTCATGAACTCGCGGCGGGAGAGGTGACCGGCGGAGAGGTCTCGGCCAAGCGATCGGACCGCGACGTGGACCCGATCGGGGGCGTCTGTTCCCTTCGTGCCCTGCTTGCCCTGCGTCACGTTGACCATGCTGTTCGCGCTCCTTCATCCGCGTGGCTCCGGCGCCACGTCCGACCCGATTGGGCACCGGCCCGATGAGGATGCGCCGGCCCGACGACGGGCGGCGCGGCGATGCGTGTGGCCATGGGTCGCCGGGAGAGCGGCCCGTGGCCAGGAGTGACGGATCCTCCGCTCCCACCTTCCTTTCCGGTGACGAACCGACGTCCATGGTCGCGGCAACGCCATGACGCGAAGACACGCGTGCCGGACACATGGCGACGGAGACAACCCCGGCATCCTAGCACAGGAAAAAGGGGTGTCAAACGTGGGCGGGGAAACGGGAACGGGGAGACCGGGCGGCGTCGGGGCGCGTGGCATGCGCCTTGGTCGTCCGGCGGCGTGGCACCCTCTGGAACGGCCGCGGTGGGAATCGCCCGGCGGCGGTGGCGGCGAGGGCGCAGGCGATGCGCCCCGGCGATGCCCGTGGCCGCCCCGCCACCGATCGCCTAGGCCGTCGGCGGGCCGACGAGCCGTTCGACCTGTTCGAGCATCTCTTCGATGTCGAAGGGTTTGGCGATGAAGGCGATGCCAACGTTGCGGGGGGTGACGGCGGCGGACATCAGGATGATCGGGATCCGGGTGCCGCGCTCGAGTAAGGTGGAGGCCAGGGTCAGGCCGTCCAGGCGTGGCATCATCACGTCCGCGAGGATGAGATCCGGGGGGTCGGCCTCGATCGCTTCGAGCGCGGCGAGGCCATCGTAGGCGCGCCGCACGCCGTATCCTTCCTCTTCGAGAAGGTCGGACAGGAGGTCCACAATATACCGTTCGTCGTCCACGATCAGTACGGTTCGGCCCACCAGCGCCAATCCCCCGAGGCCGAAGCCGGCAACCCATGGTCGACCGCCAACGAACTGGCGGAGACAAACGCGGCAAGTTTGATGCCATTGAGGCGAGCGACGCAGGGGCGATGGTGGGACAATCGTCGCGGTGACCGGCGAGGCAAAGGAGGAACGCTCGCGATGGGGATCGAGATCCGAACGTTTCCGGCGGGGCCGTTGGAAACAAACGCCTACCTGGTGGCGGACGCAACCAGCGGCGAGGCGGTGGCGATCGACGCGCCCCCAGCGGTCACCGCGGCGCTGGTCGCGGCGGCGGCGACCGAAGGGTGGCGAATCGGCCGGATCGTGCTGACCCACGCCCACTGGGACCACATCGCCGACGCGGCGGCGCTGAAGGCGGCGACCGGCGCGCCGCTCGCCGCGCACCCGCTGGCGATCCCCCGCCTGAAGGAACCGGGGAGCGCGATCTTCGATCTCCCGTTCGAGATCCCGCCGGTCGAGCCGGACGAGCTGCTCGACGACGGCGACGAGGTGCGGGTCGGCGAGACGACGTTCCGCGTCCTCTTCCTGCCGGGTCACGATCCGGCCCACATCGCCCTCCACAGCGCGCCGGACCAGGCGTTGTTCAGCGGCGACGTCGTCTTTCCCGGCGGCCACGGCCGGATCGACATCCCCGGCGCCGACCAGGCGACGATGGATCGGAGCCTGGTCCGCGTCGCGGCCCTGCCGCCGGAGACGGTTGTCTACCCCGGCCACGGGGCGACGACGACGGTTGGGGCGGAGGGATGGCTGCCGGGACGGACGAGGAAGGACTGAGGACCGGGGACTGCGACGATACGGTTGTCGCGCCCAGGGCCGCTGGTTCGCAACGTGGGCGGAAAACGATAGCCCGTCTCAGTCCCCAGTCCTCACCCGTCTGGAAAGGAGGACGTCACGTGACCGAAACCGCGCGGGCGATCGAGATGGTGTTGAGCAAGCTGGTCGAGGACGCCCTGTCCCAGTTGGAGGGGATTCCGGCCGAGGACTTGAACCGGTGGCGACCGGCGCAGAACCTGGGGGACATCAACACGTTCTTCGCCCTTGCCACGCACCTGGTCGGGGCGGGGGAGTATTGGATCTTGCACGGCGCGGGCGGGTGGCCGACGGATCGGGATCGGTCGGCGGAGTTCGTGGCCGAGGGGGACCCGGCGGCGCTGCGGGCGCGCTACGACCGCTGGCTGGCGGACGCGCGGCAGACCCTGGCGGACCTGACCAAGGACGATCTGGCGCGGCCGGCGGCGTTGGACCGGAGCCGGACGCCGGGCCGGGCCGAATCCTGGACCGTCGCCGGGTGCCTGCTGCACGCGGTCGAGCACACGGCCGTCCACGTCGGGCACCTGCAGATTCAGCGCCAACTGTGGGACGCGGAACGGGGTTCTGGCCGGAGTTGAGCGGCGCTGGGCCGGGCGGTCTGGGCGGCGTCCTGGTGGGACGACCCGGACCCGGCGACGGTGGAAGAAGACATGATTCTGGGGCGGCTGCTGGCGACAACCTGGCGCGGGCCGGCGCGGGCGTCGCGTGAACCCTTCGTCCGCCGCTCCGCGATCGGCGCCTCGTCCGCGAGCCGGTTTTGCGCGATCCTGCCACCCGTCGAACGGTTCTTGATGGGATGGTCGAGCATAGTTGCCGACGAGGTGCTCCGCCCTAAGGCTCCGGGGTGGTGACTCCGGAGGGCATGAGCGAGAGGAACACCCGCTCGTCGTCGTCGCGCTCGAAGTACATCACCAAGGATTCCGCATCCGAGGATCGGACGGCCCAGCACTCTCCACCCCGAAGGGGACGCCGCTCGAACCGTCCAACGTCAGCAAGCGGCTGCAGGCCCGGCTGGTCGAGTACGGCCTGCCCGCCCAAGGGATGCAAGCACTCCGCCACTGCTGCGCTTCGCTCCTCCTTGCCCAAGGGATCGCGCCCCGCGTGGTCATGGACCAGCTTGGGCACTCCCAGATCAGCATGACGATGGACACGTACTCCCATGTCATGCCCGCGATGATGCGCGACGCCGCGACGGCGCTCGGGACCGCCCTCGCTCGGCCAAAAACGGGGTAGGCCGGCGCTGGTTGCGGTATGGGTCGGGTAGACATGCAGAACGGGCGCCGGTGCTAGCACCGGCGCCCGTTGGGTTTTCTTGGTGACGCCCCAGAATCTGGTGGTGAGCCGTGAAGGACTCGAACCTTCAACCAACTGATTAAGAGTCAGTTGCTCTGCCAATTGAGCTAACGGCCCAGGTTCTCACCTGGGAGGATTTTACCGGAGGCGATGGGCGGGTGTCAAACGGACACGGGTGGGTCCGGTCGATGGGTTGCAGCAACGGGAAGGCTGGCGTCGGGGCGCGGCGTCTCGATGCGGATTACCAAATTGATCGGTTTGCGCGATGCCTAACGCGGTTGGGCTACCAAGGGCGCGGTCGGATCGAGCGGCGGCGTGAGCGGAGTGCGCAAGACCATCACCGTGTCGGTCGGATCGTCGGGCAGGCCGGACATCGGGCCGGTCCAGGGTTCCCAGCCGAGGCGTTGGTAGAAGGAGATCCGCTCCGTTCCCAACGCGCCGAGGTCGTGGCCGGCGATGGCGGCGGCGAGGTGGCGCATGAGGCGGGAACCGACGCCCTTGCCCTGGACCTCCGGGGCGACCGCGACTGCGTCGACGAAGGCGGCGGTCAGACGACCGACGCCGGCCGGTTCGAGCCAGCGGGCGCCGAAGCAGGCGTGGGCGACGAGGTCGTCGCCGTGGTAGCCGAGGACGTGGGTGGTGTCGACCAAGAACCCGAAGAGCGACCCGAAATCGTGGCCGTGGGCGGCGGTGCAGACGCGGACGATGGCGTCTTTGTCGGTCGCGCTCAGGTCGCCGAGTGGCACGGTTGCCAGCCGGGGCGCCGGGTCGGTGGCGGTCACGGGAGATCCGGGCGGCGGTCCGTCCAGCCTTCGCTTTGCTCGTAGGCGTGGCCGAGGCGAAGGATGGTCGCCTCGTCGAACGGCTTGCCGAGGATCTGGAGGCTGACCGGGAGGCCGTCCGCAAACCCGCAGGGAACGGCCAGGCCGGGGATGCCGGCCATGTTGGCGGGGATGGTGAAGACGTCGGAGAGGTACATCTGGTACGGGTCGTCGGTCCGGGCGCCGATCGGGAACGCCACCGTCGGCGAGGTCGGGGCGACGATCGCGTCCACCCGGGCGAAGGCCTGGTCGAAGTCGCGCTTGATCAGGGTGCGGACTTTTTGCGCCTTGACGTAGTAGGCGTCGTAGTAGCCGGAGGAGAGGGCGTAGGTGCCGAGCATGATCCGGCGCTTGACCTCCGCTCCAAACCCTTCGCCGCGGGTCCGCTCGTAGGTCTCGCGCAGGGTTTCGGATTCGACCGAGAGGCCGTACTTGACGCCGTCGTAGCGCGAAAGGTTGGCACTCGCCTCGGCCGGGGCGGTGATGTAGTAGGTCGCCAGCGCGTACTTGGTGTGCGGGAGGCGCACCGGCACGATCTCGGCCCCGAGGTCGGCCAGGCGGCCGACGGCGGCGTCGACCGCCGCCTTGACGCCGGCCTCCATCCCGTCGACATCGTACTCGGCGGCGACGCCGATCCGGACGCCGCGCAGGTCCGCATCGCCCGCGAGGGCGGCGGCGAAGTCGGGCACCGGCTCGGGGGCGGAGGTGGCGTCCATCGGGTCTTGGCCGGCGATCGCGCCCAGCAGCAGGGCGGCGTCCGCGACGGTGCGGGCAAAGGGGCCGATCTGGTCCAACGAGCTGGCGAAGGCGAGCAGGCCGTAGCGGGAGACCCGGCCGTAGGTCGGTTTCAGGCCGACGACGCCGCAGAACCCGGCCGGCTGACGGATCGACCCGCCGGTGTCGGAGCCGAGTCCGAGCGCGGCCTCGCCGGCGGCGACCGCCGCCGCCGGGCCGCCGGAGGAACCGCCGGGAACGCGGCCGGTGTGCCACGGGTTGCGGGTGGTGAAGAAGGCGGAGTTCTCGGTCGAGGACCCCATCGCGAACTCGTCGGTGTTGGCCTTGCCGAGGAAGACGGCGCCGCCGCCGCGCAACCGCGTCACCACCGTCGCGTCGTACGGGGAGCGGAACCCGCGCAGGATGTTGGAGGCGGCGGTGGTGTCGGCGTCCGTGGTGCAGAGGTTGTCCTTGAGGGCGACCGGGATCCCGGTCAGCGGACCGGCCTCGCCGCGGGCGATCCGGTCGTCCGCCGCCGCGGCCTGGGCGCGGGCGACATCGGCCATCACGGTGATGTAGCAGCGAAGATCCGGGTCGAGGGCGGCGATCCGGGCCAGGTACGCCTCGGTCACCTCGGCGGCGGACAGCTCGCGCGCGTCGAGGCGCCGCCGCAGTTCGGCGGCGGAAAGATCGGTTGGGGCGTCGGTGGCCGGGCGGCCGACGGCGTCGAGAGCGGTGGCCATCACGATGGGTCCGTGTCGGCGCCGGGACCGCCGAGGACGGCGCGGACGGCGAAGAATCCGTCGACCTGGCGCGGGGCGTTGGCGAGCACCGCCGCGCGCGGCAGGGAGGGGCAAACCTCGTCCGGGCGCAGCACGTTCGCCAGCTCGATCACCTGGGCGGTCGGCGGGATGGCGGCGGTGTCGATCTCGTCGAGGAGCTCGATGTGGCCGAGGATGGAGGAGAGCTGCTCCCGCAGGCGCTCCTTCTCCTCCCGGCCGAGTCCGAGGCGGGCCAGGGCCGCGACGTGCTCGACGTCGGCGATGGACAAGGACATGCCGGGTCTCCGGGCGGTGGGCGGTTAACCATCGGTCCTACCGGGATTCGACCACCGAGTCTAGCACAGGCTCCGGCGTGGCCCGGATTCGGCGTAAGACGCTCGGGTCCGGCGACGATGGCGGTGAGCCAACGCGCCGCGCGTTCCGCTGGCGGGATCGAGACGGGGGCACCATGGACATCAACGCGGCGACCACCTCCGAGCGCTTCGACGTCCTGATCGTCGGCGGCGGGCCGGCCGGGTTGTCGGCCGCTTTGTATCTCGCACGGGCGTGCCGAACGGTGGCGGTGTTCGACTGTCGCCGTCCGGGGCGCTCGGATTGGGCGCAAACCAACCACAACTTCCTCGGCTTTCCGGACGGGGTCACGGCGGTCGAACTGACGAACCGCGGGCGGGTCCAGGCGGAAGGGTTTGGGGCGCGGGTGCTGGATGCCGAGGTGGTCCGCCTGTGGCAGGATGACGCGGGCTTCGTCGCCCAAACCCGCGACCGCGTCTTCCACGGCCGGGCGGTGATCCTGGCGCCGGGGGTGCGCGACCGGTGGGTCGAGTTCCCGGGTTGGGAGGAGTTCGTCGGCAAGACGATGCACTGGTGCATCGTCTGCGACGGCTACGAGATGCGGGGCAAGCGGGTGGTGGTGGTCGGCAACGACGACGACGCGGCCGAGGAGGCGATCCAGATGCTCGCCTTCGCCGAGACGGTGACGCTGATCACCAATTCCGGAGCGCTGGGCTTGACCCGCGAAACCGTGGCCCGGTTGGACGCGCAGGGGATCCGGCTCGTGGTCGGCCGGATTGCGGGGGCGCGGGCGAAGGAGCCGGGCGTGTTCGGGTCGCTGCTCCTCGACGGCGACGAGGAGATCCCGCTCGACCACCTGTTCAGCGTCCAGGGGGCCGAGCCGCTGAACGCGC
The DNA here is from genome assembly GCA_902806325.1 of uncultured Thermomicrobiales bacterium. GTDB lineage: Bacteria > Chloroflexota > Chloroflexia > Thermomicrobiales > UBA6265 > CADCWE01. Next base: position 20,061 of record CADCWE010000130.1, on the reverse strand, counting down.
TCGCCCGCTCGTTGGGGGCGGCCATCGACGCCAAGGGGTACGTCGACACCGACGGCGACGGGCGGACATCGGTGCCGGGCCTGTTCGCGGCCGGCGACGTGACCCGGCGCAACTTCCACCAGATCAGCGCCGCGGTCCACGAGGGCGCGGCGGCGGCCTGCGCCGTCAACTACGAGCTGTTCCGGAAGGATCAAGCAGCGTTCGCCGTGTCGCGGGGCGCGCCGGCGGAGTAGCCGATCTGTAACGGATCGCCCCGCGTCGCCCACCATCCGGCGGTGGCGGCACGAGGATGGCAGAACGGACCACGCTCGCCGGCAACGGCAAACACCAGGAGGAGGCAGCGATGGGCCAAGGTTTCGTCTCGCGCGGGTTCCGCGGTCGGCGGCGACCAGACGCCGAGGTCGCCGACCGGATCCCGCCCGGCCAGTACCTGACCCGCGATTTCCCGGTGCTCTCGGCCGGGCCGACGCCGCGGACGGCCCTAGACCGGTGGGATTTCGTCGTCCGGGGGGACGTCGAGGCGCCGCGCCGCTGGACGTGGGACGAGTTCCGCGCCCTGCCCAGCGAAACGGTGACCAAGGACATCCACTGCGTGACCAAGTGGTCGAAGATCGACACCGTCTGGGAAGGGGTCTCGGTCGACACCCTGCTCGACGGGTTGGAGACCAGCGCCGACTACCTGATCGCCCACTGCGACGGCGGCTACACCACGAACCTGCCGCTGGAGGACGTCACCGGCGGCAAGGCCTGGGTCGTGTTCGGGTACGACGGCGACGCGCTGGAGCCGGAGCACGGCGGCCCCGCCCGGCTGCTGGTGCCTCACCTCTACTTCTGGAAGAGCGCCAAGTGGGTCCGGGGCCTGGAACTGGTTGGAGAGGACTCGCCAGGGTTCTGGGAATCGCTCGGGTACAACAACTACGGCGATCCGTGGCTGGAACAGCGGTACGCGGGGGATTGACGGTGGGCGCAACCGAAACGGTCGGTGGTGGCCAGGCGGGGCGCTTGGCCTGGCGCTTGGCCGAGGTGATCGAGATCCGCGACGAGACGCCGCGGGTGCGGACGCTGCGCATCGGTGTCCCCGGCTGGCGCGGACACAAAGCCGGTCAGCACGTCGATGTCCGGCTGACCGCCGAGGACGGGTACCAGGCGCAGCGCTCCTATTCGATCGCCTCCGCCCCGGAGTCACCGTGGATCGAGTTGGCGATCGAGCGGCTCGACGACGGGGAGGTCTCGCCCTACCTGGCCGGGGAGGTGCGACCCGGCGACACGCTGGAGCTGCGCGGCCCGATCGGCGGTTACTTCACCTGGACGGTCGACGATGGCGGACCGCTGCTGCTGGTCGCTGGCGGCTCCGGCGTCGCCCCGTTGATGGCGATGGTCCGCCACCGGGAAGCCGCCAAGCGCGCGATCCCGACAACGGTGCTGTTTTCCTCGCGCTCGGCGGGCGAGATCATCTTTCGGGACGAACTCGATCGGCTGGCGGCGGTCGACCCGTCGTTGCGAACGGTTCACACCTTGACCCGAAACCAACCCGAGGGGTGGACGGGGTTCCGGCGGCGGATCGATGCCGCGATGCTGGCGGAGGTCGCTGGTCCGCCCCACCCCGGCGAAGGATTGCTTGCCTTCGTCTGCGGGCCGACCCGGCTGGTCGAGAATGTGGCGACCGATCTCCTCGCCCTCGGCCATCGGGCCGACCGGGTCAAGACCGAGCGCTTCGGGCCGACAGGAACTTGAGCGGAGGACGGGGATGGAGACGACCGACGCCGACCGACACCTGGACGGCAACGCGGCCGGCGGGATGCTGGCCGAAGTGTTCCGCTTCGAGGCAACCACGGTGATCGTCACCTGCGCCGGGTGCGGCGCGGCCGGTCCGATGGCCGAGTTGCTGCTCTACGGCCACGGGATGGGGCAGATCCTGCGCTGCGCCGGCTGCGACACCGCCGTCGTCCGCGTGGCGCGGGTCCGCGACCGCCACTGGCTCGACCTGCGTGGGGCGCGGAGCCTGCAGATCGGCGGCGGCCAGTAGGCGCCAACCAAGTCCGGCCGACCACCATCGCGTCCCCGTCGGGGAGGGAGCTGTGCCCCTCGCCGAGAGGGTGCCCGCGAGTCGGCCCCCGACGCGACACTTCGTCGACCGCCGCCGCCCTGGTGGCGGCGGACGAGACGCATCGCCGGGGCACCGCAACGGTCAGCGGCGGCGCGGCCACCAGGGGTGGGCGCGGGGCCATCCCCAATGATCAGGATGGGCAGGCTTGGCGCCCTCGCACTTAACCTCGCGCGATGGTTCGTTCTGTGGTACAGTTGTTCTTGCAAGGGATGCGCGGGTTCGCCGCGCGACAGTACGCCAATGTACCCTCCAGCGTGCGCAGCGCAAGGGACGTCGAGCCGTACTGACCGGCTCGTCCGTTCCCAGATTGCGTTTTCCGGCACCGGCCAAGCGGCCGTGCGCTGCGCTCAGACTGCGAGGGTTTTTCGTGTCTTTTTCGTTGCTCGAACGTCCGGTCGTCGCCGATGGCGATGCGGACCCGGCGTCCGATCCGTCCGAATGGACGATGCCGGTCGTCGAAAACGTCACCTTTGCCGATTTCCGGCTCCAGCCCAGCACGCTCGCCGCGCTGGCCAAGATGGGCATCGTCAACCCGACTCCGATCCAGGCCGAGGCGATGCCGGCGCTGCTCGACGGCCGCGACGTGATCGGCCAGGCCCGCACCGGGTCCGGCAAGACGCTCGCGTTCGGGATCCCGGCGGTCGAGGTCGTCGATCCGTCCCGGCGTCAGGTCCAGGTGCTGGTGCTGACGCCGACCCGCGAGTTGGCGGTCCAGGTCGGCGGCGTCCTTGACGCCGTCGGCGCGCCGCGCGGCGTCCGCTCGACCCTGATCTTCGGCGGCCGGGCGCTCGGTCCCCAGCGCGACATCCTGAAGCGCGGAGGCGTCCACGTCGTCGTTGGCACCCCCGGCCGGGTGCTGGATTTGCTCAACCAGGGCGCGCTCTGGCTGGACCAGGTCCGCTTCTTGGTCCTCGACGAGGCCGACGAGATGCTCGATCGCGGGTTCGCCCCGGACGTCGAGAAGATCATCGCCCGCACCTCGAACTCCCGTCAGACCGCGCTCTTTTCGGCCACCGTGCCGGATTGGGTGCGCCAAACGGCGGCCAAGCACCTTAACGACCCGGTCACGGTTAAGGTCGACCCCAACCCGGAAGATATCCCGGCGATCGAGCACGTCGCCTACGACATCGCTTCGGGCGACAAGCTCGGCGCCCTGCGGGACCTGCTCGACAACCGGGGCGAGGGGGCGATCATCGTCTTCGGCCGCACCAAGCACGGGATCAAGAAGCTGGCCCGCCAGCTCGAAGGGTTTGGCTACCCGGTCTCGGCGCTCCAAGGCAACCTGTCGCAAAACGCGCGCGACGCGGTGATGGCCGACTTCCGGTCCGGCCGGGTCCGGATCCTGCTCGCGACCAACGTCGCGGCGCGGGGCCTCGACGTCTCCGACATCGAGCAGGTGATCAACGTCGAGTTGCCGGAGTCGCCGGACCTGTTGACCCACCGGGTCGGGCGGACCGGGCGGATGGGCCGTAAGGGCCAGGCGATCACCCTGCTCGGCCCCGAGGACGGCGCCAAGTGGCGGCAGTTGGAGCGCGGTCTCGGACGGCGCATCCCGCGCCTGCCGTGGCGCGGCGCCGCGGCGGCCATTGCCGGGTTGTCCGAGGACGCGGCCCGCGACGCGGCGACGGCCCCGATCGGGCGCGACCGCGCGCCGTCCATGCCGGTCCGCCGCGATGGGGCTCCTTCGATGCCGACCCGGCGTGAGGCTCCGTCGTCAGCGGAGCGGGGAACCGCGTCGACGGCGCCCGCCGCGGCGATGGGCCGGATCCACGCCGGCAGTTCGATGACCTCCGTGTCCTCGGGCGGCGGCGACCGGCCGATGCCGGACCTCACCGGGGGCCGAGGCGTCGAGCGTTCCCGGAACGGGCGCAACGGCCGGACCGGGGTCGGCAACGGGCGGGGCGAGCGAACCCCGGCGCCGCAAGCGTCCGTGCTCGAGGCGTCGCCAGCCGGTCTGCCCGAGTCGGAACGCGGCGGCCAGTTTCAGGACCTCGAATTCCACCCGGACGACGTCGCGGTACCGTCCTCGGCGGCGCCGAAGCTGGTCGCCTACACCCGCGACCCGCACCGCCCGGCCTGGGCCGCCGGTGGTGGCGCCGAACCCCGGGCCACCACCGGCGAGCAGCCGGTCGAGCGGCGCCGGGAGCGGGCGCGGCACGAGATCGTCTGCGCTGCCTGCGGCCAGACGGCCACCGTGCCGTTCCGCCCGGATACCTCGCGGCCGGTCTACTGCGGCGACTGCTTCCAGCCGAAAAGCGGCGGGCGGCGCGGCGCTGTCGGCCTCGGGGCATAGGATCTCACCCCGAACAACGGGCGGCGCCGATCCGGCGCCGCCCGTTTTGGTATCCGAAGAATGGGAAATGGCGGGATCGGTGTCCCGTTCCTCTTGGCTCTCCTGCGCCTGGGGCGGGATCAGCGACCGGTGGGCAATGCCGGGCCACGCCACCCGTTCGACGCCCGGTTAAGCCCCCGCGTATACTCGTTTCGGTTTGCGCTCGTTTGGGGGCGCTCAGGTCGAGGCAATGTCGAGGTTCTCGAATTCGCGTGCAGCCGATTCGCCAACCGTCCATCTGGTCCACGCTTCTTCACCCGACCGCCACGTCCGGAGCCGGGCGCGGGGCGGCGTTGTCGCGGCCATCGCGGGGGCGGCGATGAGGTCGTGGCGGGCGTGGCTCGGTATCGGGATCAGCGTCGGGTTCCTGGTCGTTGCCTTTCGGGGCCAAGATTTCGGGGCGATCCGGGACGCGCTGGGCGAGGTGCAATACGGCTGGCTGGTCCCGGCGTTGGCGTTCTACTTCGCCGGCGTTGGCGTGCGGGCGACGCGGTGGTCGGTGCTGCTACGGCCGGTGGTCGGGTTGAGCGCGCGGCAGGCGTTTCCGGTCGTCGTCGTCGGCTACATGGCGAACAACCTGCTGCCGCTGCGGACCGGGGAACTGGTGCGGTCGTACGTGCTGGCCCGGCGGTACGGGGCAAAGAAAACGTCGGTGCTGGCGACGATCGCGGTCGAGCGGTTGTTCGACGGCCTGACGATGCTCGGTTTTATGCTCGCCGCCACCGGTGTGGTCGGGTTCACGGCCGAGTTGCGGCAACTGACGATCGTCGCCTTCGTGCTTTTCGCCGGGCTACTGATCGGTTTTTTCGCCCTCACCCTCGGCGGTAGCCTGCGTGATCGGCTGCTCCAACTCGTCCTCGGGCCGCTGCCGACCCCGGTCGCGGACCGGGTCGAGCGCCTCGCCGAGTCGTTCTTGAGCGGGCTCGGCGTGCTGCGGCGGAAGTCGGACCTGGCGCTGGTGGCCGGGACGTCGTTGCTGGCGTGGCTCTGCGAAGCGGCGATGTACTGGACGATCGCCCGCGGGTTCGGGGCGGGTCTGGCCGACACGATGGGGGTCGGGGCGACGCTCCTGACCACCGGCGTCGCGAACATGTCGACCCTGATCCCATCGTCGCCCGGCTACGTCGGGCCGTTCGAGTACGGGGTCAAGCTGGTGGTCAACGGCGCGCTCGGGGTGCCGGAGCCGCTGGCGCTGTCGTACGCGATCGTGGTCCACGCGGCGCTCTTTTTCCCGATCACGCTCTGGGGGCTGATCGAGTGGTGGCGGCAGCACCTGTCCCTGGCCCAGATTCGGGAGCTGGACGAAGGCGATCCCGGGGCCGGGCCGCGGGATCCCGGTTCGGTGTCGCGCCGGTCGGTGCCTGGCGGGGTGACCGCCGTCGCCACCAAGGCGCGGGTGAAGGCGGTCTCCACCTCCGGCGGCGAGCGCGGGCGGGCGGGTGCGGCGACCAACGGCAATCGGGCCGTGGTCGCGGAACCGGTGACCCCGTTGCCCCCCGTCAAGCTGCCGCGCGCGCGGCGCAAGGCGACCCGGCGGTGACGCGTTGAGCGTGTTCGAAGCGATCGTGCTCGGGATCGTCCAGGGGCTGACCGAGTTCCTGCCCATCTCCTCGTCGGCCCACCTGATCGTGGTGCCCTGGCTTTTCGGCTGGGACCAGCCGGGGTTGGCGTTCGACGCCGCGCTCCACCTGGGGACGCTGTCGGCGGTCTTCGCCTACTTCTGGCGGGAACTGTTTGCCATGGCGCTGGCCTTGCCGCGGGCGCTGGCCCACCCGAAGCGGTTCCTGCGCGATCCGGAGCCGCGACCGGGCCGGGACGCGCGGCCGGACGACGCGACGGCGCGCTTGGCGATGCTGGTCGCGCTGGGAACGGTGCCCGGCCTGATCTGCGGCATCGTCGGGCAGGGGGCGATCGAAGCGTTCTTCCACAGCGACGACCACCGGCGGCGGGCGGTGATCGTCTCGGCGGTCGCGCTGATCTTGCTCGGGTTGCTGCTCCTGGCGGCGGAGCGGGTGGCGGCGCACCACCGCCAGATGCACCACCTGACCTGGCGCGACGCGGTGCTGATCGGAATGGCGCAGGCGGCGGCGCTCTTGCCCGGCGTCTCGCGTTCCGGTGCGACGCTGACGATGGGGCTGTTCCAGGGCCTGAATCGTGGCGACGCGGCGCGGTTCTCGTTCCTGATGGGAACGCCGCTGGTGCTGGCGGCGAGCGTGAAGGCGGTCTGGGACGTGGTCCAAGACGGGATGACCGGGAGCGAGGTGCGCGTCTTCCTGGTCGGCATCCTGGCCTCGGCGATCGTCGGTTTCGCCGCGATCTGGGGCCTTCTGCGGTTCTTGCAGACGTCCAGCACCAAGGTCTTCGTGGTCTACCGGGTGGCGGTGGGGTTGGCGTTGCTCGGGGCGGCGGTGGCGGGAGTGCGGTGATCCGGGTCGTGTTGGTCGCGACCACGGGGCACCTGGGCAACGCCCGGCCCTGATGATCGCGGACGCGGGGGCAACGACGGGCGGGATCGCGCGTCGTGGCCGGTAGCGGCACGGCGGGCCGTGACCGTCCGGCGGGCGGTCCCATCGTGGCCCCTCGCACACCAGGAATGCCTCAGCGCCCACAAGGAACGGGCAGACGGCGCCCGGGTTCGCCGCGCCAAGCAACGGGGCGTCCACGGCGCATCCCACCGCCTCGCGCCGATCACCGGCTCCCCTACAGCTTGTTGGTCACCAGCTTGCAGATCGCGCGCAGGGTCTCGAAGACGCCGGCGCCGTTGACCGCGGTGGCCTCGAAGCGGGGCACCCTGATCGTGTTCAGGTAGCGGTCGAGGACCGGCACCGGCAGGGCGTCCGGGAGGTCCATTTTGTTGTACTGCATCACCAAGGGGTAATCGAGGAAGCGCTTGCCCTGGGCGGAGACGTTCTGGGACAACTCGCGCAGCGATTGCAGGTTGTCCTGCAGCCGGTCGCGGCGGGCATCGGCGACGAAGACGACGCCGTCGGCGCCGTTGAGGACGGCGATCCGGGTCCGCTCGTAGAGCATCTGCCCGGGCACGGTGTAGAGGTGGAAGCGGATCGTGAACCCGTGGACCTTGCCCAGGTCCAGGGGCAGGAAATCGAAAAAGAGGGTGCGCTCGGTCTCGGTCGCGATCGATAGCAGGTCGCCCTTGGTCCCGGCCGGGATCTTGGTGTGGATGAACTGGAGGTTGGTCGTTTTGCCGCACAGGCCCGGACCGTAGTAGACGATCTTGCCGTGGATTTCGCGCGCGGCCACGTTGATGAGCGCCATGGTGTCCTCTCGTCAGCGCGTCGCGGCCCGATGGCCTCCGGCGCCTGCCGCCTGCCGCGTGGTTACGCCTGGTCGTCTCGGAAGAAGAGGTCGCTGGTGTCCTTGGTGACGCGGGCCAGGCCGGCGTCGAGCGTGCGCGGGCGTTCTCGGTTGGACTCGAGGGCGCGGGCCAGGATCGCGAACAGGGGCGTGTGGCGGTCGAAGATGACCGAGATCGGGCAATGGTTGCCGACCGCTTCGGTGAAGATCATTTCCTGCGCCCCTTCCTGGAGGAGCATCCGGACGTTGTCTTCTTTCGGGATCCGCGCCATCTCCCGGGTCGAGGCGTGGGTGCCGGCGATCGGGGCGCCAAGCATCATCATCTCGTCGCGGTAGACATCCCCATCCCAGACGATGATCTGTCCCGCCCGGTCCAAGACCATCCCGGAGGAGGCGTGGCTGTCGCGGATCAAGGAATGGAGGACCCCGGTGATCGCGTCGCTGATCGCCTCGTCGATCACCATCTGGGAGAGGTTGGGGTCGAAGGCCGCGGCGTGTCCGGCCGGGCATCCCGGCGGGGCGACGGTCGGCGATGGGGTCACTCATTGGCGTCGTCGCCGTCCGTCAGCCCCCGCACCGGCGCTCCGGGGTCGTCCCCGGTGCCGACGCGCGCGCGAACCGCCCCGATCTGCATCCCGCCCGGCACCCGGCCCAGCACCTCGGCCGCGTCCGCGGCGGCGACGGCGAGGACGAAGCCGATACCCATGTTCCAGACGTGATAGCGCTCCCGGCGTCCGACGCCGCCGAGCCGGACGAGGTGGCGGAAGACGGGCGGCTCCGCCCAGGAGGCGGGGTCGAGTTCGGCGGCCAGGCCGGCGGGCAGCATCCGGGGCAGGTTGTCGAGCAGCCCGCCGCCGGTGATGTGGGCCATCCCGCGGACCAACCCGTCGTGGACCAGCGGCGAGACGGCGTCAAGATAGGAGCGATGGGGGCGCAGCAAGGCCTCGCCGACCGTGTCGGCCGATCCCGGCAGCGGGGCGTCGAGGATCGCCCGGTCGCCGTCGCGGTCGCCGGTCAGGCCAAGGACGCGGCGGGCGAGGCTGTAGCCGTTGGTGTGCGGGCCGTCGCTGGGGAGACCGATCAAGGCGTCCCCCTCACGCACCGCCGAACCGTCGACCATCGAGGCAGGGTCCACCTCGCCGACGATGAACCCGGCGGCGTCGTACTCGCCGGGGGCGTAGAAGCCGGGCATCTCGGCGGTTTCGCCGCCGATCAGGGCGAGGCCGTTCTCACGGCAGGCGGTGGCCATCCCGCCGACCACCGCCTCGACGACGTCCGGGTTCAGCGCCCCCATCGCCAGATAATCGAGGAAGAAGAGGGGTTGGGCGCCGAGGGCGAGGATGTCGTTGACGCAGTGGTTGACCAGATCGCCACCAACGCGGGCGTGGGCGGCCCCGCCAACGACGAACGCCAGCCTGAGCTTGGTCCCGACGCCGTCCGCGCTGGCGACCAGCAGCCGATCGGGTCCGGCGGGCAGGCGAAAGACGCCGCCGAAGTGGCCGATCGGCGCCGCGTCGGCCGCGCCGAAGGTGGAGCGGGCGTGCGTTTTCAATCGCTCGACCACCGCGGAGGCCGCCGCGATGTCCACCCCCGCATCGCGGTAGGTGAGCGCAGGCGACGTTCCGGGAGCCGGAAGGCCGGGATGTTCGATGGCGGGCGACCGGTCGGCCGCCCCGGCGGTTCGTCCCACGGTGGTGCTGTCCCTTGGCCGGACGAGAAACGGGCAGACGGGCAGACGGGCAGACGGGCAGACGGGCAGACGGGGAGACGAGATGGGTGGTGGTCGTGGATCGACGAGTCTCCTTCCCGTCTTCCCGCCTCGTCTAGGCGGGAACGAGGGCGCCGCGGTACTGCTCTTGGAAGCGGCGGGCGGCGGTGCGCAAGCGACCGAGGTTGACGGCGTGGCCGGAGGCCATGGCCAGGGTCGCGCCGTGCTCCAGCGCGGCGACCATCACCGTGCCGCCGTCGTACTCGGTCGTCAGGATGGCGGGTCGCCGGCGCCGACCTCCGCGCCCAAGGCGGTCATCATCAGGCAGTGGTCGCCGATGGATGTGGCGATGGCCTCAACGTCCGCGCCCTCGACGGGGTCGGCGGCGACGACCAACCCGTCCGCGCCGACGACGGCGAGGTCGAGATCGTGGTCGGCGCGAAGGCGGGTCAGGAGGTCGGTCAGGACATCGGACATCGTCGCTTCCTCACGTTGGCGCGGGCAACGGTGGTTGGGTAGGACCTCGAATGACGGCGAGTATAGCGGACGAAATTGGCACCCGATACGGGTTTGACCCCCCGGCCGACCGCGTTCACACGATAGTCCTCCGCGGGCACGGGAGGGTGGACGGACGGGTACCAGGATGGAGGACGGAGGGGGCCCGCTGTCCCTCCACCCCGCTGTTCGCCCGCGACGTTGGAACGGGGGGAGCCACAGGGTTGCGATCCTGGGCTACGCGGGATCAAAAACCCCTCCCCAACGGGGGGAGGGGGCCTTGACGGGAACGACCGGTTCCTAATCCGCGCTTGCCGACAACGGCAGCGGCTCCGCCTCGGCAACCACCGGCGACGGCGACAACGCCACCAACGCCGCCTCCCTGGGCAACTCCTGAACGAATGGGGCGAAGCGGCCGAGCATCCCCTCGGGGAGATGGCCGAACAGCACGGTGCCCGTCTCGTCGTGAGTGGTCCGCTCGACCCGGCCTTCGCGATGGAAGCGATCGACGAGGTCGCCGCGCTCGAACGGCACCGCCAGGCGGACCGGGACGAAGCCTTCGTCGGTCTCCAGGGTCGCCTCGACGCGGGCCAGGAGATCGGCGAGGCCGCGTCCGTCCTGGGCGGAGATCGCCACGGCGTCGTCCGGGGTGCGTAAGGCGGCGACGAGTTCCGCCAACGACGGCTGGCCGGGGGCGTCCAGGCGGTCGGTCTTGTTCAACGCGGTGATCATCGGCTTGTCGTCGGCGCCGAGTTCTTCGAGCGTCTTCAGCACCGTCGCGTTTTGCTCGGCGGCGTTGGGGTGGGTCACGTCGAGGACGTGGACTAGCACCGTCGCCTCGTTGATCTCTTCCAGGGTGGCCCGGAAGGCGGCGATCAGCAGCGTCGGCAGGTTGTTGATGAAGCCGACGGTGTCGGTGAACAGCACCTCGCGGCCACCCGGCAACTCCGCCCGACGGGTGGTCGGGTCGAGGGTGGCGAAGAGCTTGTCTTCGGCCATCACCCCGGAGCCGGTTAACTTGTTGAGCAAGGTGCTCTTGCCGGCGTTGGTGTAGCCGACCAGGGCGACGATCGAGACCGGGCGGTTTTTGCGCCGCTCGCGGTAGATCTGGCGATGGGTGTGGACGTGTGCCAGTTCGCCCTTGATGAAGGTGATCCGCTTGCCCGCTTCGCGGCGGTCGACTTCGAGCTGGGTCTCGCCGGGGCCACGCAGACCGACGCCGCCAACGCCCTGACGGGAAAGGTGGGTCCACATGCCGGTCAGGCGCGGCAGCCGGTATTCCAACTGCGCCAGTTCCACCTGGAGGCGACCTTCGTGGGTCTGGGCGCGGCGGGCGAAGACGTCGAGGATCAACGCCGTGCGGTCGATGATCTTGACCTCGAGCGCCTTCTCCAGGTTGCGCTGCTGGGCCGGGGTCAGTTCGGCGTCGACCAGCACCAGGTCGTAGCCGAGGGTCTCTTTGAGTTCCTTGATCTCTTCGAGCTTGCCTTTGCCGACGAAGGTGCCGGCCAGCGGGTGCGGCAGCTTCTGCACGACAGAGCCGGCGACTTCGACGTCGACCGTTTCGGCCAACCGGGCCAGCTCTTCGAGCGAGTCGCGCGCCGCCCACGCCGCGTCCGCCCGCTCGACGGCGACGAGGAGGGCCTGCTCGGTGGGCGATTTCGTGGGGAGGGGGGTGCGGGAAATGGGGGCCTCGCTTTGCGTGGGGCAGATACGCCAGAACGCGTCTCCGTTGACGCTGTCACAAGTATAGCACGGGCGATGCGCCTTATCCGGTCTGTTACACTCTGGCCGAGAAAAGTCTGACACGGATCGTAACAAACGACAAAGGAATGGCAGGATGGCCTCGGCGGCACCCCGGCGTACCTGGACGATTTCGATCCCAGCCGAGTTGGCCGAAGAGGTCGATGGCTGGGTCAAGCACGAGCAGAGCAACCGTAGCGCGTTGGTCGCCGGGATCCTCGCCGAGGAACGGCGGCGCCGGTTCGAGATCCAACTGGAGCAAGACTACCGGGACGCGATGGCGGATGGGCACTTCGACGACATCGGTTTCTATGTTGCGGCGCAGGCCGAGGTTGTCCTTCGTGGCACCGATTGACGAGCCGCCCCGACGTGGCGAGTTGTTTTGGATCGATTGGGACCCTGCTCGGGGGAGCGAGCGAACGGGGCGAAGGCCAGGTTTGGTGGTTTCCAACGACATCGGGAATCGGGTGTCGACGGTGGTGACCGTGGTGGCGCTCACGACCCGGATCCCGCCGCGGCGCTATCCCTTTCAAGTGGTGGTGGCGCCATCGGAGGCCAACGGTTTGGTCGTTCCCAGTGTGGTGATGGGGAATCAATTGCTGACAGTCGATCGGGAGCGTTTGCTCGAGCGGATGGGACGCCTGATGCCGGACCAGATGGGACAAGTCAATCGGGCGCTGCGCGTCTCCCTCGATCTATAGTCGGGTCCCGTGAACCGCACCGACCGCCTGACCGGCTTGATCCTCTCCCTCCATGGCGGCAAACGCACCGCCGCCGACCTCGCCGCGCGCTTCGAAGTCTCGCGGCGGACGATCCTGCGCGACGTGGCCGCGCTCTCCGAGGTCGGCGTGCCAATCGTCGCGCTGCCGGGGCCGGGCGGCGGGTTCGCCCTCGCCGAGGGGTACCGGTTGCCGCCGCTGCATTTCTCGGCGGCGGAGGCGACCGCGCTCCTGCTGGCGCTGCGGGCGCTCGGCGATACGGCCGGTTCGCCCTTCGGGGACGCGCCGCAGACGGCCGGGGAGAAGCTGCGCGCCGCGCTGCGGCCGGAGGTGCTGGCGGCGGCGGACGGGCAACTGCGCACCCTCGACGTCGCCCGTTCGGGTCCGGACCCAGACGCCGCGGTGGTCGTGGCGGTGCGGGCGGCGATCGGCGACGGGGCGTGGCTGCGGATCGGCTACCGGTCGCTGCGGCGTTCCGGCGAGCGAACCATCTTGCCGCGCCGACTGGTCGCCCAGGACGGGCGATGGTATTGCCACGCGGTCTGCTTGGATGCGGGCGAGGGGCGGAGCTACCGGGTCGACCGGATCGAGGCGGCGGCGCCGATCCCGGCCCCGCCCGGCGCGGACGCCGCGATCGCCGCCGCCGCGGCACCGCGCCGCGCATACGACCACCCCGACCACCCCGAGATCCTGGTTCGTTTGACCTATCAGGCTGCCCAACTCGCCGAAGCGTTCGTCCGCCCCGGCCCGGCCCCGACCGCGGTCGGCGACGGGGCCTGGGAACTGCGTCTGCGCTGCCCCCCGGCCGAGTTGGCCTACTACGCCCGGGAGGTCCACGCCCTCGGCGCGGCGGCCGAAGCGATCGCGCCGCCGGAGTTCCGGGCGCTGGTCGCGGCCCGCGCCCGCGCGACCGTCGAACGGTACGGCGGGCGGGAGGATTGGTGACGGGAGGGTGTCACCGATGCGCCCGTATCATGGTCCGGCGCGCGGTCGCCGCCAGCGACCAGGCGGCGTTGGTGGTGGCGGTCACGATCGGCGCGGATCGCCGTCGGCGTCTCGTTGGTTGGCCGAGCGGGCGGCGTTGTCGGCCGGGTCACGGACGACTGGCCCGGGCCGTTCCCGTCCGCGCCGTGGCGTGCCGAGTGGGGCGAAGCGATCCCGACCGAAGGAGCAACCCGATGAACCTTTCCGCAGCGTTGGACTTTCTCGACCACCACGGTCGCCCGCTCGACGCCGCCTGGGCGCGATTCCGCTGCGCGAACGGGTCTCGCCAAGCCGTTCTAGACGCCCTGGCCGCGTTCCAGAACGCGGACGGTGGGTTCGGCCAAAACCTGGAACCGGACATCAAGGCGCCGGACAGCCAGCCCTTCGCCGCCCGGATGGCGATGGAGGTGCTCGTGTCGCTCGACGCCCGACCCGACGAACCGATGGTCAGTGCCCTGGCCGGTTGGCTGGTAGCGGCCCAGGGCGAGGACGGCTGCTGGCGCTTCCCGTCGGGGGTCTTGGCGCACGGGCTGGCGCCGTGGTTCGCCGGCTGGACCTTTCCGAGCCTGAACCCGGCCCTGAACCTGGCCGGGTACGCGACCCGGCTCGGCATCGGGTCGGCGGCGATGGGCGCCCGGGTCCGAGCCCTGGCGGACCGGATGGCGACCCTTGAGGAAGCCGAGCGCGGCGAGTTCTACAACCGTCTCCCCTACGTCGAGTATTTCCCATGGGTGACGCACCCCCAGTGGGAGGCGTATCTGGACGCGATCGTCGCCGGCATCGTCGCCACCGACGCCGCCGGCGGCTACCCCGACGCCGCGCACTTCTTCGACCACGCCGGTCCGGCGAACGGCCCGATCGCCCAACGGTTGGCCCCGGGTCTGATCGCCGGATGGCTGGACCGGATGGCCTCGGAGCCGGAAGCCGACGGCGGGTGGCCGACCGCCTATGACCCGGCTTGGCGCTCGCCGACGACCGCCAAGAACGTGGTGACCCTGGCCGAGTATGGGCGGGTGTGACGCGCGAGGGTGACGTCGGTGGTGACGGCCGATCGTTCGGCGGGGACGCGGATCGGTCGACCGAGAAGACGGCACGGACCGCGATCCCGCCCGGTCCCCGACCTCGTCGTCACCGACGGCACCCCGGCCTCAGGAACTCGCCTCCGCCGCTATCCGTTCCCACTCATCCAACGCCGTCGCCAGCCGGGCCGACGTGTCGGCCTGCCACCGCGCGTCGGCGCCCAGGCGGAGGCGCTCTCCGTCCAGATAGGCACGGGTCGCGTCGGGATTCGGGCTGCCGGTGGCGGTGCGACGCTCGACGAAGCGGCGGGGGGCGAGGTGGCGGCTGAGGGTTTCGACCTCGACCCCCAGTTCGCGGCCGACGGTCAACAGCGCGGCGGCGTCGAGCATCGCCGGGGTGAGGCCGCTGATCTCGATTCCCTCCCGCATCGCCCGTCCGACCGCCAGGGCGGCGACGTTGCGGGCGGCGACCGGATCCAGCCCTTCCTCGACCAGCAGAAAGTCCGCCAGGTCTCCGGACGTGGTGTGGGCGCGCCCGGCCCGGTTGGCGAGGAAGGCGCGGTTGACCTCCAGCCCGCCCGACAGCAGATCGCGGATCCCATTGTTGACCGCGCCCGCTCCCTCGATCGCGACGAGCGCGCCGTCCAGCAGTCCCCCGGTGGCGGTGCCGACCGGCCCGTACGGTTGTCGCCGGGCGTGGCTGGCGACCGCGGCCGCGCCAACCTCGACCCCGGCGGCGCGTTCGATCAGGCGCGCCAGTCCGCCGGGCGCGCGCAGGTGGGGCAGGGACGGGTCCGTTTCGACCCATTCGTCGGCGAGGCGAACGCTGCCCGGGTCGGTACGGAGCCAGACCAGCAGGTCGTCCAGGAACCGGCGCGGCGCCGCCGCGGCGTCGGCCGCGACCCCCACCGCGGTCACCAGGTGGTCGGTCGCGGCGACGGCGTCGAAGGTATTGGCGATCACGCCGTCGAAGCCGAGCAGCGCCGCGACCCGCTCCCGCTCGACCGGCAGCGGCGACGAGGCCAGCGCGCCCGCGCCCAGCGGACTCCGGTTGACCTCGGCAAAGGCGCCCGGCAGTCGCGCCGCGGCCCGCCCGAGCGGCCCCAGGACGCCGCCCAGGTGGTGGGCAAAGGTGGTCGGTTGGACCGCTTGGGCGCCCGCGAAGGCCGGCATCAGCGTCGTGGCGTGCGCCGACGCCAGGTCGAGGACGGCCGCCCGGGCGTCGTTGACCGTCTTCGCCAGCTCCAGCAGGCGGTCCCGCAGCGTCAGGCGGGCGAGGGTCGCCAGGGTGTCGGCCCGACCACGCCCGACGCCCGCGGCCCCGGCGACCCCGGCCGGGGTCAGCGCGTCCACCCGCTCGTCGAAGGCGGCGGCGAGGCCGGCGAGGTCGAGGCCGGCGGGCGGATCGGCGCGGACGACGCCGTCCAGGGCGGTCAGCAGCGCCGCCAGGGCCGGGTCGTCCAGGATCGCCGCGTCCCGCAGCATCGTGACGTGGGCGCCGACCAGGTGTCCGAGGTGGCGCCAGGCGTCGCGGCGCCGGTCGGTCGAGCCGGTCTCGGTCATGGGGTGCCCTCGGCGGCGATGGGCGGGCGGCGGCGGATCGCCACCAGGAGTATTGATCCCGCCGCGATCAAGGCGAAACTGAGCCAGTAGGCGGCGGGCAACGGGCCGATGGTCAGGCTGTCGGTGCGGATGCGCTCGATCAAGAAGCGGGCGCCGCCGTAGAGGATCAGGTACAGTGCCAGGCCGTCGCCGGGGCGAAGCCGCCGGTCGCTCGGGATCCGCAGCGCGAGGTAGCTGAGCAACGCCGCGTTGGCGAGGTTGAACAGCGACTCGTAGAGGAAGGTCGGGTGGAACGTGGCCCGGTCGAGGTAGGCGTCGGGACGGCGGGACGGGTCGATGGTGACCGCCCAGGGAAGGTCGCTCGGGGTGCCAAAGGCTTCCTGGTTCGCCCAATTGCCCCACCGCCCGATCGCCTGGCCGAGCGCCATGCCGGCGACCATCAGATCCGCCCAGGCAAGAAAGCCGAACCCGCGCCGGCGGCAGAACCAGAGCACCAACGCCGCCCCGGCGACGAGGGCGCCGTGGATGGTCAAGCCGCCGAGGCGGAGGTTGAGCATCTGGCCGGGGTGGTCGCGGAAATACCCCCAGCGCAGCAGGACATAATACAAGCGCGCCCCGACGACCGCGCCGAAGACGACCCAGGGCGCGATGTCGAGCACGAACTCCGGGTCCATCCCGCGTCGCCGCGCCAGTTCTCGGATCAGCCAGATCGCGGCCACGATCCCTGACAGGATGAAGACCGCGTACCACCGGACGGAAACGCCGAAGGCGGAGAACGCGAACGGATCGTCCAGGCTTGGCAACGGGGTGGGTCCGATCGCGGTAGCGGCGGCGGGGTCGGGTGACCGGCCGGGCCGGGGACGGCAACCTATACTGCACCGCGTTCGTCCGGCGCAACCGCGCGGTCGCGGATTGGGAAGGATCGCCCGTGTCTGTTCCGTATCTGACCGGGATGTTGGTCGGTCTGCGGGCGTTGACGCTGGCCGATGCCGCCCAGGCCGGGGCGTGGGCGCGCGGTCCGCTGGCGATGAACGCGACCCGCGCCGAGGCCTTCCTCAAAGACGCGCACACCGACCCGTGGAACCCGCGCCGGCGGTATCTGGCGATGGTCCGGGTGGAAGATGGCGAGATCGTCGGTGGCGCCGCCGTGGCCGGCGCCCACGCCCGGACCGGGCAGCTCGACGTTTGGGCGGCGCCGTGGCTGGACCCGGCTGAGAGGGACCGGCTCTGCGCCGACGCGGTCCGGATCGCGGTCCCCTGGCTGCGCGACGAGAACGAGTTGATGACCGTCACGCTGGCGGTGCCGGCGGACGCGGCGGAGACGATCCGCGCGGCCGAAGACCTCGGGATGGTCCACGGGGCGACGTTGCGCGAACACGTGGCACGGCCGGGCGGTCGGGTCGATCTGTTGGAGTATCAAGCGCTCAACC
The DNA here is from genome assembly GCA_902806325.1 of uncultured Thermomicrobiales bacterium. GTDB lineage: Bacteria > Chloroflexota > Chloroflexia > Thermomicrobiales > UBA6265 > CADCWE01. The sequence continues at coordinate 2,646 of CADCWE010000130.1, read as the reverse complement.
CGGGCTGGACGATCCCGGCCGAGGAGGAGGCGAGCGGTGCGTAACCCGCTGGTGGTCGGCTCCCGGGTCTACCTGCGAGCGCTGGAGACGAACGACGCCGAAACGGACGCCGCCCAGGCGAACGCGGAAACCGAAACGTTCATGTATCGGGGCCGGGCTCCGGCCAGCCCGCTCGCGTTCGCCCGCTGGATCGAGGAGGACGGCAAGCACCCGATGCCGTCGGAGATCCACCTCGCGGTCTGCCTGCGCGACGGCGACCGCTACATCGGCGCCGTCAGCCTCCACCACGTCGACTACCTGAACCGCACCGCCGAGACCGGCAGCGGCCTCGCCGACGGGTTCCGCAACCAAGGGTTCGGGACCGAAGCGAAGATGTTGCTCCTGGAGTACGCCTTCGACCGGTTGCACCTGCACGCGATCCACTCGCACGTCTTCGAGCACAACACGCGCTCCGCCGCCGCGCTGCGGAAACAAGGCTACCGTTACGCCGGGCGCCGCAAGTGGGACGACGTCAAAGGCGGCGTCTACCGCGACGGCTTGCTGTTCGACCTGCTGCGCGAGGAGTGGCTGGCGGCGCGGGAGGCCTGGCGGGCAACGCTGCCGGCAGACGTGCGCGGGAAGGGTCTCGGTCGGGACCGCGAGCCGACGCCGTAGGGGCGCTGCTTGCCGCGCCCGCGGTGGCCGGTCCTCGTTGTGGTGCGTGGCCCGCTGGCGCAACACGCAGCGCCGCTCCCGAGCGATGGCGACCCCACGGCCGGTACTGGCGCCAGGCGGTTACGACGCCCGCAATGCTCCGGTGTCGGATTCGGTTCGCGGCGCGAACCGGGAATCCTTCTCCGAAACGAATTCGACCTCGCCGTCGCCCGATTCGAGTGCGACCGTAACGGTGACGGCGCTGCGGCCGTGGAGCGCGTTGACAAAGGCGTCGCCGTTGCGGACGAAACCGGCCGGGATCGTCGCCTCGTCGCTCGTTTCGATCCGGACGCCGATGTCGTCCGGCAGGGCGATCACCAGCGATCCGTCGCCGGTGCGGATCTGGGCCGTCAGATTCCGCTCGGTCGAATCGGTCAGGTCGAGCAGCACGTCGCCGTCGCCCGCGTCGAGTCCGAACGTGGCGACGGTGAGATCGCCGAGGTCCAATCGGCTGCTGCCGTCGCCGGCGTCGACCCGCAGATCGAGCGCGACGTCGGGGTGGAGGCGGAGATCCCAGGTTGGGGACGCCTCCGTGCGGTCCCAGGGCGCGGCGATGCCGTCGGGGGTCTCCTGGTCGAGGCGAAGGGTGCCCACGCCGGCGCTCAGGTCGTAGGCGAGGCGCGGTTTGCCGGCGGCGACGTTGGAGCGGAACGACCCGCTCAGCAGGCCGGCCTCGCCGGCGCCGAGCGCCAGGTCTCCCGTTTTCATCTCGATGGTGACATCGGCGGTGGTGACGCCCTGGCGGCCGACGATCCGGTTCTGTGCCCACGGCTCGCCGTCGGCGGCGACGCCGCCCGAAAACGCGACGGCGAGCGGCACGGTGACGGCCAAGGCGCCGGCGCAGACGAGCGCCTTGGCCCTGATACTGATCCCGGATTTCATCGGCCCGATCCTCGATCCCTTGGCCGATCGGACGACGACGCCCCCGGCACCCAGCGGTTGACGGGTTTACTGTACGAGCCGGCTGTCACTTCCGGACCACGCGCCTGTCACGAAACGGTCACGGTCGATTCCGGTTACCGGCGATCTCCACCCCGGTTAGCCCGGCCGAGCGCGGATCGAGGACGCGAGGTCGATCCGCATCCGGGCGGCCCCAGAGGACGGCGACGGTGGTCGCGAACTCTCGGGTCGACGTTGCGTCTTCGAGGGAGGGGGCGGCCGTGGCCCGCTGCCCGGCGGCGCCTAACCGTGGGCGGTGATGACGTGGCGACGATGGATGATGCCACGATCCCCATGGGCCCCAAGAATGAACGGCCCGTGGTCATCCACCGCCGCCGTCAGCCGCGGGGCGCGCCCTCGGCGGGGGCGGCGGTGGTCCCGGTGAGGCCTTCCATTTCCCGTCGCAGATCGTCGAGATCCGCGAACTGCCGGTAGACGGAGGCGAACCGGATGTAGGCGACCTGGTCGAGCGCCTTCAACTCCTTCAGCGCCGCTTCGCCGATCGCGGTGGACGGCACCTCGGCCAAACCCAGGCCGAGCAGTTGGCCCTCGACGCGGGCGAGGACGCCGTCGATCTCCCGCTCGCCGACCGGGCGCTTGGTCAAGGCGACCCGCAGTTTTCGCCGCAACTTGTCCGGGTCGAACCCTTCCCGTCGCCCGTCCTTTTTGACAACCGCCAACCCGGCCGTCTCGACCCGCTCGTAGGTGGTGAACCGCCGCCCGCAGTGCGGGCATTCCCGACGGCGCCGGATCGAGTCCCCGCCGCTCAGCTCGCGACTGTCGATGACCCGCGAATCGCGGCTATGGCAGAAGGGGCAGCGCATTCGACGGCCTCTGAGCCGTCAGCCGTCGGCGATCAGCGGGAAGCCAAAAGCCGACGGCTGACAACCGATCGCGGACGGCTCATCGTTGGCGCAAAAACTTGATGATCGAGGATTCCGATTCCCAGTCGTCGGCGGGGTAGATCGGGTTGCCCTGGGCCTGGCGCTGGATGGATTGCGGTTGGGGTTGGGG
>CADCWE010000129.1 GCA_902806325.1 uncultured Thermomicrobiales bacterium | reverse complement strand
TCTTGGAGCGATGGTTCCGGTGTTGGCGGATAAAAGCGCCCTGGCGATCGTGCTGCTCGCGATGCCGTTGGTCGGGCCGCACCTGGCCTATCGCCACTTGCAGCGGGCCAAACTGGAAACGCGGGACGTGATGGAGAGCCTGGCCGACTCGCTGGAGCGACGCGACGCCTACACCCACCGCCACTCGGTTCGCGTCGCCGACTACGTCCGGGCGATTTTGGCCGAGTTGCCGCACATTCCGCATGAGCTTGGCGAGGCCATCGCATCGGCCGCCCGGGTCCACGACCTGGGCAAGGTCGGGATCGAGGACGTGGCGCTGCGCAAACCATCGCGGTTGACCGAGGACGAACGGCTTCACTTCGAAGAGCACCCCACGATCGGGGCCGAGATCTTGTCCAGCCTCGGCGGATACCGGCGCGGGGCCGCTTACGTCCGCCACCACCACGAGCGTTGGGACGGCCGCGGGTATCCGAGCGGTCTCGCGGGCGAAGACATCCCGCTCGGGGCGCGGATTATTTCGGTCGCCGACTCCTTCGACGCGATGACCTCCGACCGGGTCTACCGTAAAGCGCTAACCCATTTTGCGGCACTGGCGGAACTGCGCCGGATGAGCGGCTCCCAGTTCGACCCCCAGATTGTCGACGCCTTCGTACGTGCCTATTTCGCGCATCGGATCGGGACCGACGGAACCGTCGCCATTCCGGCAACGGCGTCCGAGTCGGGCCGGGTCGCGGCGGATTAGCGCGGCTTGCCGAGACCGCACCGCCGGATCCAGGACCTCGGCTGAACGAGCGGAGCCTAGATCCGATCCGGCGAGCCATCGGTGATCAGGCGGGCGCCCCGCTGATACGTCGCATACGCCCAGATCCATTGCAAGGAAACCAGCGTCCGGTTGCGATAGCCGACCAGATTGAAGACGTGGATGATGGCCCACATCACCCAGGCGACGAAGCCGGTCACCTTCAAACCCTTGATGTCCGCGACGGCCTTATTGCGGCCGATGGTTGCCATGTTGCCGCGATCGTTGTAGTGGAATGGGGCGGCCGGTTGGCCGGCGACGGCGCGGCGGATGTTGGCCGCGGTCCAGTTGCCTTGCTGCAACGCCACCGGCGCGGTTCCGGGCAACGGTCTTCCGCCCTCGTCGGTGGCGGCAGCGAGGTCGCCGATCACGAAGACCTCCGGGTGGCCGGGGATCGCCAGCTCACGACCAACCTGGACCCGTCCCGCGCGGTCCAACGGCGCCCCCAACGTCCGGGTTAGCGGCGAGGCTTTGACGCCGGCGGCCCAGAGCACCGTTCGCGCCGCGATCCGCTCATCGTCGCCGACGGTCACCCCTTCGCGGTCGATTCCGGTCACCATCGCCTTCAACCGGACCCGGACGCCAAGGTGCTTCAGGTCGCGCTCGGCGCGGCGACCAAGGGTCTCCGGGAACGTCAGCAGCAGCCGATCGGCCCCTTCAAGGAGCTCGACCTTGGCCCGCGTTGGGTCGATGCGGTCGAAATCCCGCGCCAGCGTGTAGCGTGCGATCTCGGCGATCGAGCCGGCCAGCTCGACCCCGGTCGGGCCTCCGCCCACCACGACGAAGGTCAACAAGGCGTCGCGGACGGTGGGGTCGCGCTCGCGCTCGGCGGCCTCGAACGCCCACAGCACCCGGCGCCGGATCTCCAGCGCGTCTTCGAGGCTTTTTAGCCCTGGCGCCAGTGGTTCCCATTCGTCGCGGCCGAAGTAGGCGTGGCTCGTCCCGGCAGCCAGGATCAGGTAGTCGTACGCGATCCGCTCGTCGGTCAGCGCCACCTCGCGCGCCGCGACGTCGATCGCCTCGACCTCGGCCAGCAAGACCCGACCGTTGCGCTGCTTGCGCAGCACCGCCCGGATCGGGGCGGCGATGTCGGCCGGAGAGAGCGCCGCGGTCGCCACCTGATAGAGCAACGGCTGGAACAGATGATGGTTGCGGCGGTCGATCACCGTCACCCGCACCGGCGCGTCCTTGAGCGCCTTGGCCGCGGTCAGTCCGCCGAAGCCACCGCCGACGATGACGACGTGCGGCAGTCGGTCGACCTCCGACGAGGCGGTGTTGGAAACAGGAAGCGCGGTCACGTCGATATCCTCGCTAAACGGGGAAAAGGGAGGAACGGATCGAATCCGGGGTCAGCGCCGAAGAGCCGCATCGCCCGGCGGTCCGGAGGCGAGGAAGCAACCTCCTGACCTCGGCGGGCCACTCGGAGGGAAACCGCCACGCCCGGCACCTGAGCCGCTCTCGGTCTACTCGCTCACGCGGGCTTGGAGGTTCTTGAGGCTGAGCCCAACGTCGGCGTAGGCGTCCTGGGGGGTATCCTGCTCGACGATGAACCAGGCGACACCGGTCTCGGCGGCGACCGGGAAGATCGCGTCCCAGGGCATGATGCCCTCGCCGAAGGGGGCGTCGCTCCGGTCCGGCCGGTCGGACATCTCCTTGACGTGGAGCAGCGGGATCCGGCCCGCGTGGCGGCGCAGGACCGAGACCGGGTCCATCACCGCGTAGCGAACCCAATAGGCGTCGAGTTCAAACCCGACAAGATTGGGGTCGGTGCGCGCCGCCAGAACGTCGAACAACGTGTCACCCGGCTCGCCCATCCCGTCCGGCGCGGCGGTGAACTCGAAGTCGTGGTTGTGGTAGGCGAAGCGGATTCCTTCTGCCTGGGCCAGGGCCGCCCAGCGGTTGAAGGACTCGGCCAAGGCGGGCACATTCTCGGCGCTCCGTTGCTCCGGCCGCAGCCAGGGCACGATGGCGTACTCGCAGCCGAGGGTCATCAGATCGGCGAAGACCGCGCCCGGGTCCTGATCGAACAGGTCATAGCCGACGTGCGCGCCCATCGCATTCATCCCGTTGGCGTCCAGCGCCGACCGCAGATCCGGCACCGGCACGCCGTGGAACCCGGCGAACTCGACCGCCGTGTAGCCGACCCCGGCCAGCTTGCCGAGCGTGCCGACCAGGTCCTTGGCCGATTCCTCGCGCAGGGTATACATCTGGATCGCGATTTGGTTGGCATTCAACGCGGTTCGCCTTTCTCTCGATGGTGTCGCGACGGTCCGGCTTGTCCGCCCTTGTCCGATTCACGGACGGCGGTGATTCGACCCAATGTCGGGCCGTCTGAATGGGCTGACACGCCGGTCTGCCCGAGCAACCGGATTCGTGGACCCTCGGACTGGTGTCTTCCTCACCCCCCAAACCGCGTCTCCAACTCCTCCACCCGTCCCTCGCTCGCCGAGGTCGTCGCGGCGTGGATGATCTCCAAAACGTGGAGGGCGTGCTCGGCGGTCAGGACCGGTTCCGCGGTGCCCAGGAGGACGTCGACGAAGTGCTCCGGACCGCTGCCGATCAGGTTCCGGCCACCCTCGCGCGTGTCCGGGGGCCGGACGGCGCGCTGCCAGCCGTCGGGCCCTGCCCCCGGGGCGCCGGGCCGGTAGAGGTCGGTCGGACCGTCGCCGTCGTACCAGTCGCTGAGCGCAAGACTGATCGAGCCGGTCTCGCCATGGACCTCCAACGCCGGGGCTTGGCTCGCCGGAACGGCAAACGAGGAGAGAACGTGGGCGAAGGTGACGCCGCCGAAATCGAGGTGGAGCAGCATCTGGTCGTTGGCCTCGACCCGGATCGTCTCCCCGGCGCGCGACGGGATGGTCACCGTCCGCTCCGGGATCGCGACCCCGCCGAGGGCCTGGACCCGCTTCGCCGGGCCGAGCAGCCCGGTGATCGCGTGCAGCACGTAGACGCCGGTATCGAGCAGCGGGCCGACCTGCTTGGTATAGAACACCGCCGGATCGCCGGTGTAGTCGGCCCAACCGGCCGGTCCCAGGTTGGCCATCTGGCCGGTGGCCAGGGTCGGGCGACCGAACGCGCCGTCCCCGATCAGCGTCTTCAGCCACCGGAACCGCCGAGTGGCCATTACCGCGGGGGCGCAAAGGAGCACGCGGCCACGCTCCTCGGCGAGGGCGATCAGGGCGCGGCCCTCGGCGACGGTACCCGTCAGCGGCTTCTCCGAGAAGACGTCGCGACCGGCGCGCAGGGCTTGCTCGTTGACCGCGCGGTGGAACGGGGCCGGGGTCAGGTTGAGAACCCCCCGGATCCCGTCGTCGGCCAGCAATTCCTCCAGCGTGGCGCGGACGCGGGCGCCGGGGAACCGGGCGGCGGCCCGCTCTGCCCGCTCCGTCGCCGGGTCGAAGACCGCCGCCACGCGGGCGCGGTCGGCCAGCCGTTCGATGCCGGGAAAGTAGGTCCGAAAGGCGACGTCGCCGCAGCCGATGATGCCAAGCGTGATCACGAAGCCGGTTTCCTCCCTCGCGCCACGGATCGTGGCGATCGCTCCGGTCGGCCCGCCGCGGCCGGAAAAGCGGTTCCCCCGGTCATTGTAGCCGCCCCCCGTTGCCGCGGGACGCCGAAGGCATCGGGAGCATCGCGGAACCGAACCGGATCGCCAGCAGGTCGGCGCCTTCCCGGTGCAACGCGGGGCGACCGGCGGTGACGATCTGGAGTTGTTCCCGGCGCTCGTCGTCTTCGACGTGTTCGACGGCGTATTCGTCGTCCGCCAACACAGGATACGGGGACACGAGCGCGATCGCGTCGGCGTCCTGGGTCAACCGCACGGTCAGGTCGTGTTGCGTCGTGGCCACGATCTCGGCGGTGGACCAGCGCACCGTCGCCGGACCGGCCGGGATGTCGAACGGGAGCATGATGGCGTCCTTTGCGGCAAGGTTGATCACCCGCTCCGGAAGCAATTCCCGGCCGCCCTCGGTCAGGCGTACCGGTTTGGCGTACCCGTCCAGGTTCATCAGGTGGACGAACCGCCCGCCGCCGGGAACCGCGGAGGAGGTGAGCACGATGCCGTGGTCGGGGCAACCGTGGGCCAGCCCCGGCTTCGCGCCCAGCCGGTCCAGCGCGGCCAGGAAGAACGGCACGTCGCACGGGAAATCGGCAGCGACCACGATTGCCCGCCCCGCGCCGACCGCGAGGTCAAAGGCGCACGCCTCGCCGGAACCGTAGATCCGCAGCAGCGCTCCCTGTTCTGGCCCGGCCAGCGCCTGCGCCCAGCCGACCCGCAACTCCGCCCGCGGCGCCGCCCAGCCTTCGGCCACCAGCGAGAGGTGGTAGTAGGTCGACGACCGCCGCATACCGAGCGAGGCCAACCCGAGTCGTTCGGCGAGGATCGTGCACGGGCGGCCCTCCATGTCCGCGACCGGTACCTCCCCGACCAGCAGCAGCTTGCCGCCGGCCGAGAGGTAGTCCGCGATCTTGGTCTGGACCGCACCGT
>CADCWE010000128.1 GCA_902806325.1 uncultured Thermomicrobiales bacterium | reverse complement strand
CACTGGTGGGGGCAGACGTCGCCGCAGGAGTTGCAGAGGATGCAGCGGTTGCCGTCGATGAAGATGTTGAGCTGGCACTGGAGGCAGCGCTTGGCCTCCTCGAAGCCGATCGGCTTGGTGTAGCCGATCTCGGTCTCCAGGGTGGTGTCGCCGGTGCCCAGGCCGCGCTCCGGCACCGGCAGCATCGGCATGCTCTGGCGGCCGACGCCGGCGTAGTCGTCGCCCCAAACCAGGCGGCGGCTCATCGCGGTCAGGCTCCACTCGGCGACGCCCTCGGCGACGAGGGGGTTCGGGGTGGCGATGAACTCGGTCGGGGTCCGGGTCAGCTCCATCTCTTTGACCTTCGGCCTGGCGCCGCGCAGCGCCTGGTCGATCAGGTCCGCGACGCGCTTGCCTTCGCCGATGGAGGAGATGAAGTTGGTCGGGTTGACCACGTAGTCGCCCGCCGCCCAAACGTTCGGCAGCGCGGTCTTGAGGTTCTGGTCCAAGAGCGGCACGCCGCGGCGGTCCCGCTCCGGCAGCAACTCGCCCAGGAAGCGGTTGTCCTGCTTCTGGCCGATCGCCGTCAGCACCATGTCGCACTCGATCACGAACTCGGATCCGGCCACCGGTTCCGGCCGTCGCCGCCCTTGGGCGTCCGGCTCGCCGAGTTCGTTGCGGATCAGCTCGATCCCGGTCACGCGGCCGTTCTCGCCGATGATCCGGTTCGGCGAGACCATGTACATCAGCTCGACGCCCTCGATCTCGGCTTCTTCGAGTTCGAGTTCCTCGACCGGGATCTCCTGGATGCTGCGGCGGTAGGTCATCACCGAGCGCTCGGCGCCCATCCGGAGCACGGTCCGGACGCAGTCCATCGAGGTGAAACCGCCGCCGACGGTGACGCAGCGCTTGCCGACCCAGACGTCCTTTTGGCCGAGCGAGACGTCTTCCAGGAACTGCAACCCGGAGACGACGCCGTCCAGGTCCTCTCCGGGGATGCCGAGGGTGGTCGCGGTTTGGCAGCCGGCCGAAATCACGACCACGTCGTGGGTCTCGGCCAGTTCGGCCATCGAAATGTCTTTGCCGACCTCGCAGTTGTAGCGGATCTCGATCCCCAGATCGGTGATCAGCTGGACCTCTTCCATGATCACGTCGCGCGGCAGCCGCCACTCCGGGACGCCGGTCCACATCACCCCGCCGGGCACCGGGAAGCGCTCGAAGATGGTCACCCGGTAGCCTTTGCGGGCGAGCTGACGGGACGCGGACAGGCCGTTGACCCCGGCCCCGATCACGGCCGCGGTCATCCCGTTCCACTCCGCCGGGACCTCGCGCCGGGTCTCGCCGCGGTAGTCGGCGGCGACCCGCTTCAGGTAGCAGATCCCGATCGGGGCGTCCACCTCCTTGCGGCGGCAGGCTTCCTCGCACGGCCGGGCGCACATCCGGCCCAGGCAACCGGGAAAGACGTTGTGCTCGCGGTTGAGTTCGTAGGAGTCGGCGTAGCGGCCGTCGGCGATGAAAGCGATGTAGCGCGAGATGTCGGTGTGCGAGGGGCAGGCGGTCATGCAGGGGATGTTGTCAGAGAACCACTGCGGGTCGCCGGTGTAGATCGGGTAGCGCTTGCCGGAGCGATCGGTGTAGGCCGAAAAGAACGAGGCGTCGACGAAGGCGAGCAGTCGGATCCGACGCCCGTCCTCGATGTCGATCTCGTACCCCTGGCCGGCGACGCCGTGCGAGCTCATCTCGCCGATGGTCGCCCCGACCTCGGCCCCGCTCATCGCCCGGAAGCGGTCGGCCGGGGCGCCGCACGACGGGCACGCGTCCGGGGGCGTGACCCCCTCGTGGATCCATCCACAGACCTTGCAGCGGAACATCTCGGGTCCCTTCTCCTGCCATCGTCGAGCGCGCGACGGCCCCGCCCGCGCTCGGGAATAGGCCTGCAGTATACCGCCTACCCGGTCCCGCCCACGGCAAGACTGCCGGATCGAGGACGGAGCCGCGGGGTCGTCACCCGGTCAGGCGGCGGACCGCGATCACGTTGTCGGTGACGGTGGCGGTTTCCCCGTTCGGGCCGGTGGCCCGGCGCTCGGCGGCGTCCAGCCGTTCCGGGCGCCACGCCTCGGGGTCCAGCCCGATCCCGGCCAGCGTCTCCGCCGGGGTCGGGAAGCGGGTGTCCCCGTCGGCCCACGACCAGGGGGCGACCGAGGCGTGGTCGACGATCAGGAGGAGACCGCCGGGGCCCAGGGTGCGGGCGGCGGCGCGGAGGACGCGGTCGCGGGGGAACTCCACCGGCGAGTGCAGGTACTGGGCGGAGACGAGGTCGAAGGGACCGTCGGGCAGGGAGTCGGCGAGATCGTGGCGCCGGAACGCGATCCGATCGCCGACGCCGGCCGCGGTCGCCTGTGTTGCCGCCCGGGCGAGGGCGGTCGCGGAGACGTCGACGGCGGTCACCCGCCAGCCGAGCCGGGCCAGCCAGATCGCGTCGCCGCCCTCGCCGCAGCCGAGGTCCAGCGCGGCGCCGGACGGCAACGACCCGGCGATCTCCGCCAGCACGGCGTTGGCGTTCCCGCTCCAGACCCGTTCATGGGTTCGGTAGTGCCCCTCCCAGAACCGCTCGGCCCGGTTGCCGTCCTCGGCGTGGAGATCCTCGTTCATCGCCGGTCTCCGTGTGTCGCTGGCGCGATGCCCGGACGCGGCGGTCCGGGCGACGGTCACGATCGGTCGGGGTGGTCAATCGCCGGGTCGCCGCTGCCCGCGCCGGGGCCGACCGAAACCCGGTCGCGCCGCTCGATCACGGCCCGCCGTGTCTCCTCGAAGATCAGGTCGGCGTTGATCTGGGCGCCGGCCATCGCCCCGGCCGCCGCCGCCCCGACTACCTGCGCCGCCTGGTCGGTGACGTTGCCGGCGACCCAAACGCCGGGCACCGCCGTGCGGCCGGTGTGGTCGGCGGCGATCGTCGTGCCGAGTCCGGAGGGGTGGTCGGTCGGTTCGAGCCCGAGCCCGGCCATGGCCTCGGCGCGGGCGCGGAAGCGCGGCCCGACGACCACGACCTCCCGCGCGACCAGCCGGCCGTCGCCCATCCGGACGCCGGTCAGGCGGTCGCGCTCGACCACCAGCGCCGCCACCTCGCCCTCGACCAGCGCGATCCCGCGCGCGGCGAACTGCTCCCGCTCGTCGTCGCCCGGCGGCGCGGCGTGGGCGAAGACGGTCAGGTCGGCGGTCAACTGGCGGAACATCAGCGCCTGGTGTACAGCTATCGGGCCGGTGGCGAGGACGCCGATCGAACGGTCCCGCACCTCCCAGCCGTGGCAATAGGGGCAGTGGATCACGTCGCGGCCCCAGCGCTCCCGCACCCCCGGCACCGGCGGCAGCTCGTCGACCAGCCCGGTGGCGACCAGCAGCCGGCGGGCGCCGACCGCGCTCCCGTCGTCGAGGGTGACCGCGAAGCCGTCCCCGTCGCGGGCCGCCGAGACGACCCGCCCGCCCCGGAGGTGGCCGCCGTAGCCGCGGACCTCCGCCCGGCCCGCGTCCAGCAACGCGGCCGGGGCGATCCCGTCCCGGGTCAGGAAGTTGTGGACGCCGTCCGCCGGGGCGTTGCGCGGTTCGCCGCCATCGACCACCAGGACCGACCGCCGGGCGCGCGATAGCGTGAGCGCACCGCCGAGGCCGGCGGCGCCGCCGCCGACCACCACCACATCGTACGACGCGCGATCCTGGCCGTCCGTGGTCATCGTTGGTCCTTTGCTCGTGAAACGGAATTCGGTCCCGCCCGGCGAAGCCCTCCGCCGCACGGGTCGGGTTGGCGCCCGGCGCTCGCCGCTAGCCGGTGCCCCGGTCCGGTCCCGCCGCCCCGCGCCGTTGGCCCGGGTCCGCGTGTCCGAGAACCGGGTGTCCGTCCCAGAACGGGTGGGGGCGATTCGGGGCATCCCCGCGGTGGGTGCAGGGGACGCAGGAGACCATCAGGACCTCGGCGTCCTCCTCGGAGAAGACGTCGAAGCCGTGCGGCAGCCGGGCATCGAAGAAGGCCGCGTCGCCGGGCTCCAGCATCGTCCGCTCAGTGCCGAGCGTTAGCCGGAGGCGCCCCCTGAGCAGGTAGAGCCACTCCTGGCGCCCGTGCTCCCGATCGTGGCGGTGCTCGGGATCGACGCGGTCGGCCGAGAAGACGACCTTCATCGCCGCCAGTCCCGACGGCCCCGCCGCCGGCACCAGCGGCTGGAAACGCATCGCCGGGCCGTCGTAGAACGGGGCCGTCGCGCCCCGCACCACCGTCCCCGACGCCGGCTCGTCCGGCTCCGCGACCAGCTCGTCAATCGGGACGCCGAGGCCGAACGCCAGCCGCAGCAGCCCGTCCAACGAGGGCTGCCGCTCCCCGGATTCCAGCCGGGAAAGGTGCGCCACCGAGACGCCCGCGACCGCGGCCAGATCTTCCAGCGTCATCTCCCGGTCTCGGCGGGCGCGCCGGATCCTGGCCCCGAGGCCCGAGAGCACGCGCTCGACCCGATCCTCCGCGGGCCCGTCGCCCGTCGCACCGAACGTTTCCATGCCCCCATCGTAGCACAACGCAAGATAGTTGCGCAATTTATTTGTCACGATGCGGCGGCGCGTCGGCGGCAACCGGCGGTCGGTGGCGGTCCGACGCGCAACCGCCTACCCTTCGCCCATCGTCGGCCGTTCTGGCGCCCGTGCCGCGGCTGCCGGTCCAAGCCGCCGTCGGCGAACGCCCCGCGATCCCGCCGCGATGGACGGGCTTGAGGGCGTATTCCCCAAACTGGGATTGCCCCTTTGCCTCCGATCTCGGGCAGGGCGGCCGGGGGATCGGGGAAACCGCACCGTTGGCCATCGTCGCCGTCGCCGGCCACGCCGCGCTGGAAACCACGCTCCGGGTGGACGGGTTCCCGATCCCGTACACCCCCGGGCGGTTCCCGACCCACGGGGTGCGGTCCTCGGTCTCCGGGGTCGGGTTCAACGTCGCGGCGGCGCTGGCCGCGCTCGGGCACGAGGTCCGGTTGGCCACGATCCTCGGCCGGGATGCGGCGGGGGCGCTGGTTTCGTCGGCGCTGGCGGAGCGGGGGATCGCCCGCGATTGGGTGCTCGACGACGCGCCGGCGACGGGGCAATCCGTGGTCCTGGTCGACCCCGATGGGCAACGCCAGGTCAACACGGACCTCAAGGACCTGCGGCAGCGGGTCTACCCGCCCGACCGGTTCCGGGCCGCGCTGGCCGGGGCCGACCTGGCGTTCGTCACCACCATGAATTACGGCGCCCCCCTGCTCGCGGTCGCCCGCGCCGCCGGAATCCCGATCGCGACCGACGTCCACGCGCTCTCGGACCTGGACGACCCGTACAACGCGCGCTTCATGGCCGCCGCCGACCTCTTGTTCCTCAGCGGCGAGCGGTTGCCAATGCCGGCCACCGACGCCGCCCGCGCGATCCTGGAGCGGCACCGACCGCGCCTGGTCGTCGTCGGCCTGGGCGCGGACGGGGCGCTGCTGGCGACCGCCGACGGGGGCATCGCCCACGTCCCGGCCGCACCCGCCCCGCTCGTGGCCAACACCGGCGGCGCCGGGGACGCGCTAGCGGCGGCCTTCGCCCACGGCTGGCTGACCACCGGCGACCCCCGGGCGGCGCTGGAGCGCGCCGTCGTCTTCGCCGCCCACAAGATCGGCGCCCCCGGCGGCGGCGAAGGCTTTCTGTCCGCCGCCGCGCTGGAGGCCGCGTTCGCCGCGTATCGCGCCGCCGGTGACCGTGCTACAGTCCGCGACCGCGACCAAACGACGGGCCGACAGTCGATCGCCAACGGCTGACGGCTGACGGCTGACGGCTGACGGCTAACGGAGGCGATCGCGGTGGTCTTCGACGAACGCGCGCGCACGACGATCCTGGCGGAGCGGGCCGAGGGGTACCTGCGGGCGGCCCTGGGCTGCGTCACCAAGGAGTACCCGCACCACCCCTGGTTCACGGCCACCGGGCCGGAGTCGTACCGGACGCACCGGGAGTACCACCCCGCGTTCTACGGCAGCTTCGACTGGCACTCCTGCGTCGAGATGCACTGGGCGATCGTCCGCCTGCTGCGCCGGTTCCCGGATCTGCCTTCGGCCGGGGACGCGCGTCGGACGCTGGACGCGCGGCTGACGCCCGGGCACCTCGAAACCGAGGTCGCGTTCTTCCGCTCCAACCCCGGTTTCGAGCGGCCCTACGGCTGGGGCTGGCTGCTGACGCTGCACCATGAGCTGGCGACCTGGGACGCCGCCGACGGCGGGCGCTGGGCGGCGGCCGTCGCTCCTCTGGCGGATCTGCTGGCGAGCCACCTGCTCGACTGGATGCCGAAGCTGACCTACCCGCAGCGGACCGGCCTCCACCCGAACACCGCCTTCGGCGTCTCCCGCGCGCTCGACCACGCCGGGTGGCGGGCGGACCGGGGCGACGGCGCGCTGCGGGACGCGATCGCGCTCGCGGCCGACCAGTGGTTCGGGCGGGACGCGGACTACCCCGCCCACTACGAGCCGTCCGGCGCGGATTTCCTCTCCCCCGCGCTCTGCGAAGCCGAACTGATGGCGCGCCTGCTGCCCCCGGACGCCTTCCCCGGCTGGCTGGGCCGGTTCCTGCCGGGGATCGCGGCCGGCTCCCCGGCCGCGCTGTTCCACCCGGCGACGGTCTCCGACAGCACGGACGGCCAGATCGCCCACCTCCACGGGTTGAACCTGAGCCGGGCCTGGGGCTTCGTCCGGCTGGCCGGGCACCTGCCCGCGGGGGACGCGCGGGCGGACCCGCTGCTGGCGGCGGCCGAGCGCCACGCCGCCGCCGCGCTGCCCCACGTCGTCGGCGGCGACTACATGACCGAACACTGGCTGGCCGCCTACGCGACGCTGTTGTTGGGCTGATCCCGGTCGGCGAGGGCGTCGCCGTCTCGTGCGAGGATGCCCGCCGGTTCTGGACGTGGGCGAGAGCGGAGGCGGCGGGATGCGGGTCGTTGGCGTGGACGGGTGTCCCGGTGGCTGGCTCGCCGTGGCGTACGAGACGGACGACGGGTCGCTGGTCCCGCGCGTCCACCGCTCGTTCGCCGACCTCCTCGCGGCCGAACCCGACGCCGCCTGCGTCGCGATCGACATCCCGATCGGTCTCGTCGAAGGCGAATCCCGCGCCTGCGACCGGGACGCCCGGAAGGCGCTCGGCCCGCGCCGATCCAGCGTCTTCCCCGCGCCGGACCCTCGGCTACTGGACGCCACGACCTACGCCGAGGCGAACCAACGCGCCCGCATCCTGACCGGCGCCGGCGTCTCCGCCCAGGCGTTCGGCATCTACCCCAAGGTCCGCGACGTGAACCGGGCGATGACCTCGGCGCTCCAGCGGCGCGTCGTGGAAGTCCACCCGGAGGTCTGCTTCTGGGCGCTGGCCGGGCGCACGCCGATGGCCTTCCCCAAGCGCACGCCTGAAGGCTTCGCGGAGCGCCGGGCGCTGCTTGTCGCCGCCCTCGGCGACGCGGTGCCGCCGCGGGACGCGGCGCGGACCGTGGCCCGACCGGCCGCGCCGGACGACGTGCTGGACGCCATCGCGGCCGCTTGGACCGCGCGCCGCCACGCCGAGGGCCGCTCTGGGCGGTTGCCGGACGATCCACCCCTCGATACGCGCGGTCTCCGGATGGAGATGGTGTATTGACCCCCCCCGTGGACGAACGGAAGGGGCGGGCGCCCAACGGCGCCCGCCCCTTCCCGAACCCACGGATCGCCCGCAACGCCGGGGCTTACGCCGCCGGGGTGGCGGCCGGGGCGGGGGTGTTGTTGACGAGGTAGATCGAAAGATCGACCGCGTCGTCGTCGCCGCTCTCGAACAGCGCCACGCCGCTGTACGGGGAATCCTCCTGCGAGCGAAGACCGATCACCAGATCGTTGCCCTCGTCGTAGGTGTAGGCGCCGATCGGACCGCAGGCGACGATGGTCTCGCCCTCGGCGTCGAAGACGGCCAGGATGTGGTCGTCGGCGAACAGGTCCTCGATCGTCAGCTCGAACTCGGCGTCCTCCGGCAAGCCGTGGACGACCTGGGACCCCGGCGCGCCGGCCCGATCGCCTTCCTCGGGGGCGTCCTCCGGCAAGCGGACCAGGTCGTCGAGTTGGAGCACGACGTCCCCGGGCTCGTCGCAGGTCCCGGCGTGGATCGCCGCCGGGAACTCGAGGTCCTCGTGTTTGGCCAACGCCGACGCGCCGCCGAAGGCGACCGCGCCCGCGACGCCGAGAAAACTCCATCGGATCAGGTGCGCGCGCGCACTCGTGACAACGGACATCGAGCCGACTCCTCCATACGTTGGGAACGCACGGACCCGTGGTCCACGCACCCCGCCTCGCGACCCCGGTTCGTCACCGGTTCTCGTGCCGATCGGGACGACGCGCACCGACCGGCTCCATGAATACGGACCCGCCACGCCGATAGATCACCGACCGCTCGTTGCCGGTGCAAGCCCGGGGGACCGGCGCCGTCCACACCGGCCGCCCCCCGGGCCACCGCGGTCCCGGTCTCGGCGCAGGCCACCGCCCCGCGATCGTCGCCTCCCTCGTCGCGGGGTCCTTCCCCGGGTCGCGAAGCGGTCGAGCCGGCGGCCGTGCTGGTGCATCGGTCGCGGTGGCGCTATCGTTCTCGACCGCCGGGCGGTCCGTCCCATCCGTGTGGGTTCGTGCGCGCACCGCGCGCTCGTTAGATCGCGAATCGGGCCGCCTGCCGTCAACCACGTCCGCCGCCATCGCCCCCTTCGTTCGTGCGGGACCGCCGCCGCGTCGCCAAGGAGGACCCGATCATGCCCGATGACGCCCGCACCGTGGTCCACGGCGGCACCGTCGTGCTGCCGTCCGGCCCGGTCCGCGCCGACGTCCTGATCGAAGGGGAGCGGATCGCCGGGGTGCTGGCGGACGCATCGGCGATCGCGGCGGAGATCCGGATCGCCGCCGGCGGGTTGCTGGTGCTGCCCGGCGGGATCGACGTCCACACCCATTTTCGGGAGCCGGACCCCGGCAGCGCCGAGGGCTTTGCGACCGGCGGCGCGGCGGCGGCGGCGGGCGGCATCACCACCGTCGTCGAGATGCCCCAGGCCGGGCCGACCACCACCACGGCGGCGCTGTTCCGGGCGAAGCGGGACCGGATCGCCGAGACGGCGATCGTCGACACCGCGCTCTGGGCCGGGGTGATCCCGGACCAGGACCCGGCCGAGCAACGGGCGATGGCGGCGGCGGGGGCGGTGGCCTTCAAGAGTTTTATGGCCTCGTCCAGCCCCTCCTTTCCGGCGGTGGACGACGCCGATCTGCTGCTGGCGATGGAGCAGTTGGCGCCGCTCGGGTTGCCCTACGGGTTGCACGCCGAGCACGACGCGCTCTTGACCGCCGGCTTGGCGCGGATGCGGGCGGCGGGACGGACCGACGCCCTGGCGCACGCGGAGTCGCGCCCGCCGCTGGTCGAGACGGCGGCGGTGCAGACGGTGCTCTTCTTCGCCGAGCGGACCGGCTGCCCGGTGCACATCTGCCACGTCGCCTCGGCCGAGGCGCTGGGGATGGTCAAGGCGGCCAAGGCGCGCGGGGTCCGGGTGACGGCCGAGACCTGCCCCCAGTACCTGGCCCTCAATACCGACGACCTGGCCCGCCTCGGCGGGTTCGGCCGCTGCGCCCCCGCCCTGCGCGACCAGGCCGAGGTCGACGCGATCTGGCCGTTCGTCCTCGACGAGACGGTCGACCTGATCTGCTCCGACCACTGCGGTTTTACCCGCGAGAGCAAAGAAGCCGGGAACGCCGACGTCTTCGCCGCGCCGCTCGGCCTGCCGGGGGTGCAGACGCTGCTGCCGGTCTTCTTCGACGGCGCGGTCGCGAAGCGCGGGATGGGCCTCGCCCAGTTCGCGCGCCAGATCGGCGCGACCCCGGCGGCGCTGTTCGGCCTCCCCCGCAAGGGCGCCATCGCGATCGGCAACGACGCCGACCTCTGCCTGCTCGACCCGGCCCAGACCTGGACCGTGCGCGACGAAGACGCACTCCACCGCCAAAAGTGGACGCCCTACCACGGCCAAACCCTGACCGGCCGCGTGGTCCGCACCATCCGCCGCGGCGAAACCATCTACGACGACGCCCTCGACGGCGCCGCGAAGGTGACGGCGCAGCCGGGCAGCGGGCGGTTCGTGGGCCGGACGGGTCTGGGTTAGGCCAGGGTCAGCCTTCAGTGCAAGCCCTCACCCCGGCCTAAAGGCCACCGCCACCACCGCCCAGAGGGCACCCGGGTACTCGGCCCGTGCGGTAGATCGGGCGAGGGGACGAGATTGTCCCCCTCCCTGTCATCCTGAGCGCAGCGAAGGATCTCCTGCCACGGCAGCGTCGTTTGCTAAGGCCCGGACCACGCATCATCGGTCGTACCACACCGCGCTCAAATCCCGCCACGCGGGGTTCTCCGATTCGATCAGCGCCACCTTTTTCGCCCGCACCTACCCCTTGATCTGCTTCTCGCGGGCGATGGCCGACGACGGGTCGGGGTACGGTTCCGCGTGGACCAGCAGCGTCAGGTTGTACCGTTGGGTGAATCCGGGGGTGGTCCGGGATCGGTGCTTGAAGACGCGGCGTTCCAGGTTGTTGGTCATCCCGACGGAGAGCGTGCGGGACGCGTTGGTCATGATGGAGACGAAACAGGTCTTGGTCATGGCGCGCGATGGCTTCGCTTGGCTGTTGCCCACGAGCACGCTGCTCCGGCAGGAGATCCTTCGCTTCGCTCAGGATGACCCCCATCAGGGGCGGCCCTCGAACGCCACCGGTACGGAACGGGGTCGTGTTGGTCGCGGCCGGGTTTGGTACGCTGCCCCGAAAGGAGGGTGGACCATGGTCGCGCAGTTCCCGGCGGACGTGCAAGCGGGCATCCAGGAGCGGGTGGACAGCGGGCGGTACGAGGACGCGGCCGAGGTGGTGCGCGAGGCGCTGGCGGCGCTGGAGGAGCGGGAGGCGCAGGAGGAGCGGGAGCAGCTCGAGCGGCTGCGGGAGTTGCTGGCCGTCGGCGTGGCGCAGATGGAGCGAGGCGAGGCCGAGGAGTACACACCGGAGATGCGGGCCCGGATTCGGGAATCGGCGCGGCGGCGGTTGGCGGCGGGAGAACGACCGAATCCGGATGTCTGGCCGTAGTCTCGGGCTGCTCCTCACGCCGGAGGCGCAAACGGATGTCGACGACCTCTTGCTCGGCTCCGAACAAACGTGGGGGTCGGAGCAGGCGGACGAGTACGAGTCCGCCATCGACCGGGCGCTCCAATCCCTGCGTGCGTTTCCCGCCTTGGGGCGCGTCGGGACGATGTGTTCCCCGGTTGCCGAAGCCGAATGGTGGAACGCCACGTCGTCTTCTACGTCTACGCCGAGGACGAGGCGCGCATCGTCGTGGTCCGCATCCTCCACCAGCGGCAAGACCCCGCCGGGCGGGTCCGTCCCCCTCGACCTTAGCCGTCGTCCGCAAGAACGACGACGTCCGGTCACAACCGAGCGGAATGGGGCGGCGAAGGCGACGGAGCGGCCGGGGAACGCGCGGTTCGTGGGCCGGGGGTGAAACAATGGCACCCACGGCCCCGAACTCGACCGCGGGTGCGCGCGGCGGACGGTGGCACGGAGGGCGGCATGACGGACTTGACCACCGCCCCGGTCGCCCGGCTGGCGATCCCGGCAGCCACGCTGGCCGAAATTTGCCGGCGCTTCCGCGCGCATGAGCTGGCGGTCTTCGGCTCCGAGCTGCGGAACGACTTTCGGCCGGACAGCGACGTCGACCTGTTGGTGCTGTTCGAGCCGGGGGCGCGCGTCGGGTTCATGACGCTGGGGGCGTTGGAGCAGGAGCCGGAAGACTTGCTCGGGCGGCGGGTCGACTCGGTGCCGAAGGGGGGCCCGAAGCCGCGCACCCGGGACGCGGTACTTGCCTCGGCGCGGGGGCTCTACGCGGCCTGAAGCACTGTTCCCGCACCACATCGTGGAAACCGATGGCGACGATCGACCGCGCCCTCGCCGGTCGCGCGTTCGCCGACCTGCTGGCCGAAAAAAACCGTGCGACGCGACGGTGTTCCGCTTGGTCACCATCGTCGATCGTCCCCTATGCTCCGCGGTTGTCCATTGATCCTCCCTTGGAGGTCGAAGGACAGAAGGCAAGGACCGCTGCTAAGGTACGCCGGAAGGAGCAAGTGAGCGAGGAGTCGTCGGCGCGCCGTGCCCCTTGCGTCCGTGGTGCCGCTGGGGGATGCTACCGTCATCATGGACGAACGCCCGGTGGACAGTGCGGACACGGTGGACACGGCACCGGCGGCGCGGCCAGTCGGCACGCTGACCGCTCGCGCCGCCGCAGCCGCGCTGGGGGTGAGCGAGCGCACCGTCCGCCGCGCCATCGCCCGGGGCGCATTGCCCGCCACCCACTATGCCGGGACCTACCGGATCACGGCGGAGGCTATCGCGTTCTTCCGCCGTGGCCTCGCGGCGCCCACCTGGCAACGACGACCGATCCAGACGGCGTCGGAGTGGGGCGACGCGAGCCTCTTGCCGGTGCTCCCGACGCCGAGCACACCGGTCCCGTCCCTGCCGGTGCCGCTGACCCCGCTCGTCGGCAGAGAGGCCGCGGTGGCGGGGGTAGGCGACCTGCTGCGGCGCCCGGATGTCCGGCTGGTGACCCTGACCGGCCCCGGCGGCGTCGGCAAGACCCGCCTGGCGTTGCGCGTGGCGGAGGAGTTGTCGGCGGCGTTCGTTGACGGCGCGGCGTTCGTGGACCTGTCGCCGCTCGCCGACCCCGGCCTCGTCGCGCCGTCCGTCGCCCAGGCGCTCGGCGTCCGCGAGGCGGGCGACCGCCCCGTCGCCGAACGGCTGCTCGACGCCCTCCGGGACCGCGAGCTGCTGCTGGTGCTGGACAACTTCGAGCGGGTGGTAGAGGCCGCGCCCCTGGTGGCCGCCCTCCTGGCCGCCACCACCCGGCTCACCGCGCTGGTCACCAGCCGGGAGCCGCTGCGCCTGTCGGCCGAGCGGGTCGTCGCCGTGCCGCCCCTGGCCCTGCCGGACGCCGTCCTGTCGCCGGCGGAACTGGCCGGGGCCGACGCCGTGCGCCTCTTCGCCGAACGGGCCCAAGCGGTCCGGGGCGATTTTGCTCTCACCGCGGCCAACGCCCCGATCGTGGCCGAGATCTGCCGCCGCCTCGACGGGTTGCCGCTGGCGATCGAACTGGCCGCGGCCCGGGTCGCGCACCTCGCGCCGGCGACGCTGCTGGCCCGGCTCGACCGTCGCCTGCCGCTCTTGACCGGCGGCGCGCGCGACCTGCCGGCCCGGCAGCGGACCCTGCGCGACGCGATCGCCTGGTCCCACGACCTGCTGAGCGCCGAGGAGAAAGCCCTCTTTCGCCGCCTGGCCGTCTTCGTCGGCGGCGGCACGCTGGAGGCGGCCGAGGCCGTCTGCCGGTCCGAGGACGAGGCGGGGACCGACGTCCTGGCGAACCTGGCCTCGCTGACGGCCAAGAGCCTGGTCCGGCACGAGGAGGGTCCGGACGGCGAGCCGCGCTACCGGATGCTGGAGACGATCCGGGAGTTCGCCCTGGAGCGCCTCGAGACCAGCGGCGAGGCCGCCGCGATCCGGCGCGCCCACGCGGCCTCCTTCCTCACCTTCGCCGAGCGGTACGAACGCGCGGGTTTGCTGCCGGACGGCGACCAGGCGTTGGCGTTGCTGGAGGCCGAGCACGCCAACCTGCGGGCGGCCCTGGCTTGGCTTGAGGAGGCGGGCGAGGTCGGACGCCTCCTGCGGCTCGCGGCCGCGCTGGGCCGCTTCTGGTACAGTCTGGGCCACTACCGGGAAGGGCGCGACTGGCTCCAACGCGCCCTGGCGCCCGACGGGGCGGCGGCGGACGGGCGGGCCAAAGCCCTCGTCGCGATCGGCTTCATCGAGATCCTCCAAGGAATGCACCGGGAGGCGGAGACCAGCCTGACCGAAGGGCTGGCCGGGTGCCGGGACCACGGCGACCCGGTCAACGCGGCCCTGGCCCTGGTCGGGCTCGGGGGATTGGCCACGTTGCGGGGCGACTTCGACCGCGCCACCCTGCTCCTGGACGAAAGTTTCGCCGCCGCCCAGACCGTGGCCGACCGGCGGCTGGCCGGGATCATTGGGGGGCGGGCCCTGATCAACCTCGCCGTCGTCGACCGGGCGCGCGGCGACCTCGCGCTGGCCGAGGAGCGCCTCGCGGAGGGCCTCCGCCGGATGCGCGGCACGGGGTACACGGCCGGGGTGATCATGGCGCTGGGCGACCTCGGCGACCTGGCGCGCGACCGGGGCGACCACGCGCGCGCGCTGGGGCGGTACCGGGAGGCGCTGGGCATGGGCCGGGGGCGGCCCGGGACGCGCGAGGTCACCGACGTGATCGAGGCCGTGGGGATCGTCGCCGTCGCCGTCGGGCGGACGGAACGCGGCGCCCGGCTGTTGGGCGCGGCCGAGGCCCTGCGCGAACGGATCGGGCTGCGCTTCCGGGTGGCCGAAAACCAGGTCGCCCTGGAGCAGGCCCTGACTGGCGCCCGCGCCGCCCTCGACGAAGCGGCGTTCGCGACAGCCCGGGCGATCGGCCGGAGCCTACTGCCGGCGCAGGCGGTCGCCGAGGCGCTCGACCCGTTCGAGACCGACGCCGCCGCGCCCGGCGCCGTCTTGACCCCACGCGAGACCCAGATCCTGCCGCTGCTGGCCGCCGGCCTGGGCGACCGCGAGATCGGTACGGCTCTTTTCATCAGCGTCCGCACCGTCGAGAACCACGTCGCCCATATCCTGGCCAAACTGGGCGTCGCCACCCGCGCCGCCGCTGTCGACGCCGCCGTCGCGGCCGGCCTGGTCCCGCGGGTGCCCGCGCCTCCCGCCTGACCGCGCGGCGCATCCGCCGCCCCCAGACCGGAACCCCGGACCACGCACCGGTGCCATGCGGTACCTATGCGGGGGAATGAGTACGCCCGCGACCGAAACCGGGTACTGCCCCGGATGGTAGCCCGGACCTGTGGAAGCTATGGTGACGTCTAGGCACGCGACGACGATCGCGGCGTGTTGCGGATCGATCACCTATCCGCAACCACCCAGCTTCAAGGAGGCATCGATGGACGGATCCCGCATGGACCAGCTCGCTCGGTCGTTGGCCACGGGGATGTCCCGCCGGGCGGCGACAAAGACCATCGCGGTGGCGCTTGGGCTCTCCGCCGCCGGGGCACAGTTCTCGCCAGCGTCGGCGGCGCCAGCAACGTGGCGGGTATGTCAACTCCGCTGTACCACCGATGAGGGGTCAACCGAATACATCAAGACCTGCATGAACAAAGCGTGCCCTGCGGAATACGAACCGTTTCAATACCGCGGCAGGACCTGCGAGTTCACGGATTCGACCATGTACCCGTTAACCAAAAAACAATGCGAGAGCATTCCGGGCTAAGGAGCGCTGCTTCGACCAAACAACGATACGATCGTTATCCCAATGGATCGGGATTGCCCAGGCGTCCTCGGGGAGCACGAGCTGACTTGTCAGCGACCTCCCCGAGGGTCCGGCCCCCGGTGATGGCAACGGACACCCGCACGGCGCCGTGCCGCGCTGGTCCCGGGCGGATGATCAGGACCGCCACGTTCCCGAGGGCGAGCAGCTCGGCCCCCGAAGGAAGCGGGGATTCTCTCCATCGGTCAGGTGGTTCCCTCCGCTACGGATCGCACGAGCCACGGAGGCCCTCCCAGGCTGGGTGCTCGCTGTTCCTCTTAACTCCTTGTCTCAAATGTGGCTAATCGACATGGTCGCGCAAAGAACGGGTGGAATGGACCATCAGGGTCGCCCCCCTGCGGACCCTCCCCACCACACGTCCCGTAGGCTGCACCCTTGCCACAATACGTGAGTTGATCCCCCCTCGGCCGTCGCCGGTTTGCGCTTCTCGGGCCACTCAGCGCGCACGATGAAGACGTTAGTCAGGGACCTCACCTTTCGCGACGCGCTCTAACTCCTCAGACGGGGACCAGAGCGGAACAGGTGTAGCGGCACCCAGCGACACACGCACCGCGCCAGGGTTGCTGACATTTGCTGACATTTGGGCGGATCGTCAGCGATCAAGCCGCGCGAGCCACGCGCGGGCCAGTTCCCAGGCACCGAACTGCCTGGGGTCCATCACGGGGACCAGGTCGTTCGTCGCCGCGTCAAGGGCGGCGTGGTTGGAGTGTCCGAGCACGAGGGCCAGTTCGTTGGCGTCGCAGGCCGGTCAGCCGCACCTCAGGTTCGTGCCGGCGTCGACCCTGGGGCCGAGGTAGGCGCTGTCGAGGACGGCTCTGCAACAGATGCCGCCCGCTGCGACTCATTCCTCGCTTCTTCCACTGCCACCATTCCCGGGGCGTTGAGCCGGGAGCGACCCACCCATGACGCCTGCGCCCGACCTGTGACGCGTGCCGGGGAGGCAGCGTGGCGTCGCCCCGCCCGTGATCCGGGCGGGGCGGCGGCGCATGAGGTTCCGCCGGACCGGCGCCCGCGGGATGCGGCGAGTTAGGGGCGCGGCGGGACGTTTTGGTTGAACCGGAACAGGTTTCCGGGGTCGTAGCGGCGCTTGATCTCGGCCAGCCGGGCGTAGGTGACCGGCGGGTAGGCGTTGCGGACGCGGTCCGGCCCCTCCCGCTCCAGGAAGTTGACGTAAACGCCGGCGCCCTCGGGGCGGACGGTCTGCCAGAGGGCGTTGGTCCAGGCGGCGTGGGGGGCGGCGTCCTCGGCGGCGTCGAGCCAGATCGCGATGATGGCGAGGAAGAAGCGCCGCTCGCGGTGGGCGAAGGCGGTCGCGTCCGGCGACACGCGGGCCATGGCGCCGCCGAGGGCGCGGAACTGGATCAGGCTGTAGGGGGAGGTCGCGTCGCGCAGGGCCGCCAGCGCGGCGTCGAGCGCGGCGTCGCTCAGGTCGTCGGCGAACATGGAGCGGATCGCGGCGCCGTGGGGGGCGGCCTGGTGGTCGGTGTACGCGTAGATCTTGGGGTAGGGGATCTCGGCGATGGTGTCGGCGACCGGCGTCGCCAGCGCCCGCAGCGGCGCCAGGGCGCGATCCCCGTCCGCGACGGTGCCCGTCCAGCAGACGATGATCGCCAGCACCGGCTCGCCGACGCGGTCCGCCGGCACGAACGGGGCGGGCGGCGCGAACTGGAGGTTGGCGATCGTGGTCAGGTCGTCGGGCGCCGCCGCCGCCAGGTCGAGGTAGCCGCGCAGCACGGCGCGGCTGGCCGGCAGCAGCAGCATCCCGGCCAACACCCGGCCGACCGGCGCGAGGCGGTAGGTGAACTCGGTGACGATGCCGACGTTGCCGCCGCCGCCGCGGATCGCCCAGAAGAGGTCCGGGTGCTCGGTCTCGCTGGCGGTGACGATCGCGCCGTCGGCGGTGACGACCTGGGCCGAGAGGAGGCTGTCGATCGCCAGGCCGTGCTTGCGGACCATGAACCCGATCCCGCCGCCGGTGGTCAGCCCGCCCATCCCCACCGAGGCGGTGTCGCCGGTGGAGAGCGCCAGGTCGTGCTCGTGGGCCGGGCCGGCCAGATCGCCCGAAGTGGCGCCGGCCTGGACGCGGGCGATCCGCGTTTGGGGGTCGACGCGGACCCGCTTCATCCGGGAGAGGTCGACCACGACGGCGTCGTCGACGACGCTGTAGGCGGCCAGGCTGTGGCCGCCGCTGCGCACCGCGAGCGGCAGGTCGCGGTCGCGGGCGAAGGTCACCGCGGCGGCGACGTCCCGCGCGTTCGCGGCGCGCACGACCGCCAGCGGGCGGCGGGTGGCGTAGAGGGTCTGCCGGGCCTCGTCGTAGCCGGCGTCGCCGGCGGTGATGAGATGCCCGGCCAGCCGGGCGCGCAGCGTGTCGAACGGGCCGCCCGCGACCGGGGCGAGAACGGGGGAGATGCTCGGGGTGGCGGTGCTCATGGGGTCTCCTGAAGGCGGTACGTCGCGCGATCTGGTCGCCGCGTCCCGGCGTCCACCGGGGTCGTCGCGGTCGATGCCCCCGAAGATACGGACCCGGCGTCACCCGATTCCGGCGCCGGGGCCACGGTTGTGCGACGTCGCGATCACGAACGTGTGGCGCCCGGACGAGCCCTCACCCCGGCCTCAAGGCCACCCCTCTCCCGCGTCAAGGGAGAGGGGTACGGGGAGCGCGCGAACTGGGGAGATCGGCTCGGGCCTGATAGCATCCCTGGCCGTGAGGTTCTCGTCCCCTCGCCCGCGCATCGGGAGAGGGGTGGCGCGAAGCGCCGGGGTGAGGGCCGCCCGGGGCAAGGGCCGTCCAGGAGGGCCCCATTCGTGACGCCGATGCCCGACCCTTACCGCATCCTGGGAATCCCAAGAGACGCCTCCCCGGCCGAGATCCGGGCGGCCTATCGGGCGGCGGCGCGGCGCTCCCACCCGGACCTGCACCCAGGGGACGCGGCGGCCGCGGAGCGGTGCCGGGTGTTGAACGCGGCCTATTGGGTGCTGGGCAACCCCGGGCGGCGGGCGAGCCACGACCGGGCGCACCCGGCGGCGGCTCCGGCGCCGGTGCCGCGGGTGCCGGTGCGGCCGGAGACCGTCCGAGTCCAACCGGGTGGACCGTCTTCCGCCGCCCCTGGCGCCCGCCCGCGGCGCCGGAGACGGGGGGTGGCATCGCTCGCGGCGGGCTTGGTCCTGGTGCTGGCGGCGGTTTGTTGGGTTTGCCCGATGCTGGCGACGCGGATGGACGAGCGCGCCGACGCGCGGCCGGGGATCGGTGCGCCGGGTCGCCGGCCGCCGCCCTCGCCGACGACGGCGGACCCGGTCGGCGCGGGATCAGCCGGGCACGGACTCGTCCAGCAGGCGGCGGAGGGCGGCGGCCTTGGCGATCATCGCGTCGCTTTCGAAGCGGGCGATCTCGAACAACGGGGGGAGTTGGGGATACAGTTCCGGGAGGCCCAGGATCTCGACGACCTGCTCGCGGATCCACTTGTTGTAGGCAATCGGGTAGACCCGGCGCTGGACGAACAGTCCCTGCAAGAACAACTGAAACGCGCGGTACAACCGGTCGAACGCCTGGAAATACAATCCCCGGGCGACCGCCGACGGGACGTGGTCCAGGCAGTCCTCGGCGCACCACCGGACGGCCGCGAGCCGCTCCCGGCGCAGGGTCTCGTCGTAGTAGGGCAGCCAGCGGGCGCGCAGACCCGCCAGCCGGTCGCGGCCGGCGCGTTCCCATAGCAGGCGGGAATAGACGAGGGCGTTGCCGATCTCGAGTTCGAAGCCGTCCGGAAACTCGTCGGCCGGGTGGTCGGGCGGGGCGAAGGCGCCGTCGTGGACGTCGAGGTGGACGACGGAGAAGGCGCCGGCGGCGCGGAGGGCGGCGAAGGCGGGATGCGCGTCGCGGAAGGCGCGCCAGGCGGCCTCGGTCTCGCCGGTGGACGCGCCCTCGGGGATCAGCACCAGGGCGTCCAGGCACGAGTCCGGGGTGGCCTTGCCGCGGGCGCAGGAGTTGACCACCAGCACGGCGTCGGTCTCCGGCCGGGCGGCGAAGAACTCAACCACGGCCCCGGCGGCGGCGGCGTGCTCGGGCGTGGGGTAGGTCGGATTCGTTGGCATGGTCGATCTCCCAGATCGGGGTGGCGTCAGCGATCGGGTGTTGGGACGGGGTAGGAAAACAGGGTGATCCCCGGCGGATCGGGGGTCCCGCCGGTGCCGCGGTAGAAGGCCGCGGCGCGGTCGTCGCCGCCGTCGGTCAGGACCCAGGCCAGGTCGGCGCCGACCACGGCCGCCCAGGCGGTGGCGCGTTCGATCAGGGCGCGGCCGATGCCGCGGCGTTGGACGGCCTCGGCGACGGCGATCTCGTAGATCAGGACCTCGGCCCGGCGGGCGTCCAACCGCTGGAGGCGGTGGGCGGTCAGGAAGCCAATCGGAGCATCGCCGTCCATCGCCAGCAGCAGCAGGTTGTTTGCGTCCGCGAGAAACGCGGCGGCAGGTTCCGGTTGCCAAGGCGCGTCGAGGAGGTCGGCGCCGTTGAGGCGGGCGAGCAGGTCCGGTGGCAGGTCGGTGAGGTGGCGGATGATGGGCATCGGGCGTTCCTTTGGACGCGGGTGAAGTCCCCCTCACCCCCCTTCCCCCCGATCGCGAGGGGAAGGGGGGATCTTTGCGATCCCGACGTGTTCCCCCTCTCCCGATGCTCGGGAGAGGGGGCCGGGGGGTGAGGGGGATTCGCCCCGCTAATCCGCCGCCGCCACCACCGGCACCCGCGCCAGCGCCTGCGCCAGGTCCGCTTCGAGATCGGCGGGGTCTTCCAACCCAACCGACAACCGCAGCAGCCCCTGCGCCGGGTACGGCCAGATCAGGGTCGCCGGTTCGCCGAGGCTGACGGCGATGGTGCACAGGTCGAGGGAATCGAGGAAGGGGCCGAAGGCGGGTTCTCCCCCGGCCAGGGCGAAGGCGAGCATCCCGCCGTAGCCCGCGCCCCCGAGCAGGCGGCGGGCGACGGCGTGCCCGGGGTCGGACGCGAGGCCGGGGTAGCGGACGGCGGCGACCGCGGGGTGCGCCTCCAGGAATCGCGCCAGGCGCAGCGCGGTCGCGGCGTGGCGCTCGACCCGCAGCGGCAGGGTCTTCGTCCCGGTCAAGGTGAGCCAGGCCTGGAGCGGGGACGGGGCACCCCCGAGGCGGGCCAGGCGGGCGGCGATGCCCCCGACCAGCGCGCGCGAGCCGCAGACGGCGCCGCCGAGGGCGTGGCCGTGGCCGGAGAGGTACTTGGTGGTGCTGTGGACCACCAACGCCGCGCCGCGCTCGATCGGCCGCAGCAGGGCGGGCGACAGATACGTGTTGTCGACCACCAGCGGGATGCCGTGCTCCCCGGCCAGGGCGGCCAGGGCGTCCAGATCCGCGACCTGCATCCCGGGGTTGGCGAACGTTTCGGCGTACAGGGCGCGGGTGGCGGGGGTGATCGCGGCCCGCACCGCCGCCAGGTCGCCGATGTCGACCAGGGTCGAACCGGCGCCGTAGGCCGGCAGATCGGCGCAGACGAACTCGCGGGCGGCGAAGTAGAGGTCCTGGGAAGCAACCAGGTGGCCGCCGCCGGCCAGGAGGTGGAGCAGGGCGGCGGAGATGGCGGCCATCCCCGAGGCGGTGGCGACGGCGGCCTCGGCCCCGTCGAGGTCGGCCAGCTTCAGCTCCAGCGTCCGCACCGTCGGGTTGCCTTCGCGGACGTAGAAGAAGTGGGGCAGGCGATCGGCCATCGCCTCCTGGGTCTGGCGGTAGGAGCGGAAGGCGTAGGTGCTGTTCTGGTAGACCGGCACGCCGTGGGCGCCGGTCGACGGGTCGGGCGCCTCCCCGGCATGAACGGCGCGGGTGGCGAAGGCGCGGGGGCGGCGGTCGCGGGCGGGGAGCATCAGGGTCTCCGGGTGGGCGGTAAGGGGTAGGCGGTAGGTTCGGAATGATACGGGGAATGGCGCGGGCCGACCGGCCCCCCTCCGTCATGCTGACCGCAACGAAGCATCTCCCGCGGCCTCGTCGACGGTAGCTGACGTCACCTGCGGGCGGGAGATCCTTCGCTGCGCTCGGGATGACCCCTCAATTGGGCGGGATCACCAACCGCTGATGGCTACCGGCTGACGGCTGAGAGCTACCGTCCATCGGCCGCCAACTCCGCCACCAGCGCCGCCGTCGTCCGGATCCCGGCGTAGAAGCGGTCCAGGACCAGGTTCTCGTTCGGGGCGTGGTTGGCCTCGTCGTGGTTGGCGTAGGGGACGACGAAGGAGGGGAGACCGAGGGTGCGGGTCCAGACCGCGTCCGGCAGGCTGCCGCCGACGAGGGGGACGTCGAACGGCTCGGCCCCGAAGCCGGTCGCCAGGGCGCGGCGCAGCGGCGCGGCGAGGGGGTGGTCGAGCGCGGTGTGGGAGGGGCGCATCGCGCCGAGGCGGCGGACCGCGACGTCCGGGGCGTGGCGCCGGACGTGGGCGAGCAGCTTGGCGTAGACGTCGTCAGGGTCCTGGTCGGGGACGAGGCGAAAATCGAGCTTGGCGGTCGCCTCGGCGGGGATGATGGTCTTGGACCCTTCGCCGCCGTAGCCGCCGTGGAGACCGGCGATGTTGGCGGTCGGGCGGCCGACCAGGCGCTCGACGTGGCCGAGGTCTTCCGGCGCCGCGTAGCGGGTCAGACCGACGCTCGCCAGCGCGGCGCCGGGGTCCAAGGGAATTCGGGCGATCGCGTCCCGGGCGGCGGGGGAGAGCGGCCGGACGTCGTCGTGGAACCCCTCGACGGTGATCTCGCCCGCCGGAGAAAGCACGGTCCCGAGCAGGTGGACCAGGGCCCAGACCGGGTTGGGGGCGATGCCGCCCCAGTTGCCGGAATGGAGGTCGTGGGCGGCGCCGCGGGCGCTTATCTCGACATAAAGCAGCCCGCGCACGCCGTACTCGATCTGGGGCCGGGTCTCGTGGTGGGCGGGGCCGTCGGCGGTGACGACGAGGTCGGCGGCGAGCAGCTCCCGGTGGGCGGCGACGAACCCGTCGACGTGGGGGCTGCCGCACTCTTCTTCGCCTTCGAGCAGGACCTTGACGGAGACGGGGAGCTGCCCCGCGGTCTCGACCCAGGCGCGGAGGGCGGCGATGTGGGCGAAGAATTGCCCCTTGTTGTCCCCGGCGCCGCGGGCGTAGACGCGCCCATCGCGCACGGTCGGCTCGAACGGCGGGCTGACCCAGGCGTCGAGCGGGTCCGGCGGCTGGACGTCGTAGTGGCCGTAGAGGAGCAGGGTCGGGGCGCCGGGTGGGCCAGAACGCTCGCCAAAGACCATCGGGTGGCCGGGGGTCTCGATAATTTGGGCGGCAAG
This sequence comes from uncultured Thermomicrobiales bacterium, assembly GCA_902806325.1. Lineage (GTDB taxonomy): Bacteria > Chloroflexota > Chloroflexia > Thermomicrobiales > UBA6265 > CADCWE01. Next base: position 4,133 of record CADCWE010000128.1, on the reverse strand, counting down.
GCCCGCGCCGTCGAGGAACGCCTCGACGAGCCCCGCGCATTCCCGGACGCCGACGTTCTGGGTGCTGATACTCGGCTGCGCCAGCAGCCGGAACAGGTCGGCGCGGTCGCGCTCCCGGTTCCGGTCGCAGGCGGCGAGGACGGCGGGGAGGTGGGCGGGCATGGGGAGACCTTTGGATTGGTGGCGGAACGGCCCCCTCCCCAACCGCCACCCAACGGGTACCCGGCCCTACGCAGGGGGAGCGGCTTTCGCCACCGCGTTGCCCAGGATCGCAACCCCGTGGTTCCCCCTTCCCCCCGTTCGCGAGGGGAAGGGGGCTGGGGGGTTCGGGGGACCTACGCCGCCGCCGCCGTCTCCGTCGCCTCCGCGGTGGGCGCGGGCGGGAAGCTGGCCGGGTCGAGCGGGTCCGTGTCGGCGGCGACCTCGTCGCCGTCCGAGAAGCCGTCGCCGTCGCTGTCGGCATCGAGCGGGTCGGTGGCGGTGCCGCCGGGGATCGCCTCCTGGCCGTCGGAGAGGCCGTCGTCGTCGGAGTCGAAGTCGGCCGGGTCGGTGCCGGTCTGGTCGGTCTCGACGTCGTCGGTCAGGGAATCGCCGTCGGTGTCGACCGGCTCGGCGGCGGATTGCAGGTTGTAGATCTCGATCCCGATGTCCGGCGTCTCGGCGGTGATCTCGATCAGGAAGCCGCCGTTGACCGAGTCGACCGGGAAGCCGGGGGCCAGGTAGGTGTCGTACTGGGCGGCCAGGGTTTGGGTCAGGTTGTAGACGCCGGCCGGGAGGCCGGAGAAGTCGAACCCGCCGTCGCCGAAGTTGGCGTCGTCCAGGGTCAGGACCGCGCCCTCCGGGGTGGTCAGGGAGAAGCCGCCGATCTCGGCGAAGTCGACGCAGGGCGAGAGGTCGTCCGGGTCGGTGCCCGGCGGGCATTCGAAGACGGCGACGCCGATCGAGCCGACCACGTCGGCGGCCGGGGACGCGGCCGGGGAGGCGGCGGCGGTCGGCACCGGCGCGGCCGGCAGCGGCGGCACCTCCGGCCCGATCACGGCGGCGACGATCGTCGCCCCGGCCTCGACGGCGGCGGCGATCGCGAGGTCGTCGTCGAAGGTCGCCGCCTCGCCTTCCTCCAGCTCCACCGCCTCCTCGTCGCCGGCGGTGACCTCGACGTTGCCGGCGGTCACCAGCAGCAGGATAGGGGCGTCGGCCTGGGCCAGTTCCGTCTCCTCGCTCGGGTCCAGCACGTCGCGGACCAGGTCGAGGTCGCGGTTGCCGTCCGGGGCGGAGAACCCGTCGCCGCCGAGCACCAACTCGGCCCCGCCGTCGTCTTCGGCCTGCTCGGTCGGGACCAGGGCGATCCGGTAGTAGTCGACCGCCGCGTCGCCGAGGGCCAGGCGCTGCTGGGCGGCGCCGTCGGCGACGAAGCTGGCCTCGCCGGCGGCGAGCCGGGTCTGGGTGCCGAAGGAGAAGTCGTTGACCAGCACCGCCTCGTCGTCGGCGAGGGCGAAGCCGAGGGCGCGCGCCGGGGCCTCGACCGTGTCATCGGTGCCGGCCTCGTCGAGCACCACCCGCCAGGCGACCTCGGTCGCGGGCAGCGGCGCGACGCCGTGGGCGATCACCTGGGCGTGGCCCTGGGCGGGTGAATCGCCGTCGGCGTCGGACTGGATCAACGCGGTCGCGCTCAGGGCGCCGCCCAGCGCCAGCACGGCGACCAGGCAGACGATCAGCGGGCGTACGAACGGGGGCATCATCCGTGGCTCCTTTCCCTCACTCGCGGGGCGTGCGACGCGGGATCCCCGACCGACCCCGGCGGGGAGCCGGATCGTAGCATGGACGGCGGACCGGGGGAAACCGTTGGCGAGGGCGCCGGTGGCGGCGCGGTGGTAGGCTAGCCATGGACCGGACGCCGGGACGGCGCCGCCCTGGAGCGGCACGGGACGCCGAGAAGACGACGGCCATGCACGATGCGGCGATCCATCCATCCCAAGCGGACCTGGCCGAGTTCTGCCGCCGCTGGCGGATCACCGAGCTGGCGGTGTTCGGCTCCGTGCTGCGCGACGATTTCCGGCCGGACAGCGATCTCGACCTGCTGGTCCTGTTCGCGCCCGATGCCCCGATCGGCTTCTTGGAGTTCGCCGCCGTGCGCCGGGAACTCTCCGCGCTGCTGGGTCGCGACGTGGACCTGGTCTCCAAGCGGGGCCTCAAGCCTGCGATTCGCGACGAGGTCTTGGCGTCGGCGCGGGTCCTCTATGGCGCGAAGTGAACGACTCTACCTCCAGGACATCGTCGAGGCCGCCGATGCGATCGCCCGGTATATCGATGGACGCTCGCGCGACGCGTTCTTGGACGACGAGGTGCTGCGCGACGCGGTCCTGTTGCGGTTGATCACCATCGGGGAAGCGGCCGCCCGCGTCGCTTCCGACACGCGGCGAGGGCATCCCGATGTTCCCTGGTCCGACGTGGTGGGCTTCCGCAACATCGCGGTCCACGCCTACTTCGGGATCGATTGGGACATCGTTTGGCGGGCCGCGACGTCCAACGCGCCACGATTGCGATCCCGCATCGCGGCCATGCTCGCGTCCGACGATGCCCCCGCCGACGACCCGACCGAACCGGATTAACCGTCGGAACCCCCGATCGTGGGCAACGGGCTCCTTCAACGCCAACCGCTCCCCACCGGGGCGATCCCCGCCCGGATCGTGGCCGACCCGCTGGAGGCGATCCCCGCGGTGGCGTGGCGCGCCCGGTGGCGTGCTAGGCTGACACCACGCCGGTCGCGCTCGCCCCGCGACGGCCCAGGAGCAGGCGCCATGTCCCCGACCGGAACCGACGCCACTGCCTCGACCACACGCCTCCGCGTGCCGATGCCCGATCGCGAAGCCCTGGCCGATCTCTGCCGTCGCTGGCGGATCACCGAGCTGGCGGTGTTCGGCTCCGCGCTGCGCGACGATTTCCGGCCGGACAGCGACATCGACCTGCTGGTGACGTTCGGGCCAGACGAGCGGTGGAGCTTGTTCGATCTGGTGACCATCGAAGACGATTTCGCCGCGCTTCTTGGGCGAACGATCGACCTCATCGAGCGATCGGCCATCGAGCGCAGCCACAATTGGATCCGCCGCCGGGAAATTTTGGGCACGGCACGGGTGCTCTATGCTGAGGGATGACGCGAGCCTCCTCGATATCGCGCACGCCGCCCGGCGCACGATCGCGTTCATCCAAGGCGTGGACAAGGATGGGTTCCTTGCCGACATCAAAACGCAATCCGCCGTGCTCGACCAGATTACGGTCATCGGCGAAGCGACCAAGCGGTTGTCGCCAGTGTTTCGGCAAGGCTACCCAGAAATTCCTTGGCGAAACGCCGCGGGAATGCGGGATCGGCTGATCCACGGCTACGACGAGGTGGATCTCGTGCTCGTCTGGACTGCCGCGACGGAGGACAGCCCAGCCCTGCTGGCCCAGATCGAGCCGCTCCTCCCGCCTCCTCCAGACTGACCCGACGGTCCACATCCGACCGGGTACCAAGGTCCCGATTCGGTTCGAGACCGATGGCCCTATCGGGGGGGGACGCGGTGTGCTTCACTCGAGTGGAAGGGGCCGAAGCGGGCGCGGGGCGAGCGGCGGGCAAAGGGGCGAAGCGGTGGACGGGGCCGACGCGGTCGTGGCGATCGGGGACGCCTTTTTGGACGGCGGGCCGTTGCGTGGGGACCACCGCGCCTTCGCCGTCGAGCAGTTGGTCGCGGCGATCGTGGCCGGGGCGCCGGATTGGACCGAGGAGGACGCGGTCGCCCAGTGCCGGCGCCTGAACCGGCGACGCTGCCTGTCCCGCTTCGGGGAGGACGACCTGCGCGCCCGCGCCCGCCAAGCCCTGGACCGGCGGCGGCGGCAAGCGTGGCGGGAGGCCGAGCTGCGCTGCTGGCTGGACCAGCCGGGGTTGCCCGCGCCGCGGGGAACCTTCGCCGCGGAGCGCCAACTGCTGGTGCTCGGCGAGGCGGTCGACACGCTGGTGGCCCAGGGGCACGGCGACGAGACGATCCTCCGCGAATGCCTGATCCTCAACGCCCGCGCCTTCGTGCCGCCGCTGGGCCCCGCGCCGCTGGCCGGGTTCGTCCTCCGCCTGTTGCGGCTGCACGCGGGCGACGGGCTGC
>CADCWE010000127.1 GCA_902806325.1 uncultured Thermomicrobiales bacterium | reverse complement strand
TCGGGGACCGCCCCACACCGGCGGCCCTGCCCGTCCCCTTCACCTCCTTCGTGGGACGCGAGCGCGAGGTTGCCGCCGTCCGCGACCTGGTCCGCCAAGACGGCGTGCGGCTCGTCACCCTGACCGGTCCGGGCGGGGTCGGCAAGACCCGCCTGGCGCTGGAGGTGGCGTCCGACCTCGGGCAGGCGTTCGCCGACGGGGTCTGTTTCGTCGCCCTCGCCCCGCTGGCCGACGCGGCGCTGGTGCCGGCGGCGATCGCCGGGGCGCTGGGGCTGCGGGAGGCCGGCGACCGGCCCCTGGCCGAGCGCCTCGCCGCCTTCCTCGCGACGCAAGACCTCCTGCTCCTGCTCGACAACGTCGAGGGGGTGGTGGCGGCGGCGCCGGCGGTGGCCATGCTGCTGGCGGCCTGCCCCCGGGTTACGGTCCTTGCCACCAGCCGCGTCCCCCTCAACGTGACCGGGGAGCAGCGGTTCCCGGTCCCGCCGCTGGCGCTGCCCGACCCCGCGCGCGTCCGTTCGGCGGCAGAGGTCGCCGAGGTTGCGGCGGTCCGCCTCTTCTGTGCCCGGGCCCGCGCCGTGCGGCCCGACTTCGCGCTGACCGACGAGGATGCCGCCGCGGTGGCGGCGGTCTGCGCCCGCCTCGACGGCCTGCCCCTGGCCATCGAGCTCGCCGCCGCGCGGAGCACCGTCCTCCCGCCGTCGGCGCTGCTGGCGCGGCTCTCGCCGAGCCTCGGGCACCTGACCGGTGGGCCTCGCGACCAGCCGGACCGCCTGCGGACGCTGCGCGGCGCCATCGCCTGGAGCCACGACCTGCTGTCGGCCGACGAGCGGGCCCTCTTCCGCCGCCTGGCGGTCTTCGCCGGCGGCTGCACGCTGGAGGCCGCGGAGGCGGTTGGGCGCGCGGGCGCCGGGCCGCGACTCGACGTCCTCGCGGTGCTCGCGTCGCTGGTCGACCACAGCCTGCTGCGCCGGGATGCGGGCGTCGACGGCGAACCCCGGTTCGGGATGCTGGAGACGGTCCGCGAATTCGGGCTGGAACAACTGACCGCCAGCGGCGAGGAGGCGGCGGTCCGCGATGCGCACGCCGGCTGGTGCCTCGACCTGGCCACGCGGGCCGGGCCGTCCTGGTTCACGCCCGCGCAGAATCGGTGGGGGGACCGGGTCGCGGCGGAGCACAGCAACCTGCGGACGGCGCTGGCGTGGCTGGCGGGGAGCGCGGACGTCGGCGCCGGCCTGAGGCTGGTCGTCGCGCTGTGGCCGTTCTGGTTCGTCCGCGGGCACTGGGCGGAGGGGCGTGGGTGGCTCGCGCGGGCGTTCGTCTGGAGCGCCGGGGCCCGGACGATCGAGCGCGCTTGGGTCTTGGTCGGGGCGACGGCTGTCGCGGCCGACCGCGGCGGCGAGGAGCCGGCGGCCTGGGGGGACGAGGCCCTGGGCATCGCGCGGGAACTCGGCGACGGGGTCGCGACGGCCAGCGCGCTGGTCGCCCTCGGCGGCGCCGCGGCGGCGCGAGGCGAGGCCAATCGAGCGAGGAGTCTGACCGAAGCGGCGCTCGCGGCGTGGCGCGAGCTTGGCGATGCGGTCGCGCACGCCGAGCCGAACGTCAGCATGATGCTCGATAACCTGGCCTGGCTGGCGCTCGACCAGGGCGACGACGCGCGGGCGTGGCGCCTGGCCGACGAGGCCCTCGCCCTCCAGCGCGGGCTCGGGTTCGCCTGGGGGGCGGCCGACTCCCTCTTGATCCTGGCTCGCGTCGCCCGTAACCGGGGCGACGCCGCCCACGCGGCGCAGCTGGCGCGGGAGTGCCTGGCCCTGGCCCGGGACGAGCACGACCAGCACCAGGTCGCCGTCGCGCTCGACCAGCTCGCGATCCTCGCGGCCGAGGCCGGCGCGACCGAGCGCGCGGCCCGCCTCTTCGGTGCCGCGGATCGCCTCCGCGACCTGCTCGGCGTGCCGCCCGACCCGGTCCGGCTCGGCGAGCGCGACCGCGCGGTCGCCGCCGCCGGCACCGGTTTGGGGGGGCACGTCCTCGTCGCCGCTTTGGCGGCGGGTCGGGCGCTGCCGCTGGAGGAGGCGGTCGCCGTCGCGCTGGCGGTCGAGTCCGCGCCGGCGGAGGTGCCCCCCGTCGCCGCACCCACCCGTCACGGCCTGACGCGCCGCGAGGTCGAGGTGCTCGGACTGCTCGCCGAGGGGTGCTCCGACCGGGCGATCTCCGAGGCCCTCTTCATCAGTCGGCACACCGCCCGGAACCACGTCGCCAGCATCCTCGCCAAGCTGGGCCTGCCGTCCCGCGCCGCGGCCGCCGCGTTTGCCGCGCGGCACGGGCTGGTTTGAACGGATTGCCTATCTGCCTCCCGGCAACCCCTCCAGCGGAAATAGCGCATCTGCCCCATGCGGGCCGCGGCGCGGTGGCGGACGATGGCGATCCGCCGGGGGGGTCACCGGCGGCGTCACGGGCGGAGGCGATCCGCCGTGCCGGTATCGTCGCCATTCCCACGCAGGAGGAGCATGCTCATGACCGCTCGTCGGACCGACCGTTCCGTCTCCCGCCGCGCCGCGCTCGCCGGCCTCGGCGCCGGCGGCCTCGGCGTGGCCCTCGTCGGCCCCGGCCGCCGCGCAGCCGCCCAGGACGGGGCCGGCGACCTGGCCGGGCACCCCATGGCCGGCACCTGGCTGGTGACGACCCCGGGCGGGGTCGTCCCGAACGTCTACGGCGCCGACGGCTCGGTCGTGGTGGCGCTCCCGCCCAACTACGTCGACCCGGCGCTCGGCCTCAGGTTCCAGGGCCCGGCCCTCGGGCGGTGGGAGGCCGACGGCGAGCGCCGCGGCCACTTCACCATCATCCAGGCGCTCTCCGACGCCGAAGGCGCCTACACCGGCACCTTCCAGTTCGAGGCCCACCCGGAGGTGAGCGAAGACGGCCAGACCTTCAGCGCCAGCACGCCGCAGCGCGTGATCGTGCGCGACGCGGCCAACAACGTCACCTTCGACCAGGTGTTGCCGATGGATCCCCCGATCCGCGGAACCCGCATGGGCGCGAGCATGGAGTCGGTCGACCTGCCGCCGGCCACGCCCGCGGCCGCCACCCCGGCGCCGTAGCGGCCACCCCGGCCCCCACGACCGACCGCGATGACGGGCCGAGGGTGCTCACCTCGGCCCGTCCCGCTGCTCCGGAAACGGCGGACACCGGGTGTGGACAATGATCCTTGTCGGCGGTAGCGGACGGGAAGCGCTGGACCGCAGCTCGGGACTCACCGGCGTGGGTGCCCCGTTTGCGTGCTCAGCGCCCCTTGGGCGGGTTTGCCCGCACGGCGGCGGTCTGTGCCAGTCCACGGTGGGGCAACGCTCCTGGGGCCGTACACCGCGTTATTCGACAGCCCGGTGACGTTGCGGGCGCTGGCGGTATGCGGTCGGCACTGGCGTTACCTTGCGTCCCGCCCCGCCCGGCGACGGTCGCCGCGATCGTCGCCACCGCGCGCGAGCCGATCGCCTGCAACAACGCCGGCGAATTCCCCCGCGTCTTCGGCTTCTCCACCGACGACCTCCTCCGCGAGGCCTTTGGCGACCCGGTGGCCACCGCCCAGGCCGCCGCCGCCTGCGCCACGCCGCCGGTGCTCAGGACCGAGCTCCTAGCCGTGCGGCGGGTGCGGGTGCTGGCCGACGGGCGGATCGGCGTCGTAATGGAGGATTAGGAACCGCAGCGGACGGTCGTCTTCTTCATGGGGCTTGTTTGGGCAGGGGATTGGTGGCTGGTCGACGGGCAAATCGACATCCCGCCCACCGCCACGCCGACGGCCGCGACGCCCGCGGACTAATCGGTCCCGGCGTCGCTCGGGTGGTCGTCGGTGGGGACGGCGCGCAGGCACGGCCGGCGGTCCGTCGTGGACCGCCGGCCGTGCCGCGGGTTGCCTGTGCGTGGGGCCGTCGCCTCCTCCCGGCGCGCTACCTGACGTCGAAGGTCACGAAGTAGCTGGGGTCGGCCTCGCCGTTGACGGTGAAAGTCACGACCCAAGTGCCGGAGCCCAACCCGGTCGTCTTGAGGTTGTAGATGTAGCCGCCGAGGTCGGCGGCGTAGCGGAAGTCCTGGTCCGGGTTGGCGTTGCCGGCGTCCGGGACGAGGCTCGTGGCGGCGGTCGGGTCGGCCTGGTAGAGGCCGGAGGCGTTGACGACGATGGACGGGTCAGACAGGTTGGCGCCGGCGCCGTCGCAGAGCTGGAGCTTGAGCGGGGCGGTGGAGCCGGCCTTGTGGGCCTTCGTCGCGTCGTGGAGCGGGCAGACGGCGTAGGCCGGGCCATCGTCGTAGGTCACCTGGACGTCGAGGTAGCTCGCCACGCCGAAGTCTTGGCCGCGGATCGCCAGCAGGTTGTTGCCGTCGGCGGCCAGCAGGGAGTCCGGCACCCGCGCGAAGATGGCGCCTTGGATGCAATTGCCGCTGAAGAAGGTGCCAAGGTTGACGCCGTTGAAGGAGACGGTGGCGTTGTTGTCGACCGTGCCGGTGATGACCACGTTGGAGGCGCCGGGGTTCAGGGAGACCGCCTTGCGGACCAACAGGTCGGTGTTGACGGCCCAGGTCGTCTTGATGCTCCCGTTGTGGTTGACGCCGCACGGGCCGACGCCCGGCGAGCCGAACGCGGCGGCGCCGGTGGCCCAGCTAGAGGCGTCGTAGCCGGGCTGCTCGAAGCCGGCGCCGCCGCCCGGTGCGACCTGCTGGTAGAGATAGCCGCCCGCGCCGTAGCCCACGGCGATGATGCCGGCGCCCTGCGCCGAGACCCCGCCGGGCTGGGCCACCAGGGAGAGCAGGCAGACGAGCACGACGGCCGACGCCGTCCGCGCGAACCAAGAAGCGATGCGAAGCATGGAACTCTCCTTACATTGTCTCGACTCGTTCGGTTGTGATGCCTGGCATGGTGGTCAGTTTGGGGCTGCCCGCCGCGGCCGGCATCGTCCGATTGGCGGAGTTCCGGAGACGTCTCGGGGGCGTTCCTACGTACTACGTATACGCACGCCGCGGCGCGGCTCGCCCCTGAAGGAGCGTGCGGAGTCGTTCCGGCTTGGGGCCGGGGACGGCGCTAGCGCGCGCCCGGGCGCTCCTCCGGGCACCGCTCCCCATTTGGGGGCGGCGCGGCGGGCGCAACCGGCGTTCCTAGACGAGCCGGTGCTGCAGGGCAAACGCGACCGCCCCGGCCCGGGAATCGACGTCCAGCTTGTCGAAGATGTGCTGAACGTGCGTCTGGGCGGTGCGGGTCGAGATGAAGAGCTCCTTGGCGATCTCCGGGTTGGAGTGGCCCGAAACGAGCAGGCGCAGCACT
>CADCWE010000126.1 GCA_902806325.1 uncultured Thermomicrobiales bacterium | reverse complement strand
CGCGGAGGCGCTCGTTCTCCAGCGTGACCAGGCGCAGGCCGTGGGAGAGGTCCTCGCGGACCCGCGGCCCCCAGTTGCGTTGCGGGCGGTGGCCGGGGAAGGACACGGCAGCCAACCTCCGTCTGACGGGGCGTCCGGGCGCACGTTACCGGTCCGATTGGCGGTCGTCAACCGGGGATTGGTTCCCCACCCGAGCGTGAAGATCGGACTTCGGGATTGGCACAAGGGCGGCTCCCCGTGGCCGTCCGCGCCCGAACCACCGCGTCGCGACTCGACTGCCTCGTCACGCTGGCCGGTCCGATCACGACCCCAACCCCCGTGCCAACACCTGGTCCACCAGCCGCGCCTCGAGCAGATCGGCGTTGGCGACGGCGTGGGCGAGGGGATCGTGGCGCTCCAGGGCACGGAGGCGCGGCAAGCGGTGCTCCACCAGCGGGTAGGTGGTGAAGTTGCCGCGCGGCGTGTAGTGCATCAGCACGACCAGGAGGTGGGGCGCGAGCGCGGCGACCAGCGTGGTCAGGATCTCGGCGGTGGCGGCCTCGTGGGAGATCTGGCGATCGCAAAAGGCGTTTAGCCACGGCTTCGGGTGCTTGAGTTCGACCACCGACCGGTCCGGGATCGAGATCAGGTGGACGGTGGCGAGGTCGGGGTAGCCGGAGCGGGGGCAGCGGCAGGTGAACACCGGGAACCGCTGGTAGAGCGCTGCGGGGTGGTCCGGCGCCGACCACAGCCCCCAGCTCGCGGGGTCGGCGGTGGTTCGATGACGGCGGTGCCGTAGGGTAGGGTCATGGGGGCGCTATCTGCTTGGCGGTGCCGGCGGCGCACGGACGACAATCGGCGCGTAGTGTAGTGTGCCGGGATCGAGCGATCGTGGTTGGCGGGGGGCGGATCGGGTGGGGGATGGCCTGGAGTGGCGGCGCGCCGGGTGGTCGGCGCGGTTCGGGTTGTTCTGGTTCTTCGCCGCGATCGGGGCGTTCACGCCGTTCGTGACGTTGTACTACCGCGAGTTGGGATTCAGCGGGCCGCGGGTCGGGGTGCTGGCGGCCCTGCCGGCGCTGGCGGTGGCGTTGTCGGGGCCGCTCTGGGGGGCGACGGCGGACGCGCTGGGGATCCACCGCGGCCTGCTGCGGGGGGCGCTGGCGGCGACGGCGGGGTTGGCGCTGGGAATGGCCGGGGCGCGGTCGTTTTGGGCGATCCTGGTCGTGGTCGGGTTGTTCGCGGTGATGCAGGCGCCGGTGCCGTCCCTGCTCGATGGGTACGCGGTGACGGTCGGAGAACGGATCGGGGCGTCGTACGGCGGGCTGCGGGTCTGGGGGTCGGTCGGTTACATGGCATCGGTGCTGGTGACCGGGCGGCTGATGGGCGACCGGGTGACGCGGGCCTTTCTGGTCGCGAACGCGGTCTGCCTGGCGGCGGCGCTGGTCTCGGTCTGGGCGTTGCCGGGGTTGGGGGAGCGCGGCGCCCGGCCGCTCTTTGCCGGGATGGGGGCGCTGCTACGGACCCGGGGGTTCGTCGCCCTGCTGGGCACGGCCTACCTAATCGCCTGCACCTCGGCCGTCATGTACGGCTTCCTCGGGATCCACCTCCAGGAATTGGGCGGGTCGGCCAATTTGGTCGGGGTGGCGGTGGCGCTGGGGGCGGCCAGCGAACTGCCGGTGGTGGCGGGCGGCGGCCGGTTGCTGGCGCGGTTCGGGGCGACGCGCCTGATCGCGATCGCGATCGTCGTCTACGCGGGGCGGTTTCTGGCCTACGGTACGATCCCGGCGGCGACCTGGGTGCTGCCGGTGCAGCTCTTCCATGGCCTATCGTACGGGGCGTTTCTGGTCGCCTCGGTGACGCTGGCCCACCGGCTGGCGGGGCGGGAACTGGCGGCGACCGCGCAGGCGCTGTTGACCGCGGTCTCGTTCGGGTTCGGCAGCATCACCGGATCGTTGGCCGGCGGCGCGCTGCTGGACCGGGTCGGCACCGCCTGGTTGTTCCGGGGCGCGGCGGCGACCCTGATCGTGACGCTGGCGGTCTTTCTGCTGGGGGAGCGGACCATCGGGGGGCAGGGACCGGGTGACGAGGACTAGCGGCTGTGGCACGGTTGCTCGCGTACCGGGCGGGTCGGCGGCGGGCGCGATGGGTAGGAGTCGGGGCGTGGCGATGCCGATTCCGCGGTGGGCGCAGACGCTGACGGTGGCGCTCGTGGCAACGTGCGCGGCGGGGTTGGCGACGGTTGCGGCGCGGGAACCGGCAGCCGAGGAGCCGCTCGCGGAGCGCGTCGCAACGATCGCGGCGGCGGTGGAGTCGTACTGGCGCGGGGTGTTCCGGGCGGCGGAGATCCCGTACGACCCGGCGGCGGCGGTGCTCTACGCGGAACGCGAGGTCACCGATTGCGGGCCGGCGACGGAGAACAGCAAGGCGTTCTACTGCCCACGGGACGACAGGATCTACCTGGCGGATGGATTCTTCGCCGAGGCGGTGGTGCCGTACGGTGAGGCCGGGTTGATCCAGGTGATCGCCCACGAGTGGGGGCACCACGTCCAAGCCCAGTTGGGGGTCAAGGACGACGCCGATCGTCGCGCGGCGACGGACGGTGGAAAGACCTACGACCTGATCTGGGAGCTCCAAGCGGACTGCCTTTCCGGCACCTACGCCGCCGCCGCCGACCGCCGGGGCGACCTGGCGCCGCGCGACATCGACGGGGCGATCCGCCTCCTCTACGACGAAGGCGGCGATCCGGAAGGCTTCGGGCCGGGCGCGCGCGGCGCCCACGGCACCGGCGCCCAACGGGTCCGGCTGTTCCTCCAAGGGTATTTCGGCGGCGACGGCCTGACCGGCTGCGGCAACCTGAAGCCGGACGGCGGGACGACGGACCAACCGGAGCGGTAAGGGCGTTCCCTACGACCGCGCGACGCGCGTGGCGCGTGGCCGCCGAACGACGGCGTGGGCCGACCGGATCGCCGTCACGCGCCGCCTTCGATCATCCCGACGTAGTGCCACACCCAGGCGGCCATGGACCGGTCCTCGCGCCAGGCGTCGAGGGTCCACCACAGGTATCGCAGGCCGGTGTAGGCCGCGGCGGCGCGGTACCGTTCGGCAAACCGCCGCGCCTCGACCGCGACGCCGAGGCGACCCAGCGCCAGGCGGTACGGCTCGGCTTGGTCGAGGGTGCAGAAATGGTGGGGCAAATCGAGATAGAACGAGCCGTAATGCGCCGCCTGCCAATCAATGATGAACGGGATCCCGTCCTGGACGAGGACGTTGGACGGATTGATGTCGGTGTGGACGAGCGTCAGGGCGTCGCGTTCGTCGTTCAGCCGGGCCATCTCGCCCACAATCCGGGCGGCGCGCGCCTCGACCCGTTCGATGGCCGGGCCGAATTGTTCGACGAAGGCGTTGTCGGCGAGCGCCGCCGTCCAGGCGGGACGGAAGGCGTCGCGTTCGATCATCCGCTCGAAATACCCGTGGTCGGCGCTGGGAAGCCACGCCAGCTCATGCGAGCGGCCAAGGTTGGCGGCGTGGATCCCGGCCAGGGCCGCCGATTCCCGCCGCACGAGGTCCGCCGGGACCGGGGCCAGGCTGTTCGGCCGGTGGCTGTCGCCGGCGTCCTGGAGGCAGATCGGCGCCGTGTCGGCGGAGGGCGGCGCGAGCGCGTGACCGAAGGGGACGTTGGGGTGCCGTTGGGCGTTCAGCCAGGCGATCGCGCGGCGCTCGATGGACGAGGCGTCCTTCGTCACCAGTCGCACGGTTCGGGGCGAACCGCCCGCGATCCCCGGTTCGACGGTGACGCGGTAGCGGCGGAGGGTGGCCCCGGACATCCCCGACCCGATCGGCAGCGGGTCGACGCGCACGATCCGCCCGGTCGGCGAGACGTACCGTGCGATCGTTGCTTGGAGCAGGAGCCAGACGTCATCGCCGACGGCGACGGGTTCGTCCGAGCCGCGATCGTTCACCGCGTTTGCCAGAGGTAGACCAGCACCCCGGCCGCTTCCCGGACGGCGTAGGAGAACTCGGCGGGACCGCCGGAGCGGATCGGGCTGTCTTCGGCGGCGGTGGCGTAGGCGGTCAGGCCGAGGTCGTGGGCCATCTTCTTCAAGCGGAAAAGGTGGAAGCCGTCGCTGACGAGGAGGACGCGGGCGAGATCCCGGTCGGCGGCGATCCGGGCGACGGCCCGCATGCTTTGCCACGAGTCGCGACCCTCGTTCTCCATCAGGATCGCGGCCGGGGGCACGCCGCGCTCGATCAGGTAGTCCCGGCTCGCTTCGGCCTCGGTGAAGGCGTCCCCTTGCCGCTTGCCGCCGGTGACGACCACGACCGGGGCGTACCCGGCCTCGTAGACCGCCAGGGCGCGGTCCAACCGGGCGCGGAGGACAGGACCCGGGCGGCCGTTGAACTGGGCGGTGCCGAGGACGACGATGGCGTCCACCGGGCGCGTCTGGTCGGTGCGCGCTTGGCGGTAGACCGCGACGACCAGCGAGGCGCCGAGCAGCGGCGGCGCCAGGAACATCAGCAGCGCCAGACCGACAATCGCCCGGCGCAGCGTGCGACGGCGAGGCCGGGGGACGGGGAACGGGGGATAGGGGACGGACACGGGCGCCGCGGTGGTCCGCGGCGGGGAAAACCGGGACGACCGAGGGGGAGAGACGATGGGGAAGCGCTCGGTGTCGCCGGTGTGGTTCATGGCCGAAGAATGACAGGCGAGGGGGCGTGGTTCAAGGCGGGCTCGGCGTTCCCGGGTTGGAGGGCGCCGCAGAAGGGCGGGGTGGGTTCCGGCCCGTGGTATCCTCCCAATCCAAACCAAGCGGCACACGAAACGGGGTGAACGGGATGGTCGCGGCGGAAGCGGTGGGGGCGGGGGTCGCCGGGTTGCGGGTGCGCTGCATAGCCTGCGGCGCGGTCGCGGCGGCGGACGGGCCGATCGCCGGGTGCCGGATCTGCGGCGGGTTGCTCGACGTCGAGCTGGATCTGGACCGGCCGTTGCGGCCGGAGGATCTGGGGGCCGGGTTGCCACCGGCGCTGCGGGCGTCCGGCGTCTGGCGGTACCGGGCGCTCTTGCCGCCGATCCCGGACGAGGCGATCGTTAGCCGCGCCGAAGGCAACACCCCGCTCTACTGGGACGACCGGTTGGCGGCCTTCGCGGGGTTGGGCGCCGGCGCCTTCGCCGTCAAGCACGAGGGGCACAACCCGACCGGCTCCTTTAAAGACCGGGGGATGACCGTCGGGGTCAGCCACGCCAAGGCGGTCGGGGCGCGGATCGTCGCCTGCGCCAGCACCGGCAACACCTCGGCCTCGCTGGCGTCCTACGCCGCCACCGCCGGGATCCCGGCCCTGGTCCTGATCCCGGAAGGCAAGATCAGCGG
>CADCWE010000125.1 GCA_902806325.1 uncultured Thermomicrobiales bacterium | reverse complement strand
CCGCCCCCGCCGGACCCGTCCAGCGAGAGGTAGGCGGCCATCACCCAGCCGTAGTTGCCGCCGACCGCGACGGAGACGAAATCGCCGGAGCTGCCCGCGGTCAGGGTCACGGTTTCGCCCGGCCCCAGCCGCAAGATGGCCTCGGCATCGACACTTGGGGCCACCCGCAACGTCAGGTCCTCGGTGGTGGTCGCCGTCTGGACCGCCCCGGTGTCGAGGTACATCCCATAGATCCAGCCGAAGACGCCCTCGGCGGTGACCGGGACGAAGCCGGCGATCGCCGCGCCCTCGACCGCGACGTCCGAGTCGGCCGGGACCACGCCCAGGATCGCCGCGTCCCAGCCCGCCCCAGACCGCAGGTTGACCGCGTCGATCGTGGTCGCGACGTCCCCCCGCTGCGTCCCCGGCGCCGCCCATCCGGCCCCGGCCATCGTCCCCGCGGCCAGCACCGCGACGACGAACACGATCGAACTCCGGCGCATGGCCCGGCTCCCTTCCTGCTCCTGCGACGCGGGGACGGGGTGTACGTACACACCAGAGGATAGCGTCTGGAGCCGCGAAAGACAACCCCTGGGACGGCGGCGCGGCGACCATCCCCGGCGCGCGGGCGCGTGAAAACCCGAAGTCGACCTGGAGGGGGCCGGCCTCGGGCGGGAAGGAGTGAACGGCGGAGGAAGGGACGGAGACCGGGGGGGAGACCGGGTCAACCGCCGTGCTTGTGAGGATAGGCCGCTTCCCCCGTTCGGCCTAGAGCCGGAGGACCCAATCGGGCCAGGACGATTGGCCCGGTTCGCCATTCCGACGCCCCTACTGCTACCTACCGGCCAGGCTCTTGGTCCGATATGATCGCTTCGTGGACGATTTCCTCCGCCGCCTCAGGCAAAGCCCGTGAAACGTCCGATTCGATGAGTTGGACCGCATGCTGCGGCAGCAAGGATTCGAGCGGCGACAGGGCAGCGGATCCCATGTCGTTTATCGGCGACCGGATGGCAAGCGGCTGACCGTCGTCAAGCCGCACGGTGGCGCGAACACGGTCAACCGGGCCGCGGTTCGCGAAGTGCTTGATCTGCTGACGGCCACCGCTGAAGGAGAGGATCCCGATGGCAACCGTATCCCTTGACGACTACCTGGTCTTGCCCTACACGGTCGAGGTCCGCCGCAACCAGGATGGCTTCTTCGCTCGGGTCGAGGAGTTGCCCGGCTGCATGACCTGGGCGGACCGGATCGAGGACATCTGGCCCCTGATCGAGGACGCCAAGCAAGCCTGGATCGCTGATGCTCTCGACACGGGCGACCCGATCCCGGTGCCCGCCGAACCCGACGCCGACGCGCAGCGCGTGCCGGTTCTCCTGCCGCGATTGCTCCACCGCCGCCTGATCCGCCATGCCCACGGCGCCGGCGTGTCCGTCGACGAACTGGTGGTCGCGGAGTTGGCGCGCGCCGTCGGGGAGTAGCGCCCGATCACCACGAGGAAGCTTCTCTCCCACGGATCGAGAGAGGGGCGTTGGTTCCCGGGTTCGGAGCGAGGGCTCCGCGTCAGTCGCTCGTCGCCACCAGCACCCGCTCGGAGAGGACCGCCACGTCCAGCGGATCGGCCAGCGGCAAGGCGCGTTGGGCGCCTTCCGGCAGGGTGCCTTTGGCGGCGGCGACGAAGTCGCGGAACAGGGGATGGGGCCGGGTTGGGCGAGAGCGGAACTCGGGGTGGAACTGGACGCCGACGAAAAAGGGGTGGTCGCGCAGCTCCATGATCTCGACCAGGGTGCCGTCCGGCGAGCAGCCGCTGGCGATCAGCCCGGCCTCGGCCAGCGCCGCCCGGTACCCGTTGTTGACCTCGAACCGGTGCCGGTGGCGCTCGAACACGGTGCCCTCGCCGTAGGCGTCGGCCGCTTTGGTGCCCGGCTCCAGGCGGCAGGGCCAGAGGCCGAGGCGCATCGTGCCGCCCATCTCGACCCCGTGCTGGCCCGGCATCAGGTCGATCACCGGGTGCGGCGTTTCGGGGTCGATCTCCGAGGAGTTGGCGCCGGTTAGGCCGCAGACGTTGCGCGCGACGTCGATCGCCGCGATGTGCAGGCCGTAGCACAACCCCAGGTACGGCAGCCCGTGCTCGCGGGCGAAGCGGGACGCGGCGACCTTGCCCTCGATCCCGCGCGGCCCAAAGCCGCCCGGCACGACGACGCCGGAGACGCGGCGCAGCGCCCGCTCCAGTTCGACCGGGGTCACGGTCTCGGAGTTGATCCACTCCACCTCGACGTTGACGTCGTGGGCCAACCCGGCGTGGGTCAAGGACTCGGTGACGCTCATGTAGGCGTCGTGCAGGTCGACGTACTTGCCGACCAGGCCGATCCGAACCGTCTTCCGGGGCCGCTTGATGTGTTCGACCAGGTCCCGCCACTCGGCCAGATCCGGGGCGCGGCCGTCCAACCCCAGGTGGCGGGCGATGTAGCCGCCGAGGCCGCTTTCTTCCAGGATCAGCGGCACCTCGTAGATGGTGGACGCGGTCGGCATCGCCACCACCGCTTCCGGGTCGACGTCGCAGAAGAGGGCGATCTTCTCCTTCGTCTCCTCCGGGATCTCCCGGTCGGCCCGGCAGACGATCACGTCCGGTTGGATGCCGACCGAGCGTAGCTCGCGCACGCTCTGCTGGGTCGGTTTGGTCTTCAGCTCGCCGGTGGCGCCGATCTCGGGCAGCAGGGTGACGTGGATGTAGAGCACGTTCGCCCGCCCGACCTCGCGCCGCATCTGGCGGATCGCCTCGATGAAGGCCTGGCCCTCGATGTCGCCGACCGTGCCGCCGACTTCGCAGATCACCACGTCGGACTCGTGCGCTCGGGTGGCGAGGCGGATCCGGTGCTTGATCTCGTTGGTGATGTGGGGGATGACCTGGATCGTGCCGCCCAGGTAGTCGCCCCGCCGCTCCTTGGCGATCACCGCCGAGTAGACTTGGCCGGTGGTGACGTTCGAGGCGCGGGACAGGTTCTCGTCGGTGAAGCGCTCGTAGTGCCCCAGGTCGAGGTCGGTTTCGGCCCCGTCGTCGGTGACGAAGACCTCGCCGTGCTGGTAGGGCGACATCGTGCCCGGGTCGACGTTGAGGTACGGGTCCAGCTTCATGATCGAGACGCTGGCGCCCCGGCTCTTGATCACCCGCCCGATCGAGGCGGTGGTGATCCCCTTCCCGACCGAGGAGACCACGCCGCCGGTGACGAAGATGTACTTGGGCATCGGTCCCCCTCCGGAGCTATCAGCCGTCAGCGTTCAGCGATTCGGGCGACGCGCGAGGACGCCCCGCGTCGTGCTCAGCCTCGGAGAGGCTTCGTCGGCGTGGACCGGCATTTCAACGCCGGGGATCGGTGCCGCCCGGCCGACCGAAGCCGGGAAGCGCTACGGAGCAAACGTCGAAACGCCCCCGCCCGAAGGCGACGGCGCGGGGTTGCGGGACGGATTTCCCTGGGGTCGCGTCCGGCGCACAAGCGGTGCCATGCCCCCGACCAAAAGCTGACGGCTGCCGGCTGACGGCTACCGTCGTCACCGCTTCCCCTCGCTCTCCGGCGTCAGCACCACCAGCCGCAGCGTCTCGCCGAGGTCGCCGTGGCGGAGGGTCAGCTTCTCTTCCGGCGGCGGAACCTCGACGCCGAGTTGCTTGGTGAATGCGTCCAGCGTGCCCAGGCCGCGGTCCCCGGCGTCGGTGGCATACTGGATCGGGATCACGATCTTCGGCTCGACCTGGGCGATCAACTCGGTGGCCTTGAGCGGATCGAGGATGTTGGCGCCGTCTCCCCCGGCCGGGACCAGCAGCACGTCGACGTTGGCCATCGCCTCCGCCTGCTCCTCGGTCAGGGCGTGCCCGAGATCGCCGAGGTGGCAGACGACCATCCCTTCGAGTTCGACCAGATAGATCGTGTTGTAGCCGCGCTCGGCGCCCTTGGCATCGTCGTGGTAGGTGCGAATGCCGGTGATGAAGACGCCGTGGATCTCGTATTCGCCGGGACCGGTCACCGTCGCGTACTCCGGCTTGACCGCGTTCAGGTTGGCGTGCCCGGGGTGGTCGTGGGAGATCGTCACCACGTCCGCGGTTTGCTTCGGCATCACGTAGCCGGTGGCGCGGCCGACCGGGTCCATCAGGACCGTCGCCTCGCGCGCCCGGATCCGCACGCCGTTGTGCCCGAACCACCGGATCTCGGCCATCGCTGCTTCGCCACCCCACCGCGCCAAACGGCGACGCCAACGCCGGATCCCGAGAGGGGTACGTACGCCTCGTCGCCGCGCGTGGTTGTCCGCTTCGTTCCAAAAGGGGGAGCCGGGATCGTCATCCCGTAGCCTCGAACGAGTGTACCACACCGCGCCCGCCGAGGGAAGGGGGCGTGCCCGCCCGTCATCGCGTACGTTCGCGGATATATGCGATGCACGGCGACCCGCCGGACCGTCAGGGGAGGTCCCCGACCTCGTTCTCCGCCTCGCCCAAGACCCGATCTAACACGGGTTTGACGACGTCGAACCCGTAGCCGCGGCGGGCCAAAAACGACCCCAATCGCCGCCGCGCCACGGCCGGGTCCAACCCGGCGTAGGAGCGCAGCTTGGCGCGCGCGAGGTCGGTCGCCGCCGCCGCCTCGTCCAGCTCCGCCGCCGCGATGGTTTCTCGCACCAGCTCGCGGTCGACGCCTTTGAACCGTAGTTCCTGCTCCAGCAGGCGCTTGCCGCGCGGTTTGTGCGCCTCCCGGTTCTCGACCCAGAAGCGGGCGAACTCGGCGTCGTCGACGTAGCGCCAGCCTTCCAACTTCTCCAGCGCCGCCTCGATCGCCCCGGCCCCGTACCCTTTCTGCTTCAGCCGGTCGGCGACCTCCCGCCGCGAGCGCGGCCGTCGCGCCAGCAGCGCGAGCGCGGCCGTCGTCGCCTTGCCGACCTCGTCCTTGGCCCGCAGCTCGAGCGCCCGCCCGGCGGTGACCTCGTCCCCGATCCGCAGCCCTTCATCGACCGCCAGCATCGCGCCCAGGCCGAAGGCAAACGCGCCGTCGAGGAAGACGTTGACCCGCTCCGGGTCGTGGGTCTGGGACTCGATCGCCGTGATCCGGCCGCCAGCAACCGGGGCGTCCGGGCGCGGCTGTGATCTGCCACGGCGGCTGGCGGAGCGGTCGAACGCCATCGGGTGGTCTCCCGGTTGATGAGCCGGCGCTCAGCGGGCTGTCGTTCGTCTGGGCGACGGGTACCGCTGGAAGGCAAGTCGGCGGCGGCGCCGTTCGGTTGCTGGACTCCGACCCGCCACTGCCGGCTTGACAGCCGCACGCCGCGCCTCCTACCCTCGCTGCGGTGGCGTTCGTGCCGTTTGGCGAACGTGCGGGAGCAGGGGAGTACCGAAGGTGGCGTTTGTATTGGGTCGGGTGCCGATCGGCGATCTCGCGACGTTCCTCGGCGTGTTCGGGACGCGCGGCGCCGGCTTGCGCGGCCAGCACGGCTGCACCGGGAGCGTGATCTTCCGGGAGCGGGACGCGGAAAATCGCCTGGTCGTGCTCTTGGAGTGGGCCAGCCCGGAAGCATTCGACGCGTTCCGCAACGACCCGGCGGTGCGCGATGCCATGCGCGCGAGCGGTACCACCGCCCCGGCGGAGTTCACGCTGCTGGACAAGATCGCCGAATTCCCGACCTAGCGCGGTCGGACACCGTCGATCGGCCTCAATAGCCGACCGCCTCCGGCGTCCCGCCCAACTCGCAGAGCGGGCAATGGCTCGCCGCGTGGACCTCGTACAAGGTGTTGAGCAAACCGAAGACGGGGTGGCCGCCGATCTCGGTCGCGTCCCGGTTGAGGTTCCAAAGGGCGCCGATGCCGATCACCTCGGCCCCCAGCGCTTCGAGTTGGGCCGCGAATTGGGTCAGGGTCTGGCCGCTGATGATCAGGTTGTCGACCAGCAGCACCCGCCGGTCGCGGATCAGGCCGCCGAGGTTCTCGGCCACGGTCGGCACCCCGTTGCGCGGCGTGGCGTAGACCACCTTGGCCTTGGGGTCGAGGAAATAACCGACCCACTGGGCCAGGCCCGCGCCCCAGATCGAGGGCGCCGCCACGGTCGCGACGTGGTCGGTGAAGAACCGCTTCGCCAGGGCGTAGCCCATGTGGCTGGCGGCGCCGGGATCGGCCAGCAGCCGGTCGCGGTCGAGCAGGCAGGCGCTGTGGTGGCCGGAGCGAAAGACGAAGTGCCCTTCGCGCAGCAACCCCTCCCGCTTCAGATCGGCCACGATCACCGGATCCAACGGCGGTCGTTCGCGCCCCACCTTGCCCCCTCCTTCGGTCGGCGGCAGGATAGCAGAGACGAGACGGGCAGGACGACGGCGGTTCCGGCGCCGCTCCTTCCCGGCTTCCCGGCTTCCCGGCCCGCCGTCTCCGGCAGACGCGCGAAGGCCGCCGGGGAGAACGGCGGCCTTCGCGCACGGCGGGTGGTTGGGATGCGACGCACCGGGTTCGGGACAAGCCCGCGCGCCCTGGGCGACGATCGGGGCAGGTCGTTGGGGCGAAACGGGACGGCGGTCGCTCGCTAGGCGGTATAGGCGTCGAAAACGACCGTTTGGTTGGTGCGGGCCGGCACTGAGAACGCGTCCCCCGACGCGGCGGACAGGCTCGCCTCGAACTCGACGCGGGAATGGGCGGCGGGCACCGTCACCTGGACGACGACGACGCGGTCGGTGTTGGTCCCCGTCCGAAAGCCGATCGCGTAGCCGCGACCGTTGAACCCGGTGTCGGAGCCGACGACCGATCCGGAGGCCCCTTCCGGCAGCGTCACGACCACGGAGACCGAGCCACGGACCGAGCGCGAGCCGCGGTACGCCATGACCAGATCGAGGGTCAGGGGTTCTCCACCGGCGTCGAGGATCGCACTGGTGGCGACGGTGCGTGGACGCGCCGCCAACGTCTGGTTCGGCATCGTGCCGGCGAAGGTCAGCACCAGCATCACGACGCCGCCGCGCGTCGTCGTCCGCCGCGCCGTTCCATGGCCATCCCACTTAACCGGTCGGAGCCCCTTCTGGCGTTGGTCCTGGCGGCGATCGCGCCGCTGGCCGAGCGGTTGCCGCGGTGGCTCGTGTGGCCTGGTGGCGAAGACCCGAACCGGTCTCTGTGCCGCGGCCCCGCGGCGTTGCGTCACCGGCTTTCGCCGATTTGCCCGTTCGCGCCGATGGTGAAGGCCCTGCCCCAAATGGACCGCCCCCACCCCGGGGCTTCTAGGCCAGCCAATTCGGCGCCAAACGCCGTGGCCACTTCTGGGGTCCTTAGGTCCCGAGGGGATTCGCGACGAGGCGGCCGGCGCCGGCCGCCTCACCCGTCCCGTCCCGCCAGTCCGTCGACCAACGCGAGAAGCGCGTCGCGCGAAGGGTTGGGGCCGGGGCGGGCGGCGGCCAGCAGCGCCGCCCGGGCCTCGTCGTGATAGGCGGCGATGCAGACCTCGGTCGCGGCGCGGGCGCCGGCACGGTCGAGCAGGGCGAGGATGCGGGCGATGCCGGGTTCGCTGATCTCGGCCGGGGCGTAGAGGGACGCCATCTCGGTTTGGGTGGTGGCGTCGGCGCGCTCCCGGAGGAGCAGGATCGGCAGGGTCTGCTTGCGGCGCCGGATGTCGTCGGCCGCGGCCTTGCCGGTCGTTTCCGGCGCCCCCCAGATCCCGAGCAGATCGTCGCGGACCTGAAACCCCAGCCCGAGGGCGAGGCCGAAGGCGCCGAAGCGGTTGGCCGTCGCCTCGTCCGCGCCGCCGAGGAGCGCCCCGGCCCAGGCCGCGTAGCGGACGATCGCCGCGGTCTTCCCGGCGATCATGCCCAGGTAGGCGTCCGGCGAGACATCGTCCCGGCCCTCGAACCCCAGATCCAGGGTTTGGCCTTCGACGATCGCCACCGTCATCCGGTCGAACCCGTCGCTCAAGCGCAGCACCAGCTCCGGCGGCGCCCCGGTCTCCCGCAGCCGGTACAACGCCAGGTGGGCGGCGGCGAAGAGGGCGTCCCCGGCGTTGATCGCCTGGTCGGTCCCCCACCGCGTCCAGACGGTCGGCCGGTGGCGGCGGGTCGGGCTATCGTCCTGGATGTCGTCGTGGATTAGGGTAAAGTTGTGGAGCAGCTCCAGCGCGGCGGCCAGGGGAGCGGCCCGCCGGGGATCGCCCCCGGCCGCGCCGCAGCAAACCAGCGCCACCGCCGGCCGCAGGCGCTTGCCGCGCGCCGCCTGCGCCGTCGCCGGGTCGGTGGGGGCGCCGTGCTCGTCCACCCACCCCAGGTGGTAGCGGGCCATCCGCGCCAGGAGGGGCGCCGAGCCGTCCAGGGCCGCCACCGCCCGCCGCAACTCCGGCTCCAGCAGCGCGTCGACGTCGAGCGGGTCGGCCACCGCGCCGTCGGCCACGCCGGGCGCGCGCGCGCCGTTGGGAGGGGCGACCGGGGAAGCGATGTCCATGGCTGGCGGTGCTCCGATGGTCCGCTCGAAGGGGGCCGCGGATGTCCGCGCGCCGAGGCCCAAAGGGTACCCGGTCCCCTCCGCCGCATCTGTAGTGCCGCGCCAGGTTCCGACCGGAATCCGTTGCCCGTCGCCCGCGCCGCCACCCATCCGCCGACGCGCAAATAGCGTAAACTTAGTCGTACGGCATGGGTGACCATGCCGCCGCCGGACGGTCCGCCGTGGCGACCACGTTGGTCGCGGCGAGTGAGCGGGCCGACGGGCAGGGGAAAGACCGCGCCCATGTTCTTCGATCCGCTGTATATCCTGTTCATGGCCCCGGGCGTGATCTTCATGCTCTGGGCGCAGAGCAAGGTCAAGGGCAACTACGCCAAGTTCAGCAAGGTCCGCAACGGGGCCAACGTCACCGGCGCCCAGGCCGCCCGCGCCGTGTTGGACAGCCAGGGGCTGTTCGACGTCGCCGTCGAGGCGATCCCCGGCGACCTGACCGACCACTACGACCCGCGCAAGCGCGTCCTGCGCTTGTCCCAGGGCGTCTACGGTCAGCCGACCGTCGCCGCGATCGGCATCGCCGCCCACGAGGCGGGTCACGCCATCCAGCACGCCAAGGGCTACGCGCCGCTCCAGGCCCGGACCGCGATCGTCCCGGTCGTCAACATCGGCTCCAACCTGGGCTTCATCGTGCTGTTCATTGGGCTGATCAGCCAGAACCTCGGCCTCGGCTGGATCGGCGTCGGCATGTTCGCCCTGACCACCGTCTTCGCCCTGATCACCTTGCCGGTAGAGTTCGATGCCACCTCGCGCGCCAAGCAGGCGCTGCGCAACCTCGGCATGGTGGACGTGCAGGAAGGTCAGGGGGTCGCCAAGGTCCTCGACGCCGCCGCCTGGACCTACATCGCCGGCTTCGCCGCCTCCCTGCTCACCCTCCTCTACTACGTGATGCTGCTGACCGGGATGCGCCGCGACGAGTAATCCGCGGCGGGTCGCCCCCCTCCGAACTCCGGGACCCAACCCCTCCCCCTACCCCGGGGGAGGGGCTTTTTTGTTGGTTGACTCGACGAGCCCTCACCCCACCCGCACGGTCGGCCGCAGCTCCCCCACCGCGACCCCGACGTGGTTCCGGATCGTCGCCTCGTGGCGTTCCAGGAAGGCCGAGACGGTCGACGGCGGCACCAAGCCGAGCTGGTCCAGCACCGCCGCGATCACGACCGCGTGGGCGCGAAACGACCCGTCCAGGATCCGGACCGCGATCCCCAGCCCCGCCGCGGCCGCCCCGACGCAGAGCAGCCCTTCCGCCCCGCTCTTGACGACCAACGATCCGCCGGCGAGCGCCATCAGATCCGTCACCAGCATGCCGGTGCCGCCGACGTTCTCCGGGTGGGCGATCATCGCCGCGCGCAGCCGGTTCAGCGCCGCCGCGTGGTCGGAGCCGTGGCCGGGCGCCGCCCGCTCCGGCGCGGCCAGCGTCGCGTAGCTGGCGGCAAAGGCCCGCACCGGGGCGGCGAAGGTCGGCACGCCGCAGCCATCGACGCCCAGCGGCAGGCGCTCCGGGTCGGTCCGCAGGACCTCGCCCATCACGGCGCGGATGCGTTGTTGGAGCGGGTGAGCCGGATCCAGGTAGGAATCGGTCGGGTACCCCAGGTGGACGCAGGCCGCCAGCATCCCGGCGTGCTTGCCGGAGCAGTCGCAGCCGAGTGGGGTCGGCGGATCCACCCCGGCAATCGTCCGCGCGCCGGCGACCTCGTCGTACGGCGGTGGCGACCCGCAGCGCAGGTCGCCTTCGGTCAGGCCGATCTTGGCCAGCATCCGGGTCGCGGTCGCGCGGTGGGACGGTTCGCCGCTGTGGGAGGCGCAGGCCAGCGCCAGCTCCGGCGGGGTGAAGCCGAACGCGTCGGCCGCGCCGCACTCGACCAGCGGCACCGCCTGGAACGGCTTGGCCGAGGAGCGGAAGAAGACCACCAGATCCGGGTCGCCCCAGCCCGCGACCAGGTCGCCGTCGGTGTTCGCCACCGCCACCACCCCGTGGTGGATGCTCTCCGTGATCCCGCCCCGCGTCGTCTCCGCCACAATCGCCGTCAACCCCGCCTCCCGTCGTCCTCGTCCACCATCGTCGTCGCGGCGAACCGGCCGCCCGGGAACAGCACCAGCAGGCGCAGCGGTTCGTCACCGATGCACCGGAACCCGTGGACCACCCCGGGCGGCACGAACAGGCTGATCCCGGCCTCGATCCCGACCGTTTCCCCATCCAGGGTCGCCTCCCCGCTGCCGTCCAAGAAGGTCAGCAGCTCCTCGACCGGGTGCGTGTGCCGCCGCACCCGATCCCCCGGCTGGAGCCATTGTTCCCCGAGGTACAGGGTTCGCGCGCCCTCCCGCGCCGAGACCAGGTGCCGCAGGGGCAACCCGCTCGGGCTGCGGTCCGTCGCCACGTCGGCGTGGACGACGCGGCGCCATGCTCCGCCCATCTGGACTGCCTCCCCGTCGCCGTCTGGAACCGGTGGAGTTTACCCGACACGGCGGGGTGAGGGCTTGCGTCGGAGGCAGGGAAACGCAAACCCGCCGCCGGACGTATAGAAGGCAGCGGAACGCGCACCAACCCCGGAGAATGGATCAGATGCCCATCGGCCCCGCCCGCACCGCCGCCCTGCTCGCCGGACTGATCTTCGCCCTGGTCGGCGCCGCCATGCCCGGCCCCGCCGCGGCCACGGCGCAGGAGATCGCGCCGACCAATCCGGACACCGGCGCCGGCGGCGTGCGGTACTTCGCCGAGACCGGCCACAACCTGCGCGATCCGTTCCGCAGCCGGTGGGAGATCGCGGGCGGCGCGGAGACCGTCGGCCTGCCGCTGTCGGAGGAACGGTACGTCGAGGGCTCGGGCGGCGTGCTCCAAACCTTCGAGGGCATCACCCTGCTGCTCGATCCGACCCAGCAGGCGCCGTGGGACATCCGCGGCCAACCGCTGGAGCGGGAGGTCCGGGAGGATGCGGCCCCCGCGTCCGCCCGCCGCGCCGTGTCCGGCTGCGCGAGCGGCGACTGCCAATTCTTCCCCGACACCGGCCACACCGTCTCCGGCGCGATCGCCGCCTACTGGTCGGTGTCCGGGGATGTCCCCTTGTTCGGCCTGCCCGTGTCCGAGCCGTTCGACGCCGAAGACGAGGACGGGAACGCGGTCACCGTCCAGGTCTTCGAGCGGGCGGTGTTGGAAGCGGACGGCGACGGGGTCCGGCTGCGCCCCCTCGTCGCCCTGGCCACGGCCGAGGGCGGTGCCTACGACGACCCCGCCTTCCGCCCCGCCCCGCCCTCCGGCGGCACCACCTCGCTGATCAACGCCGAGGACGGGTTGCGCCTGCGCTCCGCCCCCAGCATGGACGCCGAGGTGATCGCCGTGCTGCCGGACAAGGCCGAATTCATCGCCCCGCCGGGCGACCACGGCTCGTGGGTGCCGGGCTACGTGGACGGGTTCGCGGGCTGGGTTTCGGCCGAGTACCTGGACGCGGCGCCGCCGCTGCCGACGCTGGCCGTCCAGGACTGGACCACGGAGGTCTGGCAGGGCGCCGCCCTCGGCGAAACCAACGTCCGCGCCCAACCCACCACCAAGGCCCGCGTCGTCGAGGAGTTGCAGTACGGCAACCCGCTCCAGGTGACCGCCTGGGTCGAAGGCGAGGAGGTCTTCGAGGGCGCCGACTTGTGGGCCCAGGTCGGCCCCAACCAGTACGTGTACGCCCGCAACGTCGGCCGCACCGCCCCGGTCCTGCCGCCGCCGGTGCCGGCCGATGCCCCCGTCCAGGGCCGTTGGATCGACGTCGACCTGACCCAGCAGGTGATGGTCGCCTACGACGGCCGGACGCCGGTCCGCGTGGTCGAGACCACCACCGGGATGGCCGGCTGGGAGACCCCGCCCGGGTTCTACTTCATCAACAACCGGGTCGGCAACGAGACGATGACCTCCGGCGCGATCGGCGCCGAGCACTTCTACGAGCTGCGCGACGTGCTGTTCACCCAGTACTTCACCGACCGCGGCCACGCCATCCACTTCGCCTGGTGGCGGACCGAGGAGACGATCGGCCGCCCCGGCAGCCACGGCTGCCTCAACCTGCTGCTCGACGACGCCCGCTTCTTCTGGGACTGGGCCGGGATCGGGACGCCGGTCTACGTCCACCCGTAATCCCGTGCGAGGAAGCCAGAATTGGGCGGGGTAGCCGTCGCTCGCCGGCCGTGCCCGAACCCCGTGGTCACATCTTGGTCACGGGCCGCGCGCGCCACCCCGTGACGGACCGCGTTGCGTCGGTACTGATCGCCTCGTTCATCGCGGCGATGGACCCCTCGGCCTCCAAGTCCCTCGTCACCCCTGATTGACGCACAAGGGGGCGGTCCCGATGATAGCGGTGCGCGTGCCGCGACCGCCGCAGGACCCGCTTCGTGACTGACCCGACGCCCGCCGACCGCAGTCGCACCGAGCCGATGCCCCTGGTCCCACACCCGGACCGGGACCGGCTCGACGCGTCCATGCCGGTCCTCCTTACGCGCTTCGTCGGGCGGGCGCAGGAGATCGCGCAGGTCGCCGCCCTGCTGCGCCGCGACGAGGTCCGGCTCGTCACTCTGACCGGTCCCGGCGGCGGCGGCAAGACCCGCCTCGCATTGCGGGTCGCCGAGGTGGTGGCGCGGGACTTCACCGATGGCGTCGTCTTCGTTGCCCTCGCCGCTGTCCGCGAACCCGACCTTGTCGCCCCGGCGCTCGCCCAGGCACTTGGGGTACGCGAGGCAGGCGAGCGGCCGCTGACAGAAGCGCTTGCGGCGTACCTGCGTGACCGCAGGCTACTGTTGGTCCTGGACAACTTCGAGCAAGTCGCGGTCGCAGCGCCCCTCATAACCGACCTGCTGCGGGCTTCCCGCCGGCTGGCGGTGCTCGTGACCAGCCGGGGCGGGCTGCGCGTGTCGGGAGAACACGTTGTCAGCGTCCCCCCGCTGGCACTCCCCAACCCGGCGGCCCCGGCGGAGCAGCTGAACCGCGCCGAGGCGGTCCAGCTGTTCGCCGAGCGAGCGACGGCTGCGGACGCCGACTTCGCCCTCGACGACGTGGCCGCCGGTGCGGTCGCGGCGATCTGCGCCCGGCTTGACGGCCTACCACTCGCGATCGAGCTGGCGGCGGCTAAGACCCGGCTCCTGCCGCCGCCGGCGCTGCTAGCTCGCCTGGAGCGCCGGCTGCCGCTGCTGACCGGCGGCGCCCGCGACCAGCCCGACCGCCTGCGCACGATGCGCAACGCCGTCGCCTGGAGCTACGACCTGCTCCCAGAGGAAGCTCGCGCATTGTTTCGACGCCTGGCCGTCTTCGTCGGCGGCTCCACGCTCGAGGCGGTCGGCGCCGTCGCGTGCGACGGCGCTGGCGGTGACGTCTTCGCCGGGGTTGAGGCGTTGGCGGACCAAAGCCTGGTGCGGCGGCTCGACGTCGTGGCCGGCGAACCCCGCTTCGGGATGCTGGAGACGGTGCGCGAGTACGGGCTGGAGCAGCTCGAGAGGAGCGAAGAAGCGGGGAAGATTCGGCGACGGCACGCGGCCTGGTGCCTGGCGCTGGCGGAGGCGGCGGAGCCCCACCTTGAGGGCTTTGGCGGGAACCAGGCGGGGTGGCTGGCGCGCTTGGACGCGGAGTTGAGCAACCTGCGCGCCGCGCTGGCCTGGTTCCACGAGACCGGAAACGCCCGTGACCTGCTGCGGCTTGTGGCAGTGCTCGACGTCTATTGGTTCGCCCGTCCCTATCTCCCGGAGGCACGTCATTGGCTTGAGGCCGGCCTGGGCCTCGTCGGCAGCCAGGATGCGCCCGCCGACGTGCGGGGGATGGCGCTCCACGTTCTCGTCAACGTGACCTGCTTCCTCGGGGATCACGAGGCCGCGCTCGCACGGGCCGAGGAGGAGCTAGCACTCGCCTCGGAGACGGGGGAGCCGTTCGCCCTCGGTCGCGCTCAATACGGCCTGGGTATGGCCTGCGGGCACGCCGGCGACGTGCCGCGGGCGGCGGCCCACTACGCCGAGGCGGTGCCGCTGCTGCGGCGTGCGGGGGCGACATCCTGGGTCTATTTGGCGCTCGCCGGCGTCGGCAGCATGCGCTACGTGAACGGCGACGTCGCCGGTGCGATACCCCTGCTCGACGAGGCATTGGTGCTCGTCCGAGGGGTCGACGAGGCCAATCCGTTCCCCCTCACAGACCGGTTCAGCCTGTCCCTGGTGCTGGGCCAGCGCGCGCACGCCGCGCTGGCGCAAGGAGACCACGCGCTGGCCGCCCGCCTCTTCGCCGAGGGCCTGACGCTGGGACGCGAGCTCGGCGCCGAGCGTGTGGTGCTGGGTGCGGTGGCGGGGCTGGCCGGCGTGGTGCTTGCGCTGGGGCAGCCGGAGCGGGCGGCGAGGATGCTGGGGGCCGTTGCCGCCGCCGCCGAGGTGACCGGCGCGGGCCGGATCGCCGACACGAACTACGCCGACCGCCTCGTGGTCGCGGCGCGCGCCCGGCTCGGGGATGGGCCGTTCGCGGCGGCGTTCGCCGTCGGGCGCTTGCTGCCGTTCGACGAGGCCGTGACCGAGGCGCTCGCGGTAATGGCGCGCGCCGAGGGGACGGCGCCAGGCGCCCACACCCAGCGAGATCGTTTTGGCCTCACCCCGCGCGAGCGCGACGTACTCGGGATGGTCGTTGCCGGCAAGACCGATCAGCAGATCGCCGACGTCCTGTTCGTCAGCCGCCGGACGGTGACCACCCACACCTCCAGCCTCCTCTCGAAGCTCGGAGTCACCAGCCGCACCGAGGCGGCCGCAATCGCCGTTCGCGAGGGCATTGCCTGAGGACCTCCCCAGATCGACTGCCCAAGGTACGTAGCCTCGTCATTCCGTTAGACCTCGGAACTCCATATCGCGGTCTGCCCATCTGTACGATGCAGACCGATGGGCATTCCCGCAAGCTGGAGCCGCCCCGTCGGCGCGGCGGGGACCGGGGGCGCATCGCCGCCCGCAGACCAAAGGAGCCAGACATGATCGTCCCCTTCGCGCCCGCCGCTTTTCCAAGGCTCGACGACGCGGTCGTGTCCGCCTTCCATCAAACGCTGAGCGGCCGTCTCCTCCGCCCCGGCAACGAGGGCTACGACGCCGCCCGCGCTGTGTTCAATGCGATGATTGACCGCCGCCCGGCCCTAATCATCCGCCCCGCCGACGCCGAGGACGTCCGCCGCGCCGTGGACTTCGCACGCGAGCACGGCTTCGCGCTCGCGGTCAAGGGCGGCGGTCACAACGTGGCCGGCACGGCGGTCTGCGACGGCGGCCTGATGCTCGATCTCTCGGCGATGCGGACGGTCTCGGTCGACCCGGCGCGGCGGATCGCGGTGGCGGACCCGGGCCTGCTCCTGGGGGACCTCGACCGCGCAACGCAGGCGCACGGCCTGGCCACCCCGCTTGGGGTCGTTTCGGTCACCGGCATCGCTGGCCTCACCCTCGGCGGCGGCCTCGGGTGGCTCAACGGCAAGCACGGCTTGGCGTGCGACAACCTGCTCGCGGCGGACGTCGTCACCGCCGACGGCGAGCTGCGACAGGCGAGCAACGACGAGAACCCCGATCTTTACTGGGCCATACGCGGCGGGAGCGGCAACTTCGGCGTGGTGACCTCGTTCACCTACCGGCTCCACCCCGTCGGGCCCGTCCTAGCCGGTGGCCTCGCCTTCCCGCCCGAGAGGGCGCGAGAGGCGCTGCGCTTTTACCACGAGTTCACGGCCGACTGCCCAGAGGAGCTGTCGACGACAGCGGGGCTGGGCATGGACGCCGTGGGCCGCCCCACGGTCGCGGTTGGGGCCTGCTGGTCCGGGCCGCTCGACGCGGGCGAACGCGCGCTGCGTCCGCTCCGCGCCTTCGGCCCGGTGGAGGACGGCATCGCGCCGATGGCCTACGGCGCCCTCCAGGCCGCCAACGACGCGGGCTTCCCCCCGGGGCGGCGGCACTACTGGAAGTCCAGCTGGCTGATCGACCTGGGGGAGGATGCCGTCGACGTGCTGCTCCGCTTTGCGGCCGAGAAACCTTCGACGGCGACCGGCATCGGACTGCAGCGGATGCACGGGGCGGCGGCCCGGGTGGACCCGGCCGCGACGGCCTTCCCGCACCGGCGTGCCCAGCACGAGCTCCTGATCCTCGCCCAATGGGACGACCCGGCCGAATCGGATCGCCACGTCGGCTGGGCGCGGGCATTCTTCGAGGCCATCCGGCCCTTCGCCGCTCGCGGCGTCTACGTCAACGACCTGGGCGGGGAAGGGGCCGACCGGGTGCGAGAGGCCTACGGCGCGAACTACGGGCGCTTGGCCGCGGTCAAGGCCAAGTACGACCCGACCAACTTCTTCCGCTTGAACCAGAATATCCAGCCGGCGGCGTAGGGTGCGCACCGACCGATCGGACGCTGGCCGCTCGGGCGACTCCCAGCCGTTCGGAGTAAATCCTTTCGAAGCACATCACCAGCTGCAGCGTGAAGATGACGACCGGGCCGATGCCCGGTCGGCCCCACTCGGCGTAGCACACCCCAGCTCACTCGCGAACGAACCCCAGGTCGAGCGTGGTTTCCAGGTGTCGGTGGAAGTGATTCCGGGGACCGACATCCCCGAGCAAGACGGCGATCGGCTCCATGAGGCGACGGGGTTTGGGCGGAACAAGCATCGCGTACCTCCTGGCCCTGCGGGAAAGGCAGGTCTGTCGTTGGGAGACGCTCGCCCTCCCCGAGTTCGGAGCGTATGATGGCCCGCCGGTTCATGCATCCGCGGCCTCGCCGCACCACATCCGGAGCAGACACATGGCCTCCCCGGACTTCGACGTCGTCGTGGTTGGCGGCGGCATCGCTGGATCCTCCCTCGCCGCCGCCCTGGCTGGGGCGGGGCTCGGGGTGCTCATCGTCGAGCGAGAGTCGCGGTTCCGCGACCGCGTCCGCGGCGATGCCCTGTTTCCCTGGGGGGTGGTGGAGCTGACACGACTCGGCCTAGCCGACCTCCTGCCCGCGTCCGGCGCGCGCCCGCTGCCGCGGTGGCAGGAGTACGACAACCGCGCGCCGGGCGATCCATACGAGTGGCGGGTCGACGTGCCAAGCGGCGACGTCCTCTGGGGCGTCAACCACCCCGGCCTGCAGGAGGTTCTCCTCGCCGCGGCAACCGCGGCCGGAGCCACCACGATGCGACCGGCGAAGGCCCTGGCACCAAGTCGCGACCCCGACGGGCGCCTCGCCGTACCTATCGTGGTGCCCGAGGGCCGCGTCACCGCCCGTGCGTGGCTTGTTGTTGGGGCGGATGGGCGGGATTCGGGGGTTCGGGGATGGATCGGCGCCGAGTCCGTTTATGATCCGATGCACCATCTGATCGGTGGGTGCCTCGTCCAGGGCGTCGAACTCGCTCCCGATGCCGGGTACATCGCCAAGTACCACGGTGGCGTCTCGCTCCTCTTTCACCATGCCAGCGGCCGCGCACGAGCCTACCTGGTCTGCCAACCCGATGCCGCCCACGCGATGCGCGGTCCTAACGCAGCCGCCGCGTTCCTGGCCGTGTGCGCCGGGGCCTTCCCGGCCGGGGCGTTTGCGCACGCCCACGCGGTTGGGCCAGCGGCCTTCTTCCCGGGCATCGACGTGTATCCCGACCGGATTTCAGGTGAGGGCATCGTTCTCGTTGGTGATGCTGCCGGAGCAAACGACCCGGCGCAGGGCCAGGGGATGTCGCTGGCTTTCCGAGACGTGCGAGACTTGCGCGACCTCCTGCTGGCGTCGAGCCCACGGGACTGGCAACCGGCAATCGAGGAGTTCGCGCGCCGCCGCCCGTCGTGGTACGAGCCCCTGCGGGCGTTCGCCATTTGGAAAGGGCCACTCTTTACCGACGTCGGCCCGGACGCCGACGCCGCGCGAGCGAGGGCGCGCCATGCGGCCGAACACGATACGTGGCGCAACGGCTACGGAGCGATCAACGCGCGCGGGCCTGAGGGCCTCCCGGTCACGGAGTCCGCCCGGCGCCGGTACCTTGGCGAGGACCTCGCCCAGGCATGACCGGCCCGACGTGTCGATTTGACCGTCGGTTCAGGCGGGACGAGTTGGGCACGCACCGGTCCAGCAACGTTGATTAGGTTCGTCGGGCAAGCGTATCGAGATTTGGGATGGAACTGTGGCGGGCAGTAGCTGAGAAGGAATGGCCCCGCTTGGCTGGCGTCGCGCCAGCGTAACTGGAGCGCGCCGGGGAGCGGCAGGTCGGCAACGCCACCCGGATTAGCCCGGAGAGCCCCATGCGTGACCTTCCGCGTTGTGGCTGGAGGGGGGCGGTGCAGGCACACCGGAGGCGGGTTGGATTGGAACGCGCCGATGGGCCAGCGCAGCGGCTTTGCGTTCGACTGGCGATGACTGCCGGAAACGGCCCGCTTCGCCACAGGCTGCGGCATGAAGACGACGGGTCCATCACCAGGACGACAACACGGTCACACCGTGGTCACAAACGAGGGAGAACGGCCTGGTACCAGGCGGCATCCGCTGGCACAGTTCGGGTCCGCGCCCCGCTCCACCGAACACACCCCGTCGTCTCGGAGAACGGGCTGACATCACCTCCTTAGAACTTCTAGGATTGGGCCGGGATCGGGACGCCGGTCTACGTCCACCCGTAAACCCCTGGGACGAAGCCGAACCTGGTCGGCGTCACCGGCGCGCGAGGGCCTCAGCCGAACCCCTGGTCAGGGCTCGGTTACGGGCGGAGCGCCCGATCCCTGCCCCCACGAACGATGCGTTCACGCGCTCCTCGTGGGGACGCCACGGCGAGTGGCGGGCTGGTGTTGATGAACCGGACCAGGCGCGATGGACCCGAACCGGGATCGGCCCGTTGACGTGATGGTGGAGCCCGTCTCGACCGCCGCGACCGCGCGCCTTCGGGCTGCTACTCGGTGCCGTCGGGTGCACCCACCCCGGCCTCGACCGAGGCCGGGGTCAGGTGCAGGCGGTCGATCCGGACCCCGTCCAGGTCCTCCACCGTCAGGCGGTGCCCGTTGAGGGAGACCTCGTCGCCGACCTCGGGTTTGCGGCCGAGCTGGCCGAAGACGTAGCCGCCGATGGTGTTGTAGAGCGGGTCGTCAATCCCGAGGGCGAAGCGCTCGTTGACGGCGTCGATGCTGGCCAGGCCGGCGATGCTCGCCGCGCCATCGGGCAGGAGCTGGATCTCGTCGGGTTCGCGCTCGAACTCGTCGTGGACCTCGCCGACGATCCGCTCCAGGATGTCCTCCAGGGTCACCATCCCGGCGGTGCCGCCGTACTCGTCGACCACGATCGCGACGTGGGTCCGGCGGCGTTTCATCTCGACCAGGAGGTCGTCGATCGGCAGCGTCTCCGGGATCGTCAGGGGGACGCGGACCAGCCGCCGCAGGTCGAACCGGGCCTCGGCCCCGCGCGCCATCAGGCGGTAGAGGTCCTTGGCGTGGAAGACGCCGAGGATGTCGTCCAACCCTTCGCCGTACACGGGGTAGCGGGCGTGGCCGGACTCGGCGACGGTCGCGGTCACCTCGGCCAGGGTCGCGGTCGCGGGCAGGGCGGCGATCTCGGTTCGCGGCACCATCACCTCGTCGGCGTCGATGTCGGCGAAGCCGAAGACGCGGACGATCATCTCCTGCTCCGAGTCTTCGAGGATCCCCCCCTCGCGGCTGGCGGTGACCAGCATTTTCAACTCGTCCT
Organism: uncultured Thermomicrobiales bacterium; assembly: GCA_902806325.1. Taxonomy (GTDB): domain Bacteria; phylum Chloroflexota; class Chloroflexia; order Thermomicrobiales; family UBA6265; genus CADCWE01. The sequence continues at coordinate 6,944 of CADCWE010000125.1, read as the reverse complement.
CGGAGTAGACCAACGAGTGCTCGCCCTGCCACTTCAACCCGAGCGCCTTCAGCATCACCGAGGTCAACCAATAGAGGAGGGCGATCAAGGGGCGGAAGGCGATCGCCAGCCACATCACCGGCGCAGCGGAGGTCAGGATGGTCGCCTCCGAGCGCTGGAGGGCGATCATCTTCGGCACCTGCTCGCCGATCACGATGTGGAGCAGGGTGACGATCAGGTAGGCGATGACGAAGGCGACCAGATGCGTCGAAACCACCCCGCCCAACCCGGGCACGGCGTGGAACAGCGGCTCGAGCAGCGTCGCCACCGCCGGTTCGGCGATCCAGCCAAGGCCGAGCGAGGCCATCGTGATCCCGACCTGGGCGGCGGAGATGAAATAGTTGGGGTCGGCCTGGGCCCTTTTGACGATCTTCGCCCGCCGGTTGCCCTCGGCGATCAACTGATCGATCCGGGTCGCCCGCACGCTGACCAGGGCGAACTCGGCGGCGACGAAGAAGCCGTTCAGCAGCACCAGCGTCAGCACGGCGCCCAGCTTCAGCAGCGTGGCGAGGAGATCACCGTCCACGGCGGTCTCCCCTCGTGGAGGAGGTCGGGGTCAGTGCATGGGGATTCGTAGGGTCGGGGTCCGGATCTGGAGTTCGCTGGCGCGACATCGTGGGTTTGGTCCTACTTGGGGCGTTGGCGTGGCCGATGCTGGGCGAGGACGGGCGATCGTGGCGATCGGTCCGCGGTGTCGCGGGTAGTGTGCCACGGATGGGGCGATTGAGGGCGGCGGGGAATCTCCCTAACCCCCGATCGTGGGGGGAAGGGGGGCTTGCCGTAACCCCGGCGCGCTCCGCCTCGTCCGGACTTGGGGATCCGCGATCGGGGCACGGGGCCGGGGGGGTAGGGGGATCAACGCGCCCCCCCCACGTCTGCGAAGATAGCCCCCGACACGTCACCGGAAAGGGAACCGACCCCATGGCCCGGATCAAACTCGCGTACGTCGGCGGCGGCAGCACCCGCGGCGGCGGGACGATGGCCTCGTTCGTCGCCCAAGGCGAGAATTTCCAAGGATCGGAGATCGTCCTGATCGACCTGAACCGGGAGCGGCTCGAGCTGGTCAAGACGCTGGCCGAGAAGATGGCGCGCTGCCGCGGCCTCGACCTCCGGATCACCGCGACGGTCGACCGCCGGGCCGGGCTGGCCGGCTGCGACGCGGTGCTGACCAGCTTCCGCCCCGGCGGCTTCGAGGCCCGGGTGCTCGACGAGCGGATCCCGCTCAAGCACGGCGCGATCGGCCAGGAAACGCAGGGGGCGGGCGGGTTCTTCATGGCCCTGCGCTCGATCCACGTCATGCAAGGGATCGTCGCCGACGTCGAGGCGGTCTGCCCAAACGCCTGGATCTTCAACTACACCAACCCCGTCAACCTCGTTTCCGAGGCCGTCACCCACCACTCCGACGTCCGCATCGTTTCCCTCTGCGAGGGGCCGCTGATCTACCCCCGCGCGCTCGCGGCGGCGGCGGACCTGGACCCGGACGACCTGGCCACCGTCTCGATCGGGCTCAACCACGCCTCGTTCTCGGTCCAGCACACCTACCGGGGGGAGGACGCGCTGCCGCTGTTCGCGGCGGCCTGGGAACGCAAGCGCGACGATCCCTCGCTGGCCAAGGGGCCACGCCGGATGCTCGAGATCGCCGCCGCCCTCGGCACCCTGCCGACCGAGTACGCCCAGTACTACCTGTTCGGGGACGAGATCCTGGCCGATCTGCTGGCCAAGCCGACGACCCGCGCCGAGGACATCCTGGCCGCGGTGCCCGATTACTGGCGCCACTACCGCGAGCAAGCGGAACGCGACTGCCCGGAACTCGACCCGGCCCGCTCCCGCGGCGGGATCCACGAGCTGGAGCTGGCGATCGACGTCATGGACGCGATCTTCAACGATCGGGGCGAAACCCTGCCCGTCAACGTCCGGAACCGGGGCGCGATCGCCGACCTGCCGGACGATCTGGTCGTGGAATGCCTCGGCTACGCGGACCGCCACGGCATCGCGCCCCTGGCCCACGGCCCCCTGCCAAAACCGGTCGCGGGTTTGGTCAAGGCCCTCGGCGCCTACCAAGCCCTGGCGGCGGAGGCGGCCTGGACCGGCACCCGCCGGGAGGGCATCCAGGCCCTGACCGCCAACCCGCTCTGCCCGTCCCTGGCCAAGGCGACCGCGATCTACGACGACCTGGCGGCGGCGCACGAGGCGTACCTGCCGGAGCGGCTACTGGCGGGGTAAATCTTCCTTTCCCCCCGCGACCGGGGGGAAGCGGGTTGGGGGATTCAGGGAATTCCCGCCCGTCACGAAAGGACCCCCGTGGACCTCCTCCCCGCCAAAACCCCCGCTGCCCTCGCCGAGACCGCCGCGTCCCGGATCGCCGATCTGATCGCCGCCAGGCCGGACGCCGCCGTCGTCGTCGCCACCGGGAACACGCCGCTGGCGACCTACCGCGTGCTCGGGGAGCGGGTGGGCCGGGGCGACCTGGACGCCTCGCGGCTGCGCGTCTTCCAATTGGACGAGTACCTGGGTCTCGGCCACGGGGACGACCGGTCGCTGTACGGCTGGATGGCGCGCGCGTTTCTGCATCCGCTCGGCATCCCGGAGCGGAACGCGGTCCGCCTGCCGTCGGGCGCCGTCGATCCGGACGCCGCCTGCCGGGCCTACGACGCGGCGGTGCGCGACGCCGGCGGCTTCGACCTGGCGATCCTCGGCCTGGGGCCGAACGGGCACCTTGGCTTCAACGAGCCACCGAGCGACCGCGCCGCGCCGACCCGCGTCGTGACGCTGTCCCCGGAGAGCGTTGCCAGCAACGCCGCCTACTGGGGCGGGGACCCGGCCCGCGTCCCCCGCCAAGCCCTGACCGCCGGCATGGATCTCCTCCTCGCCGCCCGCCACACCCTGCTCCTCGTCTCCGGCGCCCCCAAACGCGCGATCCTCCGCCGCGCCCTCGACGGCCCGCCGACCGCGGATGTTCCCGCCTCCTGGCTCCACCTCGCCCCGAAGGTGACCGTGGTCGCCGACCGCGCCGCGCTGACGGACGGGGCACCGTAGGGGCGCATGGCGTGCGCCCTCGTCGCCGGGCGGCGCCACGACGTTGAAACGGCCGCGCGGGGCATCGTTTCGCGTCGGTCGCGACGTGGGCGCACGCCATGCGCCCCGACAATCGTCCTACCGCCTACCGCCTACATCCCGGAGGCCCTGCCCGTGCCCGCCCCCCTGGTCCTCGGCGTCGACGGCGGCAACACCAAGACGGTTGCCCTGGTCGCGGGGGCAGACGGGACGATCCTGGGCGCGGGGCGGGGCGGGCGAAGCGACATCTACAACGCGGTCTCGGAGGCGGCGGCGCTGGCGGCGTTGGACGACGCGGTCCGGGCCGCGCCGTCGGCGGCGGGTGCCGCGGCGGATCGGCTCGAGGCGGCGGTGTTTAGCCTGGCCGGGGCCGATTGGCCGGAGGATTTCGCCCTGCTCGACGCCGCCGTCCGCGCCCGCGGCTACGGGCGCACGACGACCGTGGTCAACGACGCGATCGGCGCGCTGCGGGCGGGGTCGCCGGACGGGACCGGGGTGGTGATCGCCTGCGGCACCGGGGTCGCGACCGGGGCGCGCAACGCCGCCGGGCGGGTCTGGCACTCCAGCTTCTGGCAGGAATCGAACGGCGGCTACGTCCTCGGCTCGCGCGCCCTGCAGGCCGTCTTCCGGGCGGAACTCGGCGTCGGGCCGCCGACCTTGTTGACGGAGCGGGCGCTCGCCTTTTTCGGCGAACCGACGCCCGAGGCCGTGCTGCACCGCCTGACCAGGCGCGGCACCGGATGGTCGCCCATGGCCTCGGCGCCGCTGGCGCCCGTGGTGCTGGACGAGGCGGCGCGCGGCGATGCGGTGGCGTTGGGGATCGTGGAGGCTCTCGGATCGTCGCTTGGCGACTACGCTCTGGCGGCGGCGCGGGCAGTCGGCATCGCCGGGCATCCGTTCCATCTGGTCCTGACCGGCGGCGTCTTCCGGCACCCGGCGCCGGAGTTCGCGGCGGCGGTCGTGGCGCGGGTGCGGCGGGACACCCCGGGAGTCGTCGTCCATCGCAGCCGCTTCGAGCCGACCGTCGGCGCGCTGCTCCTGGCGTTCGAGGCGGCCGGGATCCCGGTCGACGACGCGCTCCTGAAACGGTTGGCGGCGACGCTGCCGCCGGCGGCACTGTTCGCAACGTAGGCGGGGAGTCAAGAGCACGGAGACCGTCCCCGACGACGGGGCAATCGACTCCCACCTTCCGATAAAGGACGGCACGGATGAGCGCACCGGCACGACGCGGCCAGCCCCACCAACCGGCGATCGGCGATCCGGCCGTGCCGCTGCGGCCCGTGGTCGGCTGGGTGCTCTACGACCTGGCGAACACGATCTTCTCGCTGGTCGTCGTCTCGCGCTACTTTTCGGTCTGGATCGTCGACGACCTCGGCGGGCGCGACGCCCACTTCGGGGTCGCCAACGGCCTCTCGATGGCGGTGATGCTGGTGCTGGCGCCCTTTCTCGGCGCCCTCTCGGACCAAACTCCCCGCCGGATGCCGCTGCTGGTCGGCAGCACGCTGCTCTGCTGCGTCTTCACCGCTGTCCTCGGCAGCGGCGGGATCTGGACGGCGCTGGTGTTGTTCGGCCTGGCGAACCTCTTTTTTCAGGCCGGGTTGATCTTCTACGACGCGTTGTTGCCCGTCGTCAGCACGCCCGGCACCCGCGGCCGGGTCGGCGGCCTCGGGGTCGGGGTCGGCTACGTCGGCTCGTTCGTCGGGTTGGCGGCCGGTCTGCTGATCCTGGGGGCGGACGAGACGGCCGAACCGCGCTTGTTCGCGGTCACGGCGGCGCTGTTTCTGATGTTCGCGATCCCCTGCTTCCTCTGGGTGCGGGAGCCGCCGCGCCCGAACGCCGTCCCCTTCGGCCGGGAAAGCATCGCCCGCGCGGCGCGGGAGCTGCGCGGCACGGTGGCCCTGGTGCGAGGCTACCCGACCCTGCGCCGCTTCCTGATCGGCCGCGTCTTCTACGCCGACGCCGCCAACACCCTGATCGCCTTCCTCGGCATCTACCTCACCGAAGAGTTGGATTTCGGCGGCGCGCGGGTCGACGCGATCCTCGCCCTCTCGATCCTGTTCGCGATCGCCGGCGGCATCCTCTGGGGTCGGGTCGCCGACCGGATCGGACCGAAGCGGACGCTGGACCGGGTGCTCGCGGTCTGGGCGATCGTGCTCGGCCTGACGGCGTCGGTCGCTTTTTTTGACCTCCCGACCGGCTTAATCTGGGCGGTCGGGCCCCTGGCCGGGATCGCGCTCGGCGGCACCTGGGCGGCGGATCGCCCGCTGATGCTGCGCCTCTCGCCGCCGGCGCTGCTGGGCCAGTTCTACGGCCTCTACGCGATGGTCGGCCGCTTCGCCGCCGTGCTGGGGCCGCTGGCCTGGGCGTTGATCGTCGATGGCCTCGGCTGGGGTCGTCCGGCGGCGGTTACCAGCCTGCTGGTGCTGGTCGGCGTGGCGTGGGTGATCCTGCGCGGGGTCGACGACGGGGGAACGGAACCGGCGACCGGGGCGACGTAGGGGCGCCGGTCGCCGCACCCCCGTTGCGGTCAACCCGGGTCGATGGTTGGGATGGCCGCCCCTGGAATTCTCACGCCGCCCGCCGAACTGGGCGCGGCAAGCAGCACCCCTCCGACGCCCCGGTCCCGGTGTCCGATCGCCCGTCCTCCAAGTCCGGGACGCTTGGGATTGGCGCCGTAGGGCCAGCGTTCGGTAGGATGGGTGAGGAATGGCTCGTGCGTAGGGCGAGAACGATCATCCCGGCGCTGGCGGGCGTCGGGACCGGAGCGACGCGGTCGTGTTGGGGATGGTGAGACGGCGTGGCGGTGGCGGCGACGGGAGTGGCGTGCACGGTTGAGGTCGGGCGGATCGGGCGGATCAGGGTCTGGTTGGGCCGGTACGGTCTCCTGCTCTGGTTGGCGATCCTGGTGCCGCTGATCGTCGTCTTCGTCCGCGGGCAGCGGGACCAATTGGGGCTGATCGGGGAAACGGTGCGCGGGGCCGACGCGCGGTGGGTGGCGGTCGCGGTCGCGGTCGAGGCGGTGGTGCTGGGGTCGGTCGGGTTGACCTACCGGACGCTGCTGCGGCGGTTGGGACACCGGCTGCGGGTCGGAAGCCTGATCGCGGCGCACCTGCAGCGGGTGGTAGTCGGCACGATCGCGCCCGTCGGCGGGCCGCCGTCGGTCTACGTCTTCGTGCGCCGGCTGGCCGGTCGGGGTGTTGGCACGGAGGACGCGCTGCTGACCGTCGCGCTGCGGAGCCTGGCCGGGAACGCGGCCCTGCTGCTGGTGCTGCTGCCGGTGCTGGCGATCCATCGCCCCCCAACGCCGGTGCTGGCGGCGGCGGTTGCGGTGCTGGCGACCGTGACGGTTTTTCTGGCGGTGGTCCGGCCGCGGCTGCGCGGGCGCGGCGGCAAGGGGGACCGGGCCGGCTGGTTTGCGGATCGGATCGCCGCTTTCCTGGCGCGGGTGGGCCGGCACGGTCTCCGGCCCCGGGATCTGCTGGCTCCCGTCGGCCTGGCGGTGGTGGCCCGGGTCGGCGGGGCGGCGATGCTCTACGTCGGGCTGCGGGCGGTCGGCGAGCGGCCCGGCGTGGCCGAAGCGGCGGCGGCCTACGCGGCGGGGATGCTGGCCGTGTTCGCGGTGCCGTTCTTCGGCGGGATCGGCGTCGTCGAGGTCGCGGTGGCGGTGGCCCTGCAACGGTTCGGGGTTCCGGCCGGGGCGGCCCTCGGCGCGGCGCTTCTCTGCCGGTTGGCCGAGTTCTGGCTTCCGCTGGGGTTGGGCCTGGCGCTCCAGGCGGCGGAACCGATCGCCGCCCGCTGGCCGCCGCGGTGGCGGGTCGCCCGCCCGTGCCGGACCTGGGAGCCGGGCGGCG
>CADCWE010000124.1 GCA_902806325.1 uncultured Thermomicrobiales bacterium | reverse complement strand
CAAGGTCATTCCATGGAGTCCGTCGGCGTTGCCTGTAGGCGACCACGGTGAATGTGCCAGTTATGGCCGACGTAGTGGCGCAGCAAGCAGCGCCCCGGAGGCCGCGGGCCGACCGTCGTGGCTGGGAACCCCGTTGTGGCCCGCGGGCCACGGGCGCGGCAAGCAGCGCCCCTACGGTGTCCATATCTCGCATGTTCCCTGTGGTCACCTACTAGTTACATGATGGGATTGATAGAAATCCTTCTTGCCAGACACAACACCGCCCCCGCGACCCGAAGGCCACGGAGGCGGTGCGTCAGCCGGACCGAACGTCGGCGGGAAGCCCTAGGAGACGATGAACGGCCCCGCGATTTCGAGGACCTCGTCCCGGGTCAGGCCCGGTTCGAGGGCGCCGGGGAACGGCACCTCGGCGCCGGTGATCTCGTTCAGGTAGGCGGCGTGGCGGGCCTCGACGCCGTGGATCGTCAGCGCCGCGGTCAGCAGGCCCTTGTCGAGGATGTACGGCGCGGCGCCGGTGTAGGCCTGGGTGCCGGTGGTCTCCAGCGCCTGGGCGACGGCCAGGAAGCCGTCGACGTCGTCGTAGCCGAAGTCGTACTCGGCCTCCTCGACCGGGGCGCCGCCGGCGCCCTCGATCGTCGCGGCGATGACGTCGACGTGCTCCTGCTCGTGCTCGCCGATCCGGACCAGGTTCTCGCGGACCTCGGCGTCGTAGCCGGCGTCCTCGAAGGCGGCCTCGTCGAACATCTCCAGGCCGTCGCGGTAAAAGCTGTTCTCGAGGTGCTCGAGGGTCAGCGCGTAGTTGAGGATGTCCAGGTCGTCGGTGAAGTTGGAGGATTCCTGAGCCATGCTGGTGCTCCTTGTGCGGTGGCGGTCGTTGGCGCCGGGCGTCGCCGGGGGCGACGCCTCCGGAGCCATCTCGGTCGTTCGCGCGCGTGGTAGGGCGGGGACGACCGACGCGGTCCGTCCGCCGCCCGATCGCCTAGGAAACGATGAACGGGCCGGCGATCTCGAGCACTTCGTCCGGCGTCAACGGGGTCTCGAAGGCGTCCGGGAACGGGATCTCGCCGTTGACCAGGTTGAGGTAGGACGCGTGGCGGGCCTCGACGGCCACGATTTGGCCGGCGACCGCCAGCAGGTCGACGTTCTGGATGTACTGGCCGGCGCCGTCGTAGGCCGAAACGCCGGTGTTCTCCAGCGCCGCCGCCACTTCAAGGAAGGCCTCGGGGTCGTCGCCGTAGCCGAAGTCGTACTCCGCTTCCTCGACCGGGGTGCCGCCGAGGTCGGTGATGGTGGCGGTCAGGGCCTCGACGTGGGCGGCCTCGTGCTCGGCGACCAGGGTCAGGTTGTCGAAGACGCCGTCCTCGAAGTCGGCGGCGGCGAACGTTTCCAAGCCTTCGCGGTAGAAGGTGGATTCGAGGTGCTCCAGGGTCAGGGCGTAGTTCAGGATCGCGATGTCGTCGGGGAAGGGCGATTCCGCCGTCGCCGGCACCGGGCTGCCGTCCTGGGCCAGCCCGACCAGCGGCCGCACCCCGCCGGCGAACGCCAGCGCCAGGGCGCCACCGCCGGCCAGCTTGGCCGAGCCGGTCAAAAAGCCGCGCCGCGACGACAACCGCCGCCGCTCGGTCGCGATCTCCGCCAGGAACCGTTCGTGGAGTCGTCCGCTCTGCATCCTGATTCTCCCTACGCGATCGCGCGAACCGGCGGAACGCCACCGTGGCGCACCCGCACCGCCGCGCCGGAACGTCGTCTCCCCGGCCGCGTTGGCCGGGGAGACTCTGGTGCTAGAACGGAATCCCCGCCCGCTTGGATCACTGGGCGTCCGGCTGGCATCCGGGCGACGGCAAGCGATGGCGCCCCCCGGCGCGCCGGTCGCCCCTTCCCCACCCCAGAAACCCTCAAATTCCGGTGGCCGGGCCGGCGCCCAGGAGCGGTCCGGGCGGACGGCGGACAATCGGTGCCGGCCGGTCCCGGCCGATCGCGCGGAAAGCCCAACCTCCCGTTAAAACCGCGGCAACGCGCGGTTAATCGGTCTCCGGCACCGGGTTCTTATCCTCGTCTCGTCCGCGCGGACAACCCTTCGCCGACCGACAACCCGGCACCGCCCGTCGCTCCCTCGTTCGGGACCCCGCCACCACGGGCGACCGACGGGAAGTCGGCGGCGAACCTCGCGCGGCTGCGGGCAGATCGCCGGCGGCTCGACTCAAGAAGGGGAGGTCCGACGATGCGCGGACAGCATTCCGGCGGGCACCGCTACGCGCTCGCCGTTCTGGCGTTGACGGCGACGGTCGCATTCGGCGCCGTCTCGACGGCCGCCCGGCAAGCGGCCCCGGCGACCCCGGCCGCGGCGCCGGAGGCCCCGGTCACCCCGGAGCCGACGGCGACCCCCTCCGGCCCGCTGATGAGCACGATCCCGGTCAGCCACGGCGTCTCCAGCGGCGACGTCACCGCCGAGAGCGCCGTGGTTTGGTCCCGCGCCGGACGTGGTCCGGCGACGATGCACGTCGAGTTCGCCACCGATCCGGCCTTCGCCGCCGCCCAGCGGGCGGACACCGCCACCGGCAGCGCGACCGAGGCCACCGACTACGCCGCCACCGTCAAGCTCGACGGCTTGACCCCGGACACGCGGTACGTCTACCGCGTCTGGTTCACCGGCGACGACGAGGAGGCGACCGCGGCGCCCCAGGACGCCGTGGTCGGGACGTTCCGCACCGCGCCCGAGGTTGGCGCCAGCCGCCCGATCCGGTTCGTCGTCGGCGGCGACCTCGCCGGTCAGCAGTTCTGCCGCCGACCCGAGGTCGGGTACCGCATCTTCCAGCGGATGGAAGCCCTCGACCCCGACTTCTTCGTCGCCAACGGCGACCTGATCTACGCCGACGGCGCCTGCCCGCTCGACGGCCCGGCGACCGGGTTCGCGAGCTGGGAGAACGTCCCCGGCGACTTCCCCAGCATCGCCAACCCCGCCCTGGACTGGACCGATACCGCCGCGGTCAAGACCGTCTACGACCGCCACTGGGCCTACAACCGCGAGGACCCCGCCTACCAACGCTTCCTCGCCAGCACGCCCCAGTACGTCCAGTGGGACGACCACGAGGTGATCAACGACTTCGGCGCGCCGTGGGACGCCCAGAACCCGGGCAACGCCGACCGGCCGGGCTTCCAGAACCTGGTCCAGGCCGGCCGCGACTCGCTCTTCTACTGGAACCCGATGGACCGCAACCCGGACGAGCCCAACCGGATCTACCGGTCGTACTCCTGGGGCGCCGAGGCCGACCTCTTCCTCCTCGACCAGCGGTCGTACCGCAGCCTCAACTCGGTGGCTGACACCGAGGAGAACGCCAAGACCATGCTCGGCGACGAGCAATTGGCGTGGCTGAAGCAGGGCCTGCTCGGCTCGACGGCGACCTGGAAGGTGATCAGCGCCGACGTGCCGATCAGCATCCCGACCGGCGGCAACGCCGTCGAATTCGGCCGCGACGGCTGGGCCAGCGGCACCGACCCCGACTTCTCGGCCGAGACCGGGTTCGAGCGGGAGTTCGGCGATCTGCTCGCCTTCATCGACGACAACAACATTCAGAACGTCGTCTTCGTCGTCTGCGATGTCCACTTCGCGATGAACATCGGCTACGAGGTCGACGCCAACGGCGACGGCGACACGGTGACCTTCCACGAGTTCGTCAACGGCCCGCTGAACGCGGTCGCGGTGCCACCACCGGGCCTGGACCCGACGTTCAACCCGACGATCCTGTACCAGGAAGGCGACCTCTTCAACTTCGGCTACCTGCGGATCGAACCAGCCGCGGACGGCGCCTACCACCTGATCGCCGATGTTCGCGGCGAGGACGGCCTGCCGCGGCCGGGTTCGACGGTCGACCTCGCGCCGACCGAATCGTAGGCGTCGGCCACGGAAAACAGACCGGGCCGGGGATGCGTGACGCATCCCCGGCCCGACACACGACGACGGCGGAGGCCCCTCCCCCCGGAGCCGGGGGGAGGGGCCTCCGCCGTCGTCGCACGGGGTTAGGCGGTGCGGCGGCGGCCCACCGCGCGGTACCCGACCGTCCCCAGACCGAGCAGGGCGGCCAGGGCCATCAGGCCGGAGGCGCTCGGGGCGGCGGTGCCGTCCGGGGCGCCGGTGCCCGCGCCGGTGTTCGGGAGGCCGGTGACGACGACGCCGGCGGCGGTGTTGGCCCGGTTGCCGGCGGCGGCGGTCTCCGGCGCGGCCGGGGTGGGCTTGGCCCCCGCCTCGTCGTCGCCCTCGGGGCCGGCCTGGACGGCCGGGAAGTCCTGCGGGTCGAGCGGGTCGCTGCCGAAGGCGGCCTCCGCCCCGTCGCCGGCGCCGTCGAGGTCGGTGTCGGCGCTCGTGCCGTCGGTGCCGAGGACCGCCTCCTCGCCGTCGCCCAGCCCGTCGCCGTCGGTGTCGGCCTTGGTCGGGTCGGTGCCGTGGTCCGAGCCCGGTCCCTCGTGCTTGTCGGCGATGCCGTCGCCGTCGGTATCGGGGTGGTTGCCGGCGTTGTTGTCCGGCTCGTCGGCCGGGTCGAGGGGGTCGGTGCCGTGGTAGGCCTCGCCGCCGTCGAGCTCGCCGTCGCCGTCGGTGTCGGGGTCGTCGGGGTCGGTGCCGGCGGCGGCCTCGGCGGCGCCGTCGAGGCCGTCCCCGTCGACGTCCGCGTCGGCGCCCGCGACCGGGACGAAGACCGCGTAGACCTGGCCGGCAGGGTTGTCGGCGGTGATGGTGACGTAGCCGCCGTTTTCGGTCGCGCCGCCGTCGGTGCCGGGGGCGGGGACGAGGTTCCAGAGCGCGTAGCCGTCCGGGGGCTGGATGCCGTCGAATCCGAAGGTGTAGGTGTCCAGCGGCAGGGGGCTGGTCTCGCCCCAGACCACGGCGGCGGCGTGGGTCCCGGCCTCGAGGGTGTCCCACCCGGCGCCGGTGGAGGCGGAGCGGAGGACGACCCCGCCCAGGCCGCCGGAGACCCCGCAGGCGGTCGGGTCGACCGGCGGCGCGTCGCAGAGGCGGGCGGACAGCGCGACGGTGCCGGTGGCGGCGGGGTCGAACTCCTCGGCGCCTGCCCCGGCGACCCCGGCCACCAGCGCGGCGGCGACCAGGGAGGAGGCGAAGATTCCGGACTTGAGGCCGAATCGTCGGGTGTTCATCGCGGATGCGTCCTTTCGTGCGTTTGCATTGCGTTTCGTTGGTCCCGAACCGTTTCGGGTTGGCGGCGCTTGCCACTGGACATACTCTAGGGCGGCCCCCAATCGGCCGCATCCGTCGGATCACCCAACCGCCGCGGGCCGCGAACGGGAGGCGGTCTGCATGAATCCGAAGGCCGTTGGCCGCGACTATGTAGGGTTCCCCGCCCGCCCGCGCCGCGGCACGCTGACGCCGGCGCGCGGACGC
>CADCWE010000123.1 GCA_902806325.1 uncultured Thermomicrobiales bacterium | reverse complement strand
TGGACCGGCGGCCGGTCGACCTGGTCGCGCTGGCGCGCCGGGTCACCAAGGACCACGATCGGGCCAGCCACCGCCATCGGATCCGGTTCCGGGCCGACGCGCCGACCATCGAGGGCCGATGGGACGCGGCGCGGCCTCGATTAGGTAGGGCGACCGGATCTCCATCTCCCGCATTGGACGATGCCGACCCCGAGGCCGTGTCCCGGCCCGACGCTTTCTGGCTCCACGGGGCGCTATACTGAACGGACACCGGTCCGGTGCCCGGCCACCGCGATTCATCCGGCGGAGCAGACGACGATGCCCCTGACGGCGGCCTACGGCGGCGCCAAGTGGTCCCCCCGCCCGGCAACCCTGCGCGACGACATGGCCCAAACCTGGGGCGATTGGGGCGTCGCCTCCGAGGTCGGCACCCTGCGCGCGGTGTTGCTCCGCCGGCCCGGGCCGGAACTGGACGGGATCGCCGACTTCGATGCCGCCCAGATGCGCGCCGGCGTGCTGCCCGAGGTCGCCCGCGCCCAGCACGACGGGCTCGCCGACGCCTACTGCGCCCACGGGGTCGACGTTTATTATGTCGAACACGGCCCCCCGGACAAGCCGAACCTGATGTTCGTCCGCGACCTGATGCTGATGACCCCGGAGGGCGCGATCGTCACCCGCCCCGCGTCCACCGTCCGGGCCGGGGAAGAGCGGTTCGTCGCCGAGGCGCTCGCCGGCGCCGGGGTGCCGATCCTGATGACCGTCCACGGCGGCGGCACCTTCGAGGGCGCCGATGTCGCCTGGGTCGACCGCGACCTCTGCTTTTTGGCCGAAGGATTGCGAACCAACACCGAAGGCGCCGATCAGGTCGAGCGGATGCTGCGCGAGATCGGCGTCGCGGAGGTGATTCGGGTCGGGCTCCCTTACGGGGCGATGCACCTCGACGGGTTGCTGTCGTTGGTGGACCGCGACCTGGCGGTGGTCTGGCCGCGCCGGACGCCGTACGCCGTGGTCGCCAAGCTCCGGCAGCGCGGCTTCCGCCTGATCGAGGTCCCGGACGAGGAGGAAGCCCAGCACCGCCTGCCGATGAACGGCGTCGCCTTGGCCCCTGGCGTGCTCCTGATGCCCACCGGCGGCGATACCTTGCGCGCGGCGTACGACGCGGCCGGAGTCGAGACCCATGAGGTCGACGTTTCCGAGTTGATCAAGGCCGGCGGCGGCATCCACTGCATGACCGGGTTTCTGAAACGGGACGACCCGTAGCGAGACCTCACCCCCCAACTCCTTATGCTGCTCGAACTGGCCATCACCGATTTTGCGATCATCGACGAACTCCGGGTCACCTTCGAACCGGGGTTTAACGCCTTGACCGGCGAGACCGGTGCCGGGAAATCGATCCTGATCGACGCCCTCGGCGCCGTGTTGGGCGACCGCGTCGGCGCCGACGCCGTCCGTACCGGGGCCAGGAGCGCGCGGGTCGAGGCCACCTTCGATGTCGCCGCCCTCCTTGACCGGCCCGATCTGGCGGCGACCTTGGACGACCTCGGGATCGAACCCGAGGACGGACTGCTGATCGTCCGCCGCGAGATCGCCGCCGCCGGCCGCTCGACCGCCCGCGTTAACGGCCGCGCCGCCACCGCCGGGATGCTGTCCCGGGTCGGCGCCCGCCTGGTCGACGTCCACGGCCAAAGCGACCACCTCTCGCTGCTCCGCCCTGGCGAGCACCTGGAGATGGTCGACCGCTACGCGGGCACCCTGCCCGATCGCGAGGCGTTGTCCGGGTTGGTCCGCGAGTTGAGCGGCGTCAGCGCCCGCATCGCGGAGATCGCTGGCAACGCCCGCGAGCGCGCCCAACGCCTGGACCTGCTCCGCTTCCAGGCGGCCGAGATCGCCGGCGCGGCGCTCCAACCCGGCGAAGAGGACGACCTCCTGGCCGAACGCTCCGTGCTCGCCAACGCCGAACGCCTGGCGACCGACGCCGCCACCGCCTACGCTCTGATCGCCGGCGACGACGACGCCTTCGACCCGGGGGCGATGCCCGCCCTGTCCGCCCTCCAACAGGCCAGCGCCCAACTGGCGGGCATCGCGGCGACCGACGAGACGATGGCCCCCACCGCCGAGCGCGCCGCCGAGCTGGTCGTTTTGCTCCAGGACATCTCCACCGAGACGCGCGTCTACCGGGACCGGATCGAGGCCGACCCGGCCCGGCTGAACGCGATCGAGGACCGCCTCGACATCCTCAAGGGGCTGAAGCGCAAGTACGGCGCGACGATCGAAGACGTGATCGCGCTCGGCGCCGAGGTCCAACGCGAACTGGAATCCCTGACCGGGGGGGAAGCCGGGGTCGAGGGGATGCGCGAGCGCGAAACCGCGCTGCTGGCCGAGATCGGTCGCCGCGTGACGGCGCTCTCCGCCGCCCGCCGCGAGGCCGGGGAGCGCCTGGCCCGCCGGGTCGAGGCGGCGATCGCCGAACTGAACATGGGCCGCGCCCGGTTCGCCGTCTCCGTCACCCAAACCGACGCCGCCGATGGCGCGCCATTCACCGATGACCGGGGCGTCCAACGCCACGTCGCGGTCGACGCCACCGGCGCCGACCGGGTCGAATTCATGATCGCCCCGAACGCCGGCGAGGCCTTAAAGCCGCTCGGCCGGGTCGCCTCCGGCGGCGAAACGGCGCGCTTGATGCTGGCCCTCAAATCCATCCTTTCCGCCGCCGACGCCACGCCGACGCTGGTCTTCGACGAAGTCGACGTCGGCGTCGGTGGCCGATCCGGCCAAGTCGTCGGCGAGAAGCTGTGGTCCCTTGCCGAGGACCACCAGGTGTTGGTGATTACCCACCTGCCGCAGATCGCCGCCTTCGCCAACGCCCACTTCCGGATCGCCAAAGGCGAGCGCGCCGGTCGCGTCGTCTCCGATGTGGCGGCGATCGCCGACGACGACCGCGTCGACGAGCTGGCGGCGATGCTCGATGGCCTGCCCGTCACCGACGCCGCCCGCGCCAACGCCCGCGCGATGCTGGACCGCGTCGGCACCTGGAAGGCGACCCACGCCACGCGGCCGGAACCGCTCGCCATCGGGTGACCGGGCACCCCCCTGCTATACTCCGCCCGCGTTGACCATCCCCGCCGGGTGGTCCCCAACCGACCGTCGCCACCACGCCAAAGGAGCCGCGACCATGGGCATGCCGAACATGAAGATGATCCAGCAGATGCAGAACCGGGTCCAGAAGATGCAACAAGAACTCGAGGAGACCGTGGTCGAGGGCAGCGCCGGCGGCGGCGTCGTGGTCGCCCGCGTCACCGGCGGTCGCGCCTTTAAGAGCATCAAGATCGACCCGGGCGCGGTCGATCCGGACGACGTCGAGATGCTCGAGGATTTGATCACCGTCGCCATCAACGACGCGATGGAGAAGGCGTCCGCCCTGGCCGAAGACAAGATGGGCGGCATCATGGGCGGGATGAGCATTCCTGGACTGATGTAACCAAGGCGCGTTGCGATGGGTGGTGAGCGATAACCGCCATGCCGACCACCGGCCCCCTCGAACTGTTCCTCGGCGACCAGGTACGCCTCCGCAAACCGCACCCCTGCGGAGCCTTCGATTGGACGGTGGTCCGCCTCGGCGCCGACATCGGCCTCCGCTGCCACGGCTGCAACCACAAGGTGCTCCTGCCCCGTCGCACCCTGGAGAAGCGCCTGAAAACGTTTATCGTCCGCGGCGAAGGCTTCTCGGTCGCCGAAGCGCTGGTCGCCGCCCGCCACCCCGCCCCCCAGTCGTCCTCCGCCGACCCGGCCTAAGGCACCGCCGTGCCGACCGAGGAGCATTCGTCCGGATCGCTGGATGTGCCCCCGGTGTCGGCCGCGCATCCCCCGTCGCCGCGCGGCATCGTCTCCGTGGACCGCAACGACTCGTTCAAGGACGTCCTCCGCAACGGCCCGTTCCTCCGTTTGTGGCTCGCCCAGGCGATCTCTCAAACCGCCCAGAACATCATCAACTTCGCGTTGCTGCTGCGGGTGCGTGGCATCGTCGAGGACCGCGACCTGGCCCAGGCCAACACCGCGATCAGCCTCGTGATCTTGGCGTTCTCGCTGCCGTCGGTGCTGTTCGGCCCGATCGCCGGGGTCATGGCCGACCGCACCAACCGGCGCACGCTGATGGCGGTCGTCAACGTCCTGCGCGCCGTCGCCGTCGTCTTCTTCCTCGGTATCCAACTCGATTGGCAGGTGCAGACGATCCTGGCCGCGTTTTACGTCGGCACCTTCGTCTTTGGGATCGCCGGCCAGTTCTTCGCCCCCGCCCAAGGCGCGACGATCCCCGATCTGGTCCCGCGCCACCAGTTGATGAGCGCCAACGCGCTGTTCAACCTGACCTTCACCGCCGCCCAGTTGATCGGCTTCGCCACCCTCGGCCCGCTCCTGATCAAGGTGCTGGGGATCGAGACGGTCTTTGTGCTGACCATCGTCGCGTTCTTGATCTGCGCCGGGCTGGTCGTCTCCTTGCCGCCGTCGAGGGCCGCCCGCGCCGCGCCCGACCCCAACGCCCCCTCGCCGATGGCCCGCCTCTGGTCCGACATCCGCGAAGGGCTGGTCTTCATCCTCCAGGACCCGTTCCTGATGCGGGCGATCGCCTACCTGACCCTGGCGGCGACAACCTTCCAAATGGTCGCCGCCCTCGGCCCGGAGTTCATCCAGGGGGTGATCGGGCTTGACAAAGAGGACATCGGCTACATCGTCGCCCCGGCGGGGTTGGGCATCCTGACCGGCGTGCTGACCGTCGGCCGGGTGGTCAAGCGCTACGACCGCGGCGCCGTCATCAACTGGGCGATGGCGATGGCGGGCTTGATGCTGTTCCTGCTCGCGATCAGCAAGGATGCGCTCGACCTCCTGATCCCCGGCGACGGCGTCCCGGTCTCGCTGGAGGTCGCCATCGCCGGGCTGTTCGCCGCCCTGCTCGGCGTCTGCAACGCCTTTATCCTGGTCCCCGCCCAGACCATGCTCCAGGAGCGCTCGCACGAGCACATCCGCGCCCGCGTCTACGCGACGTTCTTCACCATCTCCAACACCGTCGCCTTCGTCCCGATCTTCTTCGCCGCCGCCTCGGCGGACCTGTTCGGCGTCGTCCAGGTCCTGGTCGTCGTCGCCCTCGGCGTCGGCGGCCTCGGCGCCACCAGCATCGTCCGCGGCCGCCAACTCGAAGCCGCCCGCTGGGCGCGCATCCGGACCCGGCACCGGCAGGGACCGGAGGCGCTGCTGGGCGACGAGTGACGCCGATCCCTCACCCCAACAGCATCCGCAACAACGCCATCCTCACGTAGACCCCGTTCCGTGCCTGCCGGAAATACGCCGCGCGGGGATCGGCATCGACCTCGGCGGCGATCTCGTCGACCCGAGGCAAGGGGTGGAGCACGATCGCGGCCGAGTTGAGG
>CADCWE010000122.1 GCA_902806325.1 uncultured Thermomicrobiales bacterium | reverse complement strand
TCCGGCAACCCGATCACCCTGGCGCCGTTCGACCCGACGATGCCGGCCGAGGTGGCGGTCTACACCAGCCTCGCCCTGACCTTCGCCATCGCCGAGGGCAACGCGTCCTAACGGGAAACGCTGACGCGAGCGGGAGGCCGCCGGGGAGAACAACCCGACGGCCTCGCCGTGTCCGGTGCCCCTTGTCCGGCCACCGACGGCGCGCTAGCATGGCCGCCGGGAACGGCCGTCGCGCGAAAAGGGGCAACACCGTGGGGTTGGACGTCGCGATCATGATCGAAGGCCAGGATGGGCTGAACTGGCCGCGTTGGCAACGCCTCGGCCGCGCCGCCGAAGACCTCGGCTTCGCGGGGCTGTACTGCTCCGACCACTTCACCAACCCGGCCGGGCCGCTCCTGGATTCGCTCGAACTCTGGTCGGCGTTGGGCTGGCTGGCGAGCGCCACCGAGCGGATCGAGTTCGGCCCCCTCGTTTCCCCGGTCTCGTTCCGCAACCCGGTCGTGACTGCCTGGACCGCACGCGACATCGACGACCTTTCCGGTGGACGGCTGCAGCTCGGCCTCGGCGCCGGCTGGCAGGAGCGCGAGCACGACGCCTTCGGCTTCGACCTGCTCGATCTCGATGCCCGCTTCGCCCGCTTCGAGGAAGGCTTGGAGGTGATCAGCCTCCTGCTGCACGCCGACGACCCGGTCTCCTTCGACGGCGCGCACTACCAATTGCGCGAGGCGCAGCTCGTGCCCCGCCCGGCTCGCCCCGGCGGCCCCCCGATCGTGATCGGCGGCAACGGCCCCCGCCGCACCCTGCCCCTGGTCGCCCGCTACGCCGACGAGTGGAACGCCGTCTCCGCCCCGCCCGACCGGTTTGCGGCCCTCAACGCCCAACTCGACGAGCTGCTCCGCGCCGGGGGGCGCCAACCGGGCGATGTCCGCCGCTCGATGATGACCACCGTCGTCCTCGCCCGCGACGCCGCCGAGGCCGACCGCCGCTTCGGCGACAAGGATCGCGCCGCCCTGCGCGACAAGGGCGCCCTGATCGGCACCCCGGACGAGATCGTCGCCGGCCTCGGCCGCCTCTCCGAGGCCGGCGCGAACCGCGTCATGCTCCGCTGGCTGGAACTCGACGACCTCGAAGGGCTGGAAGCGCTGGCGGCGGGGGTCCTGCCGCAGGTTAACTAGGCGGTCAGTGGTCGCGACCGATGGCCGGGCGATTGACCCGGGCCCGCGCCGCCGCCGTCCGCGCCCGCTCCGCGCCCTGGCGACGGAGGTCCGGGATCGGATCCGCACCCGCTTCGACTTGCCGCCGGTCCAACCCGCCGGGTCGAGGTGGTACGCCCGGTTGGTCGTCGCTCCGCTGCCGGTCGCCCCCGGCGGCGCCACCCTGGCCCTCCAGCGCCCCCTCTCCGACCCGCACCGGATTGAGGTCCCCCTTATCTGCCACGGCAACCGGCCGGTGGTCCGCAGTTCGGTCCTGGGGGCCAACACGGCAGAGGAGAAGGACCTGCTGGTCGAGGCGTTGGGGGATGGGGTGTCGGGACAGGCGGCCGCGCAGCCGTTCGACGGCCCGGCAGTCCGAGTCCGGACCCGATCCCCCCGGAGCCCCGGGCGGGATGGAGTTCGAGATGGCGCCAACCGCGACGTGCCGGCTGTTCGTCTATCTGGCCCGCCAGGCGCCCGTCGCCGTCGTCTTGCGGCGGGGGCCGAGTGCGTGGGCCCGGCTTAGCCTGTGGCAGACCGGGACCGACACGTTCGCGCACGGGCAATGGACGAAAGCGCGGATCTACGAGCGCCGCTCCGACCTTTCGGCCGACGGATCGCTGTTCGTCTGCTTCGCGCGCAAAAGCGGCGGGCGCGCCGAGGCGGACCACGACACCTGGGTCGCCGTCAGCCGGCCGCCCTGGTTTGCCGCGTTGGCCTTGTGGTTCGTCGGCGGCACCTATTGCGCCGGCGGGTTCTTTCCCGATCCGCGGTCGCTCTGGCTCGGCTTCGCCGCCGACCCGCCCGATCAGGGTCTCCTCCCGGCCTGGCTGTCGACCGCGGACCCGGCCACCGGATACACCGACCGCACGCCCAACTGGCCCGAGCGCACGGTCTGGCTGAACCGGCTGCGGCGCGACGGCTGGACGGTGGCAGCGGGCGTGGCTCCCGAAACGTGGCGCCGCCCCGACCCGACGGGCACCCGAACCCTGGCGATGACGCTGCGGTCCGATTCCGCCTTCGCGACGCACGGGGGACCGCACGTCGTCGAGTACGCCGTGGAGTCGGCTCCGGGCGGAGAGCGCGTTTCGCTCGGCCGAGCCGACTGGGCGGACTGGGACCAGCGAGGCCGGCTCGTCGTCGCCCGCGGTGGCCAGCTCCTTCACCTCGAACCGTCGGGATCTTGGCAGGAGATCGCCAACTTCAACGATCAGGTCCCGGATCCGGCGCCCGCGCCCGAGACGGCGCGGATCTGGCCCGAACCGACCGCGCCCGCCGCCACCGGCGGTTAGCGCGGCGCACCGTCGAAGGCGGAGGCCTTCCCGTCGCCCGGACAACCGGCGGGGTTCGCTTGGCCGGAGAGTGGAGAAGCGTGACGGTGCGCCGTCGCTGGCCGCGGCCCCAACCGGGGCGTCGCTCGCGGTCCGACCGCGCCCAGCCAGCGCGACGCGGTCGTCCCACGTCCCGCCAACCAACCCATCCGGACCCGACGCGGCGAGGGTTCGCCACGGGAAACGCCGAGTTAACGAACAACCCCTCTCCCATGCCGGGAGAGGGGCAACCTGGACCGGTTCGAGGGACGCCTTAGCGATGCCGAAAGGTGATCCGACCGCGTTTCAGATCGTAGGGGGACAGCTCGACGACGACGCGGTCGCCGGGGAGGACGCGGATGTAGTTCTTGCGCATCTTGCCGCCGAGGTGGCCGAGCACGTTGTGCCCATTCTCCAGCTCGATGGTGAACATCGCGTTCGGCAGCGCGTCGACGACCTTGCCCTCGACCGAGATCGCGTCCGGGTCGACGCGACGGGGGCGCTCTTCGGTCGGCGCGACGGGGGGACGGGCGGGGCGGATGGGCTTACGGTAGGCGGGTTTCTTCGCCATCTAGGCGGGGTCCTTTCTCTTGGGGTTGGGGCACCGGGCACCACGAGCGATGCCGGACGAAGACGGTTAGGAGGCGGGATCGCGTGACCCGGGCTGGACCCGGCCGTCTCGATCCGCGACGACGGCCAGCCCCGCGCCGCCATGGGTTCGCTGACGGATCGCAAAGCGCACGAAGAGGCATGCCCCGCGCGCGGCTACGCGCAAGTATAGCACCGTTCGGGTGTCACGCCCGGAGGCGGGCCGGCGGCAGATTGAGGCGGACGAACGACGCCGCCACGGTCGGCAAGGAGCGCAGCTTGCGCCGGCTCGACACGTAGGCGCGGGAACCGAAGACGTCGTGCCCTTGCTCCTCGATCCGGGTCAGGATCTGGGCGTAGATCTGGGCGCTGGCGAGGGTGGTGACCTGGCCCGCCGGGCAGAGCGCGGCGACCCCGGCCCGCGACGCGTCGTAGAGGGCGCGGGCGCGGGCGATCTCGAAGGCGACCAGCTCCCGGAACCGGCCGCTCGGGATCCCGGCCAGCGTCGCCTCCGGGTCGCAACCGAAGCGGGCCAAATCCTCCAGCGGCAGATAGAGGCGGCCCATCCGGGCGTCCTCGGCGACGTCGCGCAAAATGTTGGTCAACTGCATCGCGATCCCGAGGTCGACCGCCCGCGGCAAGACCGCGTCGTCCCGGCAGCCGAGGATCGGCGCGGCCAGCAAGCCGACGGTGCCGGCGACGCGGTAACAATAGAGGCGGAGGTCGTCCCAGGTCTGGTAGCGGCGGGGGGCGAGGTCCATCCGGACCCCGAGCAGCAGATCGCGCGCCGCTTCGGCGGGGACGCCGTAGCGGGCGCGGGCGGCGGCGAAGGCGACCGCGATCGGGTCGCGCGGGGCATCGAGCTCGCGTTCCCAGGCGTCGAGGGCGCGGGCGGCGGCGGCGAGGCCGGTGGCCGGAGCACGATCGACGATGTCGTCGGCGATCCGGCAGTAAGCGTAGGCGGCGTGGATCGCCCGCCGCCGCTCGGCGGGAAGAAAGCGGCTGGCGAAGAAGAAGGTGCGGCCGTGGGTGCGGACCAGGTCCCGGCACCGCGCCCAGTCGTTGGCCGTGACCACGGCCTCGGCGGGGCCGCCGGGCTGGGGGCCGGGCGGCGTGCCGGGCACGGTCAGACCGCCGGGATCCAGGGGTAGCCAAGCCGGGGCAGTGACCATCGTGGGCGAAGCTCCGATCGCGCCTGGGGGAGCGCTCCTGGCTGGGGATCGACGAGTCCACGCCGGACAATCGCCGGTCTCGCTGTTTCTACCCGACGGCCACCGACGGCGCAACCTCGGCGTCGTCGCGGCGTAGGCTTGGCGACCGGTGGCCGGCGCAAGCGGTGCCGATTCGGCACAGCGAAGCAATAGTTGTCCAGCCGATTGACATGCCCGTCCGGCTCGGGCATGCTGTGGGCGTTCGCCCGCAACGTCGGGCCTGTACGATCATGGTGACCGGGCACCCCGTAGCGGGCAATGGTCACGTTCAGTCATCGCACGGCCCAATCGGGGCCTCGGGAGGAACGGCGATGGATGGTCAGCGCTTCGACGATCTCGCGCGCTCGTTCGCGGCGGGAACCACGCGCCGGCGCGCCTTGCGGTGGCTGGCCGGCGGCGCGGCGGCGGTCTTCGCGGGCGGGCGGGCCGCCGCGGTCGATGCCCAAACCGGCACCTTGGCGCCGGGGGCCGCCTGTACGTCCTCCGACCAGTGTAGTCAAACCGGCGGGACCACGGTCTGCGCCGGCAACGGGATCGCCGGCGACGGCGCCCTCAACTGCTGCCGCAACTCCGGCGGCGCCTGCGCCAACGGCTCCGGCTGCTGCGGCAGCCTCCTCTGCACCGGCGGCGTCTGCGGTGGGACGAGCGCTGGCGGACTCGCCCCGGGCGCGACCTGCACGGCGACCAGCCAGTGCAGCCAAACGGGGGGCGCCGCGGTCTGCGCCGACAACGGGCTGACCGGCGACGGCGCGCTGAATTGCTGCCGCAATGCGGGCGGCGCCTGCACCAACGGGTCCGGCTGCTGCGGCAGCCTGCTCTGCACCAACGGCGTCTGCGGCGGATCGTCGTCCGGTGGGCTCGCACCGGGCGCGACCTGCACCGCGACCAGCCAGTGCAGCCAGGCCGGCGGTGGCACCGTTTGCGCCGACAACGGGATCGCCGGCGACGGCGCGCTGAATTGCTGCCGCAACCAGGGCGGCGCCTGCACCAACGGCTCCGGCTGCTGCGGCAGCCTCCTCTGCACCGACGGCGTCTGCGGTGGGACGAGCGCTGGCGGACTCGCCCCGGGCGCGACCTGCACGGCGACCAGCCAGTGCAGCCAAACGGGGGGCGCCGCGGTCTGCGCCG
>CADCWE010000121.1 GCA_902806325.1 uncultured Thermomicrobiales bacterium | reverse complement strand
CGGAGCCAGAGCGGGGCGTCGGGGCGGGCGGGGAAGTCGGTGCGGGTTTCGATCTTGAGGCGCTGGGCGCCGACAACGGCGGTGATCAAGAGGTGGGAGCCGAGCGGTTCGACGACCTCCGTTTGGGCGGCGATCGCGCCCGGGGCCGGTGACGCCTCGGCCTCGATGTTCTCGGCCCGGATGCCGACCGTGACCGGTTGGCCGGCGCGGTCGGCCAGGGCGGGTGGGGCAGGCAGGGCGTGGTCGCCGAGGACGACCTCGGTCCCGCCGGTGCCGGAGCGCAGTTCGCCGCGGAGGAAATTCATCGGCGGGTTGCCGATGAAGCCGCCGACGAACTCGGTCGCCGGGCGGTCGTAGACCGCCATCGGCGTGTCGCATTGGACGATCCGGCCCTCGCGCATCACGGCGATCCGGTCGCCCAGACTGAGGGCCTCGACCTGGTCATGGGTGACATAAATGGTGGTGGTGTTGAGTTCGCCGACCAGTCGCTTCAGTTCCGCCCGGAAGTTCAGCCGCAGCAGGGCGTCGAGGTTGGAAAGCGGCTCGTCCATCAGCAGCACGGCCGGTTCCATCACGATCGCCCGCGCCACCGCGACCCGCTGCCGCTGGCCGCCGGAGAGCTGGGCCGGGTGGCGCTCCAAGTAGGGCGAAAGCTGAACCAGCTCGGCCGCGCCCTCGACCCGGCGCGTCACCTCCGGCTTGGTGACGCGCTGCATCCGGAGGCCGAAGGCGATGTTCTCGAACACGGTCAGGTGGGGGAAGACGGCGTAGCTTTGGAAGACCATCGCGATCTGGCGCTTGCGCGGCGGCAGGTCGGTCACGTCCCGGCCGCCGATCGTCACCCGCCCGCTTTCCGGGTACTCCAGGCCGGCGATCATCCGCATCAGCGTGGTCTTGCCGCAGCCGCTGGGGCCGAGCAGGACCATGAACTCGCGGTCGGCGATCGTCAGGTCGACCCCGTCGACGGCGCGGACCTTGTTGTCGAAGACCTTGACGATCTGCTGGAGCCGGATCTCGGCCACGGGTCCTCCCTGGGCGATCGGTGGAGGGCCGCTCTGTGGGCGGCGCGCGACGGCTGCTGCGGCAGGAGATGCTTCGCTGCGCTCAGAATGACGAGGGGGCGGCGCCGCGCCTGGCATCGCGAGCGGGTTGGGGAAGAACCGGCCGCTCGTTCGCAGCCTCGGAGGGGCTTCGTCGGCGTAGTCCCTGGTTTCAACCTGGGGTTCGTCGAACCACGGGCCCTCTTCACCGCGAGACGCGGCCCCACAACCCGAGCAGGTAGCGCCGGATGACGAAGATGATGACCAGGGACGGCGCCATCATGAACCAGGCGGCGGCGAACCGGAACGGGGCCGGCGACTCGTTGAGGGCGGAGAGGACCAGCGCCGGCAGCGTCCGCTCGCGCAGGGTCAGGATCACCGCGGCAAACACCTCGTTCCAGGAGAGGACGAAGGTGAAGATCGAGGCCGCCGCCAGCCCCGGCAGGGCCAGCGGCAAGACCACCCGGACGAAGGCGGTCAGCGGCGTGCAGCCCAGCGTCAGGGCCGCTTCTTCGAGGTCTTTGGGCACGCCGAGGAAGATGCTGCTGGTGATCAGGATCGTGAACGGCATCGCCAGCGCGGTGTGCATCAGGGCCACGCTCCAGACCGTGTCGTAGATCCCCCAGTCGATGAACGAGACGGCGAGCGGGATCGAGAGGATCACGATCGGGAACGCCCGGGTGGACAGGACCATCAGCCGGTAGGCGTCGCGTCCTCGGAAGGCGAAGCGGGCCAGCGCGTACCCGGCCGGTGCCCCGATCAGGGTCGAGAGGACGAGGGTGGTGACCGCGACCACGACGCTATTCCAGAGCGCGCCCAGGACGCCGGTCGAGTTGACGAAGAAGTCCATCGTCTCGGCGGAGAATTGGTTCGGGATCACCCGTTTCGGGTAATCGTAGACGACGTCGCGGGGGCTGAAGGCGGTGATCGTGATCAGGTAGATCGGGAACAGCACCCACAGCGCCAGCGCCACGGCGGCGACGTGGAGCAGGGCGCGGCCGATCTTGTGGCGGCGCGCCCGCGCCTGCCGGGCGGCGGTCGGCGCGATGTCCGTTCGGGGCGCGGCGACGACGGGTCGGGCCTCGACCGCGCCGCTCACGTCGCCTGCTCCTGGCGCACCGGCAGCAGCCAGAGAAAGAGCACGGTGCTGAACACGGAGAGCAGCAGGATGAACCCGGCGTAGGCGGCGGCGACGTGGGGATCGCGGTAGTCGCTGTACCACCGGTAGGCTTCGGCCGAAAGCACCGTCATCCCCTGGCCGGCCAGCGCGATCACCACCGCGAACGCCTGGAAGGCCAAGATCGTGCGCAGGATCAGGGCGACCTGGATGCTGGGGCGGAGCAGGGGCAGGATCACCCGCCGCACCTTTTGGCCGAACGTGGCGCCGAAGACGTCGGCGGCCTCGACGTAGTCGCGCGGGATGCCCTGCAACCCGGCGACCAGGATGATCATGATGATCGAGGTCGCGCGCCAGGCTTCGGCGAGGACGATGGTCAGGATCAGCCACCCCTGGTTCTCGTAGTCGAGGAAGATGAACGGCCGATCGAGCAGGCCAAGACCTTCGAGGATGCTGTTCAGCCACCCCTGCTGCGTGAAGACCGCGAACCAGAGGATCCCGGCCGCCAACTCGCTGACCCCGAGCGGGATCGCGTAGAGATACAGCCAGAGACCCGGCCAGCGCGGTTTGGCGTTGAGGACCAGGGCCATCGCCAGGGCGAGGGCGAACTGGACCGGGATGATGATCACGATCAGGATCAGGGTCGTGACCAACGCCTCGCGGAACTGGGCGTCGGTGAACATCGCCCGCCAGGACGCCAGACTCCAGTTCCCGCCGTCGTCTTGGAACGCCAGCCCGAAGGCCTGGACCATCGGCGCCGCGAAGAACACCGCCAGATAGGCCAGCGACGGCAGCAGCAGCGCGTAAGGCGCCCAGCCGAAGCGTTGTCGGTTCATCGCCCCTCCGGGAGACGGGAGACGGGAGACGGGACAGACGAGGACTGAGGCCTGAGGACTAAGACGACGGACATCGTTCGTGCGCGTTCCGGCGCCCGCGGCGGCCGGGTGACCGCGTCCCGTCTCGGTCCTCGGTCCTCGGTCCTCGTCTGTCCCGCCGCCGCTACCCGACCTGGCAGACGCCCTCGCCCTCCGGGTCCGGCAGCCAGCAGGCCGCCTGGGCGGCGTCGAGCACCGATTGGAGATTGGCGGCTTGCTCGGTCAGGACCTCGCGGACGTCGTTGCCGTCGAGGACGATGCTCTGGAAGGCGTCGCGGAAGACCTTGTTGTAGGCGCCGCCCTGGTCGCCGAGGCCGACCGGGAGGAGCGATTGCAGGGCGTCCTCGCTGGCGCTGGTTTGGAGGACGGCGGCGGCCTCGGCCTGGACGCCCTCCGGCAGATCCCCCGGCAGCTCGCCGGCGGTGGTCGGGAAGAAGGCGACCTCGCGCAGGGTGGTGGCCTGGACCTCGGGCCGGGTCAGGTACTCGATCAGGGAACGGGCGGCTTCCGGGTCCGGCGCGCTCTTCGGGATCGCCAGACCGGCGACTACTGGCATGTAGCCCAGCCCCTTCGGGCCGCGCGGCGCCGGGAACGCGATCAGGTCGTCCGGACGCTCGCGGAGGGCGCCGATCAGCCTAGCGGTGTGGTCCCAGGCGATCCAGACCTCGCCCGAGAGCAGCGGCTCATCCATGTTGTTGTAGCTCAGGGCCTGCGGGTTGACGAACTCCCACGCGCCGGCGAACCACTCCCACATCGCGACCGCGTCGTCGTTCTGGAAGGTGGTGTTGACGCCGCCGGTGAAGCTGGGGTAGCCGTAGCCTTGAAGGAAGCGGTGGAGCAGACCGTCCTCGCCGGCCGGGAAGCCGAGCTTTTGGCCTTCCGCCTCGTTGACGTTCCCGGCCCAGGTCGCCAACTGGTCGTAGGTGAGGGAGGTTTGGAGGGCGGCCTCGTCGACCCCGTCCGGCAGGTACTCCAGGGCCTCGCGGTTGGCGACCATCACGTACGTCGCCTGCATCCAGGGGATGTAGTTGAGCACCTCGCCGCCGTACCGGCCCAGCTCCAGGTATTGCTCGACGAAGCCGCGGTCCTGCAACTCGGTCGCCAGGTCGCTGAGGTCGGTCAGCAGGCCGTCCTGGGCGAACGAGGCGAAGTCGCCGTGCTGGCCGCCGATCACGCCAACGGAGCCTTCGCCGGCCTCGGCCTCCGCCGCGATGCGGTCGTTGAACGGGCCGGTGTCCTCGGCGATGAATTCGACCTCGCCCTCGAAGTCGGCCAGGATCGTGCCGCGCATCTTCTCGGCTTCCTCGACCGGGCGCAGCTGGGTCGAGAGAAAGACCAGCGAGTCGCCGTCCTGCGACCGGCGGGGGAACCCGGCCCCGCGACCGAGCGGGGACGCCGCCGCGCCGGGGCCGGACGCCAGGCCACCGAGGGCGAGGCCGGCGGTGCCGAGACCGGCGGCGCGGACGAGGTTGCGGCGCGTGATGGCGCGCCGAGAGAGCCGCAAATCCGAGTCGGAGCTGGAATGACCCACCGCGGACCTCCTTGGTCTGGGCTGGATCGGTGCCGGGCAACGTCGCCGGGCGCCGTCGGATCCAACCGGGACCCGGTTTCTACCCCCCATCGCGCGGTGTGTCAAGATCGGGACCGAGATCGCGGTCTCGCCGGCCCCGGTCCCGTATGCTTGCGCACCGGGTCCTGGGCAACGGAGGGGGCGGGGATGGTGACGACCGGGATCGGGGCCGCGCAAGGGTCGGGGGCGACGGTGCCCGGGATCGGGTTCCCGGTCGCGACGACGGTCCGGGACGGGTTGTACGATCGGATCCCGCTCTCCGAACCGGAGCTGGCGCTGATCGGGACGCGGGCGTTTCTGCGGTTGGACCGGATCCAGCAGCTCGGGTTCGTGTCGCGGGTCTGGCCGGGGGCGAAGCACACGCGGTACGAGCACTCGCTGGGGGTGCTGCACCTGACCCGGTTGGCGCTGGCGCACCTGCGGGCGACGCCGGGCGGGGCGTGGATTGCTGACGGGGACGCGCGGGTGGCGGCGGCGGCGGCGTTGCTGCACGATTTGGGGCACTACCCGTTCTCCCACGCGATCGAGGAGCTGGGACCGCCGATCCTGCCCCACGAGGCGGTCGGGCGGCGCCTGATCGAGGGCGAGGGGTCCGAGGTCGGGGCGATCCTGCGCCAGCAATGGGGGGTGGACCCGGCGCGGGTGGCGGCGGTGATCGACCCGGCCGGGCGGGACCTGCCGGCGGCGGACCGGGTGCTGCGCGGGGTCCTCTCCGGGCCGCTGGACATGGACAAGCTGGACTACCTGCCGCGCGACGCCCGCGCCTGCAACGTGCCGTACGGGGGCGTCGACACGGCGCGCCTGATCGACGCCTTGGGGATCGCCGAGGTGGCGATCGAGGACGGGGCGGCGCCCGCCCGGCGGGTGGTCGTCGGGGCG
>CADCWE010000120.1:5228-5583 GCA_902806325.1 uncultured Thermomicrobiales bacterium | reverse complement strand
CTCCGGTCCCCGCATCGTGGGGGCGTCGACTCACCGTCGACATTCCCGCCGGCGCGTGCCTGTGGTTGCCGGCGGCTCGTCCGTTACGTGCAGTTCCCGTTACCCTTGTTGCCGTCTCCCTGCGGGACCAAACTGCAGCCGCTGCCGTCGAAGCGGATCCCGGGCTTATTCCCGCCGCCGCCGGCCGTTGCGCCAGACCCGGCCAAGGTCAGTCCGGCAACGCTGCCGATCTCGACCACCTGCGGTCGGGTGTATTCCTTACGGTCCATTGTGGGTCCCATTCTCCGGCACTCCGGCAACCGTCTCACGACAGCCCGCCGTTCACGACAGCGGCGGGCGGCTCCTCGAATCGGAA
>CADCWE010000120.1:477-5218 GCA_902806325.1 uncultured Thermomicrobiales bacterium | reverse complement strand
CGCCAATAGTACTATAACCCGTTTGTCCATTCTGTCAACCAGGACCATGCAGTGTTCATTGGCGAGCACGGATCACCACGCCCGGTGATCGGATCGCTGGCACCGGTTCCTGGCCCGCGCTGCCGCCAATCGCGTGCTGGTGGCGCCAATGATCGGCAAAGCGGCGAACCAGGACCCGGGCGAGGACGAGGTCGGGATCGCGCCCGTCCGCCCCCAGGGCCGCCAGCAGCACCGGGTCGAGCGTCGTCCAGGTCCTCCGCGTCCGAATGGCCTCGGGCAGAAGACCGACCATTGCCTCGCGGGAGACGACCTTGGTCAGCCCCGGCGACGAGCGACGTTTCGGCGACAATCCGACCAGCAGCGACGCCAACTCCAGGTCGCAGAACGGGAACTCCACCCGCACCCCGTGCCGGGCCGCTTCGCGCTCCTGCGCCTCAAGCGAGAGCCGGGCGCTGGCGTGGGCCACCCCCGCCTCGTAGACGGCTTCGGCGCGTGCACCTTTGAGGAATCGCCGGGCCAGTGTCCGCGCGATCGCCTTTCCGACCGCAGCGGGCGACCGCTGGCGGGCGTCGTGCCGTGCCCAGCGCGCCGCCTCGCACCACTCGCCACGCAGCAGGCAGAGATCCAGTTCCCGCCCCTCCTGCCGGAGCCAGAAGTCGCCGCCATCGCCGGTCAGCAAGACGTCCACCCCGGCGTCGGCGGCGGCGGTCGCCAATCTGGAGAAGACGCGGAAGGCCGGGAACGTCGGACCGTCGTGGTGGACGAACCCCTCATCCGGCCAGGTCAGGAACTCCGCCGCGCGGATCACCACCGGTGCCCAGGGAATCGACCAGAATTGGGCGACCTCGCGGCCGTAGGCGGTTTCGTCACTGTCCGGCGCGTCGGGATAGGCGGTCGTGAGGGCGAGGCGGAGCGGTGGTCCCTGGCCGCGCCCGGCCAGCGAGGCCGCGCTGGCGACGATGCTGGTCGAGTCCATCCCGCCGCTGACCATCGCCCCGAGGAACCGGGCGTCCCGGGTGCGGCGGCCGACGGCCACGGAGAGCCGCTCGCGCATCCGCGCCGCGGCCTCGTCGGGGGAAAGGTCGAGCGGGTCGAACCGCAGCCCGCG
The DNA here is from genome assembly GCA_902806325.1 of uncultured Thermomicrobiales bacterium. Lineage (GTDB taxonomy): Bacteria > Chloroflexota > Chloroflexia > Thermomicrobiales > UBA6265 > CADCWE01. The sequence goes on along the minus strand of CADCWE010000120.1, from coordinate 4,110 downwards.
CCGCCAGGACCGGACCGGCCGACCCGGCGCGGCGAGCGCCTGGCCGTTCGGGAGGACCGCCAGGATGCCGTCGGCGAAGGTGACGTCCAAGGGTTGGTCTTCCAGGTTCTCGTACGCCGCGAGCGCGGCCTCGTTCAGCGCGTAGTCGCGGCCGAGCAGGGCCAACACCTGCTTGACCTCGCTGCCGAATGCCACGCCGCCGCGGTGACTTCCCCAGAACAGGGGACGGGTGCCGATCCAATCGCGCACGGCCAGCAGGGCACCGCGGCGCTCGTCGAGGACCAGGGCCGCGTAGTCGCCAAGGACGCGACCGGCGAACTCGTCCCCGTGGCGGAGGTAGACCGACGCGAGCACGGCGCACGGGTCGGCGGCGCGATCCGCGATCCCCGCATCACGGGCCAGGGAATCCAGATTGTCGATCCGCCCGTGTAGGACCACGGCGACGTGGCCGTCACGTCCCGCCCGCGCCGCTCCGAGCGCGCGCACCTCCCCCATCGGCCCGAGGACCGACGCCGACACCGCCCCCCGCCACGGTGCCCGACGGCCGGCCTCCGCGATCCGGTCCGGCATCGGGGTCGGCGCGAGGTAGCCGAGCAAGCCCCCGGTTCCGCTCATCGCGCGATCCGGCGCAGCTCGATGAAGTCGTCGCCCGGCGCGTCGTACGGTTCGAGCCAGGCGTGGGCGGCGAAGGCCGCGACGCTGCCCCGAACGCCGAACACCACCGCGTGCGGCTGCCGCCGCGTCCGCAGGTATTGGCTCCGGGCAAGCGCCCGGCCCAGGCAGGCGCCGGCCAGCGCGACCTGCCGCTCGGAGAGCGGCTCGACGGCCTCGGCCGGGCAGCGGCGGCGCGGGAAGGCGTCGAACACCCGAAGGACGCGCTCGGCCGGCAGGACCCCGAGCAGCAGACGCACCAACGCGGACCAAACGAAGGCCTCAACCCGAACCATCACGGTGCCCGCTCCTCCCGCGTCCGGGCAACCGGCTGCCGGTGGCGCCTGCGCCCGTCGTCCCGCGTCCAACGCCGACGAACCGGCGACGTTGCCCACCCCCGTCGCGACGATTGTACCGGGACGGCAGGGGAGCAAGGGCGGTGGGGTTTCCCGCTCCCGGCGCGACGGCCGGCGACGGGCCGTCTTGGGAACCATGTCTTGGTGGTCATGAGAAACCGCGTCCGGGTTCGCCGTTCTGGATGCGTGGTGCATGCAGTGCGGTCGGCGCGCTTGCCGGATCAACCGCCGTCGCAACTGGCGACCTGTCCGATTGCCAAGAACGCCCGCGTCGCCGCCTCGTCGGCGCGCAGTTGGGCCACCAGCGCGTCCAGGCCGGCGAAGGTCGCGTCCGGGCGGAGGCGCTCCAGGACGTCGACGTGGATCACTTGGCCGTAGAGGTCGCCGTCGAAGTCGAGGAGGTGGGTCTCGACGAGGCGGTCGCCGGTGTTGACGGTCGGACGGGTGCCGACGTAGGTCATCGCCGGGCGGGGGCCGGCGCCGTCGGGCAGCGTCGTCCACGAGGCGTAGATGCCGTCGGCGAGGGGGACCAGGTCCGGCGGCGGGACCACGTTGGCGGTCGGGTAGCCGATGGTGCGGCCGAGGTGGGCGCCGTGGACGACCTCGCCGGAGACCCGGAACGGTCGCCCCAGCAGGGTCCGCGCCAGCGCCACCTCGCCGTCCTGGATCGCGCGCCGGATCGCGCTGGAACTGATCACCCCGGTTCCGTTCTCCAGCCGCCGCACGGCCCGCACGGCGAACCCCAGACCGGCGCCGATCTCGGCGATCCGCGCCACGTCCCCGACCCGGTTCTTGCCCAGGGCGAAGGCCTCGCCGACCCAAATCTCGATCGGGCTGGCCCGCTCCGCCAACTCGCCCAGGAACTCCTCCGGGGTTTGGCGCGAGAGTTCCGGGGTGAACGCGAGGACGGCGATCTCGTCCAGTCCCGCTTCGGCGATCCGGAGCAGCTTGTCGGCGGGCGGGCAGATCCGGCCCGCAAAGCGGTCCGGCCGCAACACCAGGGCCGGGATCGGCTCGAAGGTGACCGCGAGGGCGGGAACGCCCAGCTCCCGGGCGCGGGCGACGGTTTGGCCGAGCAGGCTCCGGTGACCCCGGTGGACGCCGTCGAAGGTGCCGATGGTGACGACGCGGCGCGCCGCGGGCAGCGCGCCCAGGGAGTCGAGGACGGGCGGCGACGTCGCGGTCGGGGCTGCTTCCCGCTCGCTCACGCGGCGCTCCCGACCGGGGAGGGGACGGACTTGGTCGGACGCCAGCCGCCCCGGTCATCGGTGGCGCGGCCGACCCCGAGCCAGGTTCCGGTTTGGTCGTAAACCCGGACCGGACCGGCGGTGGCCGCGTCCGGATCCGGCAGCACGTTCCCAGCGCGCCAGACGGCGGCCCCGGCATCGTCGAGCAGCAGCGCGCCCCACGATCCCAGCACCGCGTCCGGGTGGAAGGCGATCTCCGGCCAAACGGCGTCCACGTCCATCTCCGCAAGGTCCGCCACCGTGATCGCCTGGCACAGGGTGAACGGACCGGTCCGGGTGCGGACCAGGTCCGAGAGGTGGGCGCCGGCGCCGAGCCGCGTCCCAAGGTCCTGGGCCAGCACCCGGACGTAGGTGCCCTTGGAGCAATCGACCAGCACCCGCGCCACCGGCGGCGTCCAATCCAGCAGCTCCAGGACGAAGAACTCGACCCGGCGCGGCGCCCGCTCGATCGTTTCCCCGATTCGCGCCAGATCGTACAAGCGCCGACCGGCGATCTTGACCGCCGAGTGCATCGGCGGGATCTGGTCTTGGGGACCGCGCAAGCTTGCCAGGGCGGTCTCGATCCCGGCCCGGTCCACCCCGGACGGGTCGGAGACGCCGATCACGGCGCCGTCGGCGTCGGCCGAGTCGGTCTCGACGCCGAAGGTGACCTCGGCGACGTAGGTCTTGCTCGCGCCGGCCAGGTATTCGAGGACGCGGGTGGCGGTGCCGACGGCGAGGGGGAGGACGCCGGTCGCGGCCGGGTCGAGCGTCCCGGCGTGGCCGATCTTGCGCTCGCCGAGCAGGCGGCGGGCGCGGCCGACCACGTCGTGGCTGGTCCATCCGGCCGGTTTGTCGACGATCAGGAAGCCGTGCAAGCGGCCGTTCGGGCCGGGGTGCTTGGGGGAGTGGATCGGGGCTTCGGTCGGCATGGTCGGCTACGCCTACGCGTGGGGTCCGGCGGCCAACTCGTCGACGCGCTGGAGAAAGGCCTGCTTGTCGTCCTCGCCGCCGGTGACGGTGCAGCCCGCCGCCCGGGGGTGCCCCCCGCCGCCGAACTCGGAGGCGATCGCCGCCACGTCGACGTCCTCGTCCAGGGAGCGCATGCTGACCCGCCAGCCCTCGGCGTTGGCGTAGAGGATGGCGGCGACGCGGGACCCTTCGGTGCCGGCCAAAAAGTTGACCAACCCCTCGGCCTCGCTCGGCACCGCGCCGCAGCCGGAGAGGATGCCCTCCGTGACCTCGGTCCAGATCACGGTCCCGGTCCAGGCCACGCCGTGCAACGCGCGCTCCCAGAGGCAAACGGTCGAGCGCGGCTTGAGCCGGAACAAGGCGTCGACCACCGGGCCGGGGTTGGCGCCGGCGTCGACCAGATCGGCGGCGACGCGGATGGTACGGGC
>CADCWE010000120.1:0-467 GCA_902806325.1 uncultured Thermomicrobiales bacterium | reverse complement strand
CAGGCACTGGGCAATCTCGACCGTCAGTTCGGTGCCCCAGACGCCCAGCACCTCGGCCACGATCTCGGCGGCGGAGGCGGCCTTCGGTTCGACGATGTTGACCACGCCGAAGCGATCGTTGGTGACGTGGTGGTCGATGTTGACGATCGGCACGCCACCGGCCAACCGGGTCGGGTCGTCGGTCGCGAACTGGCCCAGGCGCTTGCGGTCGGAGCAATCGGCCAGGCAAAGCACGTCGTACTCCGGCAGCGGGTGCCGGCCGTAGACCAGCACCCGTTCGATCCCCGGCAGAAACCGTAGATTCGTCGGCAGCTGGCCGTCGCTGATCAGCGCCACGGCCTTGACCCCGACCTGGTCCAGCGCGTGGACCAGCGCCAGCGGCGACGACAGCCCGTCGGCGTCGACGTTCTGGTGGGTCGGCAAGAGGACCAGCCTGGCGGCCTTGAAGCGACGGAGGGCGTCCAGCG
>CADCWE010000119.1 GCA_902806325.1 uncultured Thermomicrobiales bacterium | reverse complement strand
CTCAGTCGTACCGGCGCGCGATGGAGCTCACGGCGAACGCCGCGGAGCGCGCCTTCCTGGAGCAGCGCCTGGCCGAGGTCAGCCGCGCCGCCGGCGCCGAGCCCGCGCCCGGCTGAGGACGGCGGGCCCTTGGTACACGCACGTCTGTCAAGCGTGACGTTGCCAGGCGTCGGAGGAGACGACATGAATCGCAGGACGAGGCGCTCACGCGCCGCCATGATGGTCACCGTTCCCGTGGTACTCGCCGTGGGTGGGTTCTGGGCTGTCGACGCTGCGCGCGGTGCCGGGGACTCTGTCGTGGTGACTGCCGCCGCGGCGGGTTCCACCGCCTCGCCGGCGGCCACACCGGAGGAGATCGGTCCCGACGGCTGGCCCAAGAGCATGCGGGCATGCTTGAAGGCCAGCGGCTTCGAGATGAAGTCGGTTGAGGGTGGAACGATCGTGGTGACCCGCGACGAGGACACGCAGAAGTTTCTGGACACCCGGGATCAGTGCATCAAGAAGGCCGGTCACAAGGTGTGGGGGCCGAAGGGAAAGATGATCCCCGGTCCCGGCGAGAAGCCGCTTCCGGCGCCGACTACTGGACCTGATGCACATCTAGCAGAGTGGTTTACGCATACTGGTCGCATCGGTGGCCGATCCTAGGCATGCCTCAGCCGACCGCCGCGAGAGGCGTCGCGTCGAACAGCGCCACCTGCTTGCCCGTGCCACTGCGCCGCCGGCGCGGGCGATAGGGCATCAGGCGGGCAGCGGCTTGCCAGGGAAGCTCCGCGAGCGGCGGCAGCAACGGCTGGGGCGAGGCGTGGCTGGTGGCGAAGAGGCGCGGTTCGTCGACCTCTCGGAGGCGATAACCGTCGGCTTCCAGCGCCACGCGGTACTGCGCCAGCGTCGCTGCCGCGTACTCCAGCGTCAGCGTCTCATGCCACACCCAGACGGCGACGGTCGCACCGGCGAGCCCCCGTTCCCCGTAGAGTCGCCAGTGGCGGAAGCGGACGGAGCCGCTCTGCCGGATCCGCCGCGTCTCGCGCAGGCGGAAGCACCGATCCAACGCGGGGCGGTCCCACGGACGTCCTCGCACCCAGGTCAGCACCGTCGCCGGCGCGCGGCAGCCCTTGGGCAAGTGCTGGTGAGCGAGGTGCGGTTGGTGGTTGTAGTTGTGGACGAACCGGTCGTGGACGGTTTGCAACTCGGCCCACGTCCGCGCGCGGGCGACGTCGGCGTCGGCCATCCGGCGCATGACCCCGAACATCGCTTCGATGTAGTTCTGCCAGGGCTGCCCTCGGTCGATCTCGCGCTTGTCGATGCCCAACGTCGCATAGATCGTCTGGGCGTGCTTCGCTTTGAAGATGCCGCCGCTGTCGCTGACCAGCCCCTCGGGCGCGCCGTAGCGGGCGATGGCGTCGTGCAGCACCATCAGGTAGGCCGCCAGGTCCTGGCGCGGCGAGACCGCGCTCGCCAGGATGGCGCGGCTGAAGTTGTCGAGGACCGCGATCGTGTAGACCGGCCTCCGGTCGGCGAGGGCATGGTCCTCCAGGTAACGCACGTCGACCGACCACCACTGGTGCCAGCGCGTGGCGGCGAACGGCATCGCCTGCGCGTCGCGCTCCTGGCGGGTCGGCCGCGGAGCGCCCAGGTCCCGGTGGCGGGCGAGGATCGTGCCGCACGTCCGCGGGCTGAGGTCGATGCCCTGTTGCGCCAGCGCGGCGTGGACGCGGAACGCGCCGAGCCGAGGATTCTCCTGCAGCCGTCGGATCGTCCGCATCGTTCGCAGGTCGACCTTGCGGGCGGGGGCATGCGGGCCCAGCGGGCGGTCCGCCAACCCCGGCCAGCCGTCGGCGTTCCAACGCGCGATCACCTCGTAGACCGTGGGGCGGGACACCTCCAGGTAGCCGGCGATCGCCGTCGGCGTCCACCCTTCGCCGGCGAGGCAGACGATGGCGCGCCGCCGCCGGACCGGGTCGTCGATCGCGTGGTAGGGCGGAAAGCGCCGCGGCAGATCGTCGGGCAGCGGCTCGGTGGCGAGGACGCGTGCGACGGTGTGGTGGCCGACCGGGCGGCCGAAGCGGCGCCGGCAGATGGTGGCAATTTCGTACGGCCGCAACGGTGGGTGCTCCGCCTTGAGCTCGACGATGGCCCGGCGGATCTCGGGCGGCAGCCGCCGGCCGTCGCGCTCGTTGGGGACCGGATCGGCGAACAGGCCGCGCATCCCCAGTTGGGCAAACCGCGCGGCCTTGCGTCGGAGCGTGCGCTCGGACACGCCGGTCTCCGCGGCGCGGTCGCGCGGCGGCTGGCCGAAGAGCACGATCGGGCGGAGCAGTTCGTAGGTCTCCTGCTCGCGCGAGGCTACGAGGAGGCGCAATTGCTGCCAGTCGTCGGTCGGCTGGTGGTGCCGGCGGGGGCGGGCCATGTCCATCCTTCTCCACGCGCGTCCCGCGGCGCCTCCGCGGGCACGGATGCTGGGATGGACCGTTTCTCGCCTATCGGTGCCGCGTTGTCAACGGCCGGACCGGGTCGGCCACCGATGCGACCAGTATGCGTAAACCACCCCTCTGCTAGGTGTGCGACGCGCTCTACCTGCCCGAGCACAGCCACGTGCCGGTCGGGATGGTCTCGGAGCACCCCGGCGGCCCGAACGCGATGGGCCCCTCGTCGCGCTTGCTCGACCCGTTCGTCGCCCTCGGGTTCGTCGCCGCCACGACCGGGCGCCTCCGGCTCGGGACCGGCGTCTGCCTGGTGCCGCAGCGCGACCCGATCGTGCTTGCCAAGGAGGTCGCGACGCTGGACGTGCTCTCCAGCGGGCGCGCCTTCCTCGGCATCGGGGCCGGATGGAACCGCGAGGAGATGGCCAACCAGGGGGTTGATCCCAAGACCCGGTTTGCCCGGATGCGGGAACACGTCCTCGCCATAAAGCGGATCTGGACCGAAGGGACCGCCGAGTACCGCGGCGACTTCGTGGATTTTGGCCCGATCCGACAGCAGCCCAAACCTCGTCAGCACCCGCACCCCCCAATCCTGGTCGGCGGCGAAGGGCCGGGCGTGCTAACCCGGGTTGCCGAGTACGGCGACGGCTGGTTGCCCAACGCCCACCCCGAGCTGCTCGAACGGACGCGGGAACTCCAGGTCCTAGCCCGGGAGCGAGGACGCGGTCCGATCCCGACCACCGTCTTCGGCGCTCCCTGGGACCGCGACGCGATCGCCCGCTACTGGGACGCGGGGATCGCCGGCTGCGTCTTCGACATCCCGTTTGAGACGCCCGACGTCGCCGCGGCCGGGTTGGACCGGCTCGCCGATCTGATCGCCGCGCTCCGTTGACGCCCCTACTGGCTCCGTCGTGAGACGGTGGTGGCAAACGGCGGCGCCGGTGCTGATTCCGGAATAAGCCGTGGTCTTGGTCGCCGGTTGCCTGTCCCGCCGACGTATGGTCCACTGCCGCAAGAATCGGCCAAGCATGGTTGGTAGCGAGGAGTCCGGAATGGACGCTTCTCCGGTGTCTCGGCGGGCGGTCGGAATCGGCGGCTTGCTCTCCTTACGGCTGGCGAAAGACGTCTACTATACCGACCGCGCCGTTCCCGGCGCGATCGACTTCACCTTCGGTAATCCCCACGAGATGGCGCAGTCGGCTTACGTCGACGCGCTGCGCGACGCGCTGCCCCCTCAGGACAAGGACTGGTTCGCCTACAAAGAGTACGTTCCGCGCGCACAGGAGGCCGCCGCCGCGGCGCTGGATCGGGTGCTCGGCATCCCGTTCCTGCCCGAGGACGTGCTGCTGACGACGGGCGGGTTCGCGGCGATCGCGGTGGCGATGAAGGTCGTCGCCGATCCGGGCGACGAGGTGATCTACAGCCTGCCACCGTGGTTCTTCTACGAAGGCTTGGCGGTCGAGGCCGGCTTGACCCCGGTCCGCGTCCGCGTCGACCTCGACACCTTCGACCTCGACCTGGCGGCGATCGCCGCCGCCATCACCCCGCGGACGCGGATCGTGATCGTCAACTCGCCGAACAACCCGACCGGCAAGATCTACCGCCCGGAGACGCTGCAACGCCTCGCGGCGCTGCTAGACCAGGCGTCGGCGCGGAACGGGCGCCGCATCTATCTCATCTCCGACGAGCCGTACAACCGAATCGTCTTCGACGGACTGCGGTTCCACAGCCCGGTCGAGTTCTACCCGCATTCCTTTCTCGCCTACTCCTACGGCAAAACCCACCTCGCGCCGGGCCAGCGGATGGGCTACGTCGCCCTGCCGCCAACGATGCCGGACCGCCCCGCGATCCGCGAGGCGATCACCGACCTGCAAGCGGTCCTTGGCTGGACGTTCCCGAACGCGGTACTGCAATACGCCCTGCCGCGCCTGGAGCAGTTCTCGATCGACATCGATCATCTCCGGCGCAAGCGCGACCTCCTGGTGGACGCCCTTTCCGGCATGGGGTACGGGGTCTATCCACCCGAGGGCACCTTCTACCTGTTCGTGCGAAGCCCGATCCCCGACGACCGGGTCTTTGCCGCCCAGTTGGCCGAATCCGGCATCTTCGTGCTACCCGGCGCCGTCTTCGAAACCCCCGGCTTCTTCCGCATCTCCCTGACGGCCAACGACGACATGGTCGAGCGCAGCTTGACGGGCTTCGCGGCCGCCATCGGCCGAGCCGACGCCGCCTGAACGGTGGGTCGCGGGTTGCCTGATCCCCGTCGCCGCGTTGACCATAACCGCGCCGCCGTGCTACCTTGACGACAGTCAAAGAACAGCACCGGCGCCGAAGGAAACCGCGCCGGAGCGGAGCGCCGTCCAGCAACCCCGGGCCGATGGAAGCCGGGGCATCAGCGCCCGCTTCCGGACATCGTTCCCGAGCCGTCGCCCGAACCGCGCTTCCCAGCGCGTTAGGCGCGACCGACCCCGTCGCCCGTTACCGCGACGACCGAGTGGGTCCGGCCCGGCGCCGGTCCAAGCGAGGTGGTACCGCGGGTTCGCCCGTCCTCCGCACGAGGGCGGGTTTTTTCGTGCCCGGACCGCCGTTCGACGCCGCCAACCGTTCTCAGTCCCGGAGGGACTTCGGACGTTCAGCACGGGCCTTCGGCCCCGCGCTCGTCCACGGGGAGCCAGATCATGACCCCAACCGCCACCGCCCGCCGCTCCGTCTTCGCCGACGTCCCGTCCAAGGTCGATTTTCCCGCCCTCGAGCGCGCCCAGATGGCAATCTGGGACGCCGAGCAGACGATGGCGCGCTACCTCCACCGCAACGACGGGTCCGACCGCCGGTACTCCTTCCTCGACGGTCCGATCACCGCCAACAACCCGATGGGCGTCCACCACGGCTGGGGCCGCACCTACAAGGATCTGTTTCAGCGCTACCACGCCATGCTCGGCGAGAAGCAGCGGTTCCAAAACGGCTTCGACTGCCAGGGGCTGTGGGTCGAGGTCGAGGTCGAGAAGGAACTCGGCCTGAAGAGCAAGCGCGACATCGAAACCTTCGGCATCGGCCCCTTCGTCGAGCGCTGCAAGCAGCGCGTCCTGACCTACGCCGACCGGATCACCCAACAGTCCGTCCGCCTCGGCTACTGGATGGACTGGGACGACTCCTACTTCACGATGTCC
>CADCWE010000118.1 GCA_902806325.1 uncultured Thermomicrobiales bacterium | reverse complement strand
TCGGCAGGTAGACGAACGCAAACCTGCCGTCGACGGCGCGGGTGGCGCGGGCGTGGTCGGGGCCGTCCCCGGGGTTGGCGGGAAGGAGGGTTTGGTCGGGCACGCGGTCCGGCGCCGGACGGGACGCGATCAGGGCGCGGGCGTGGCGCATCTGGTCGGCGCCGGGGAGGGCGAGGGCCTCGTCCCAGCGGCGGCGGGCGCCGAACTTGTCCGGCGGGCCGCCGGTCCAGCACTGGAAGACCCCGTTGGCGCCGTAGGTGTGGCCGCAGGCGCCGGCGAAGAGCGCCCAGTAGGCGGCGTTGCGGACGTCGGCGGCGCCGAAATAGCCTTGCTCCGGTTGCCAATCGACCGGGTGGTCCTCGTAGCACGGTTCGGCGTCCAGCACCGGTTTCACCGGGGAGCGGGCGTAGTCGGCGGCGATCCGGGCGTGGTTGGGGGTGTGGCGGGCGTGGTGGCCGGACTGGATCGTGTGGAAGTCCAGCCAGGGTTCGTCGGGAAACGTGTCGGCCGAAGACGAGTGGCCCTGGGGGTGGAAGGTCATCGGGTGGCGCCCCCCGTCGCCGTGGTCCAACCCTTCGGCCATCGCCCGCCAGGCGGCGAGGTGGCGCGGCTCGGTCGGGGTGCGGTCGCCGCCGAGGACCCAGATCATCGGCGGGTCGCGATAGCGGCGGCCGAGGAACTCCCCGTAGATCCGGGCGTTCTGGGGGATGAAGATCTCCGGTTCGGTGCCCCAGAGGGCCGGTCCGACCTTGTCGGCCCAGGTCGGCAGGAGGGCGACGACGAGGCCGAGGCCGGCGGCCCGTTCGACGACCCAATCGACGTGGCGGAAGTAGGCGTCGTTCGGCCGCGCGGGGTCGGCGTCGCGGAGCGGCAGGTCGCCGTTGCGGTTCGGCGCGGAGAGGCCGTCGAACTCGGAGATCGCCACCGTTTGGACCACGGTGAAGCCGCGCGCGGCCCGGTCCCGGAGGTAGCGGTCGGTCTCGGCGCGGTCGAGTCGCTGGAGCATGGCCCAGGCGGTGTCGCCGAGGTAGAAGAACGGCGACCCGTCGTCGCGAACCAGACGGCGGCCGTTGGCGCTGACCTTGAGCGTGGACACGGGCCGTCTCCGGGATGGGCGCGATCGCGCGTGGCCGCTCGGATCGTCGGGCGCCGAGCCGCGCCAGCGATGGATGACGCGCGGCGATTCTCGCCGCGATGCCACCGGTTGTCGATGCCGGGGGACCTGGGGCCGGCGGTTGGGTGGGGGCGCCTGGTGCCTCGCCCGGGCCGCTCGGCACCGGGCCCGGTGGTGCGAGCCGGGACGATCGGCGCCGAATCCCACCGCCCGTTCCGGACCGATCCGGCCGGCACCTGACAGCCGGCGACCGCCGTGCCACAATCCCCGCCTTGGATCGCCCCGTGTCGAGACCGGAGGCCACCGCCGTATGACCGACCACGACCCGTCCGTCGCCGTCGCGCCCCTGCGCCGGGACCTCGGCGGCGGGCTGCTCTTGCGCCGCGCCGCCCCCGCCGACGCCGAGGCGCTGGCCGAATTCAACGCGACCGTCCACGGCGACCCCGAGACGGGCCAAACCGACCCCGCGATCGCGGTCTGGGTGCGGGATCTGCTGGAGCGGCCCCACCCGACGTTCCGGCCCGATCTGTTCACCGTCGTCGAGGAGTCGGCCACCGGCAAGATCGTCTCGTCGCTGAACCTGATCCCGCAGACGTGGTCGTACGAGGGGATCGCGTTCGGGGTCGGGCGGGTCGAGTTGGTCGGGACGGTGCCGGAGTACCGTCGGCGGGGACTGGTCAAGACGCAGATGGACGTCGCCCACGGGTGGAGCGCGGCGCTCGGCCACCTGGCGCAGGGGATCACCGGCATCCCCTGGTACTACCGCCAGTTCGGCTACGAAATGACCCTGACCCTGGACGGCAACCACCGGGTCGAGACGCACGCCGTCCCGGCCCTGCCGGATGGGGAGCCGGAGCCGTTCCGGGTTCGCCCGGCAACCCCGGGGGATTTGCCCTTCGTCGCCGCCGTCGACGAGCGGGCGCGGGGGCGCTACCTGGTCACCTGCGAGCGCGACGCGGCGATGTGGCGGTACGAGTTGGACGGCAGGAGCCAGGTCCCGGAAGGGCACCGGGTGGTGCTCCACCTGATCGAGGCGGCGGGCGACGGCGACGGCGCCGGGAGGCCGGTCGGGTACGTGGCGCCGCTGTCGGGGTTGTACGGCACCACCCTGGCGGTGACGGCGTTCGAGCTGGCGGCGGGCGAATCCTGGCTGGCGGTGGCGCCGAGCGTGCTGCGGGCGCTGAAGGCGATCGGCGAGGGGTACGGCGCCGCCGGCACGATCCTCCACGCCGAATCGAAGCCGGGGCCGTGCCACCGCCTGATGTTCGATTGGGCGGTCGAGCACCCCTTGCAAACGGCGTTTCCAAGGTTGGTCCGGTTCGGCGACGCGCCGTACGCCTGGTATCTGCGGGTCTCGGATCTGCCGGCCTTTCTCCTGCGGATCGCGCCGACCCTGGAGGCGAGGCTGGCGGCTTCGGTGGCGGCCGGCCACACCGGGTCGTTGACGCTGGGGTTCTACCGCGGCGGCGTGGAGTTGACCTTCGCCGGGGGGCGCTTGACCGACGTGTCGCCGTGGCACGGGGAGTGGTTCGCGGCCGACGCGCGGTTCCCGGATCTGACGTTTCTGCACCTGCTGTTCGGCCACCGCTCGCTGGAGGAGGTCCGGTTCGTCTTCCCCGACGCCGGGGCGCGGACCGACGCGGCCAAGGCGCTGCTGCCGGCCCTGTTCCCGAAGCGGCCGAGCCTGGTCTGGCCGGTGGGCTAGGCGACCGAGCGGCGGCACGCGGTTTGCCCCACGGTCGGTCTGCGGTCCACGCGTCGGTTTCGCGGTGGATCGCTGTCCGCCTTCCTCTCAACGTGACGTAACGTTTGCCCCGTCGGCGACACTAACCAGTGGGAAGCAAATCACCCCCAAGGAGGTTTTCCGTGCCGTTTGGTTTTGGCAAGTCCAAGTCGAAGCTCGTTGCCGCGGAGGAGGCGCTGCCCGGGCGCGCCGCGCCGCCGTTCGCGATCCCCGAGCGCCACGCCGTGCTCGGGACGCCGATTCGGGGGCCGTTCCCGGCCGGGCAGGAGACCGCGATCCTGGCCCTGGGCTGTTTTTGGGGCGCCGAGCGCCTGTTCTGGGACCTGCCCGGCGTTTCCACCACCGCGGTCGGCTACGCCGGCGGCCACACCCCGCACCCGACCTACGAGGAGGTCTGCTCCGGCAGGACCGGCCACGCCGAGGCGGTCTTGGTCGCGTTCGACCCGAACCTGACGAGCTACGAGGCCCTATTAAAGATCTTCTTCGAGGCCCACGACCCGACCCAGGGGATGCGCCAGGGCAACGACGTCGGAACCCAGTACCGTTCAGCGATCTACCCGACCACCGGCCAGCAGATGGCGATCGCGACGGCGACCCGCGACGCCTACGACGCCGCGCTGCGCAACTCCGGCAAGGGCGCGGTGACGACCGAGATCGCCCCGGCCGGGCCGTTCTACTACGCCGAGGAGTACCACCAGCAGTATTTGCACAAGGTGCCGAACGGCTACTGCGGCCTGGAAGGGACGGGCGTCAGTTGCCCGATCCCGCCCCGCCAGGCGGCCGCGACCGCCGCGACCAACGGAGCCACCACCATGACCACCACCGACACCGGCGGCGCCGCCGCCGCCGACCCCAAGCTGCTGCCGGTGGCGAGCCACGACCGGGAGTGGAAGGAGCGCCTTTCCCCCGAGGCCTACAAGGTGCTGCGCCAGGCGGGCACCGAGCGGCCGTTCTCCGGCGAGTACGTCGACACCGACGAGGACGGGCTCTACCGCTGCGGCGCCTGCGGCAACCCGCTGTTCGCCAGCGACACCAAGTTCCACTCCGGCTCCGGCTGGCCCAGCTTCACCGAGGCGATCGACCCGGACGCCGTCGAGCTGCACGAGGACCGCAGCCTGTTCATGACCCGGACCGAGGTCCGCTGCGCCCGCTGCCACTCCCACCTCGGCCACGTCTTCGACGACGGCCCGCGGGACCGGGGCGGCCAGCGCTTCTGCATGAACTCCTGCGCGCTAGACCTGGACAAGGACGCGGCGACGGTGGGGGCGCGGTAGCTCGTTATCCCTCACCCCCAGCCCCCCTCTCCCGCGCATGGGAAGAGGGGGGCTTTTTGTGCGTGCCGCGTGAGGGCGGGTGTGGTGTCTTCGTGGTACCGGAACCGGACCCCGAGCCGGCCGCTCCGGCCGGGACCTCGCGCCCAGCGGCGAGATATCGCCACCGGTCGGCAAGGAGCGGCCTCCCGCGTCGCGCTCGGCTCGCCGTGCGCTACCAAGGGGCCGAGGGCGCCGGCGGGCCAGACGCCGGCATGTCCGCCGGTGGTTCGCCACCGGTGCTCGGTTCCCAGTACCGGAACAGCACGGCCTTCATCTCGCCCACGACCGCCTCCCGGTCGTCCTCGGGACCTTCAAGCGCGAGCGGGAGCAAGGCGAGGAAGAGGCGATACGAGACGAGCCCACGGAGCCGCCGTTCCTTGGACGGCATCGCCGGCCAACGCGCCTCGAATAGCGCGTCGAGGCGGCCCATGATGCCCCGCCGCAGGTCCGCGAGGGCGAGGCCGAGCGGCGAGGAGATCGTCGAGGCGACGGACAGGGCGAGGTAGCCGGGAAACGCCCGGTTGAAGGCGACGAGCGCGTCGATGAACACGTCGAGAAAGGACGGCAACGGCAAGGCGATCACCTCGGGGGAGAGGATCGTGTCGTACACCCGCTGGAGTTGCGCCGTCGCGGCCGCGGCGTAGGCGTGGGCGATCGCTTCTTTGTTCGGGAAGAACTGGTAGAGCGATCCCGGCGAGACGCCGGCCTGGGCGGCGATCAGATTGGTCGTGGCCTTGTCGTAGCCGACCTCGGCAAAGAGCGTCCCGGCGGCGGCGAGGATCTCGTCCTTGCGGAGCAGGCCACGCGGTTGGCGGCGAGCGCGACGGCGTTCGCGGTTCTCTCCCACGACCCGGCCCCTCCGTCGGCGGACGATGCCCCGGCGGCACCGTTGACATTACGAATAAACACTCGTATATTCAGGGGGCTAGGACGACCCGCGCGTCGATTGTGGCGAACGCGGGTCGCCGCGTCAACGAAGGGATGCCGGTGATGGACGGGTTATGGGCACGCCGGGCGATCCTTGGTCGGGTGGCGACCGGCGCCGGTGCGGTTGTGCTCGGTGCCCGCGACGGCGGACTGGCGGCGACCACGAGCGGTGGTCGGCGGAGCGGTGAGAGCGAGGGAGTGCCGGTCATGGCGGCGAATCGGATGGGGCAAGTGCCGGCGACTCCGGGGACGAACGGCGACCTCTGGGGGCTCTGGCTCGAACTCTGGAACGGCGATCTCGCCATCGCCGACGAGATCATCGCGTCGGGCTTCGTCGCCCACTTCGCTCCCGCGGGAAACAGCCCGACCGAGGTGCGCGGCCCGGAGGGGCTGAAGGGGTGGATCGGCGGGATTCTGGTGGCCTTCACCGACCACCGGTTCACGACCACCGTCGGCCCGATCGCGGACGGCGACATGATTGCCGGGCGCTGGGTCTTCCGAGCAACCTACCAGGGCGGCATCCCCGGATCGTCGCCCTCCGCGATCGGGAAGCGCGTCGAGTACGAGGGCACGGACATCGTCCGCGTCGAGGCCGGGCGACTCGCCGAGTACTGGCTGTCCGCCGACATCCTGCACCTGCTGCAACAGATCGGGGTCGTCCCGTCCTGACCGAATTCCCGGGCGACGGCACCCATTCGACCGCCGCGACTCTCACCCCGGTCACGACTTCGACGACGGGCCGCGGGACAAGGGCGGGCAACGGTTCTGCGTGAACGGTTGCCCGCTCAACCCGGACGCGGCGAAGGAGCGGGTCGGGGCGGTCCGCCAGGGCGACCGATCCCTCGTCCCGAACCCGGGGAACCACCGCCGCTCCCGAGACCGGGAGCGGGGGTTTGCCGTTGGCGGCGTGCGGCATCGGCCGCTGGGCGCCCGGTGGGGAAGGCGATCTCGACCGGCATCCCGGCGCCCGGGACTGACGGAGCCGCCCCCATGGCGTACCGTTTGCGGGGCGCTGCCCGGTACGCCGCCGCCGTTCGGGGTGCTGTGGCCGTCGACGAGGAGCACGAGCATCATGTCCATCGGCTGTTGCGACCCGGCGGCGTGGCGGCGACGGGTGTCGCGGCGGCGCCTGATGGTCGGCGGGGCCGGCATCGCGGCGCTGGTCCTAAACGCCCCGCCGCGCCTTCGCCTCGGCGCCGCCCAGGAGGGGACGCCGGTCGCCTCGCCCGTGCCCGCCGGGCGGGTGCCGATTCGGGTGCTGGAGCCGGTCGTCAACGAGTCGTTCGTCAATCCCCTGGCCGAGGTCTTCGGCAACGTCGAGATCGGCCGCCGCTCGTACATCGCCGGCAACACCATCCTCTACGCCGCCGAGGGGCGGCGCCTCAGCATCGGCGACGAGAGCAACGTCGAGGACAACTGCTACCTCCTCGCCGAGGAGCGCGACGTCGACCTCCAGAATCTGGTCTCCGTCGGTCACCAGGCGATCATCGAGAACGCGGTCATCGGCGAGTTCACCTACTTCGGCTACCGCGCTCGGGTTCGCAACGCCGTCGTCGAGAACGGCGCCATGGTCATGCACGGCGCGACCGTCGAGGGCGTGACGATCCCGCCCGACGCCGTCGTTCCCCTCGGGGCGCAGATCACCACCCAGGCCCAGGCCGACGCCCTGCCGACGCTGACGGAAACCGACACCGAATTCAAGCGCGGTGTCCTGGACGTCCACGTCGAACTCGTCGCCGGCTACACCGCCCTCTTCAACGAGCGCGGCCGGTCGGCCCTCGAAGGCGTCAGCCCCAATCCGGTCACCACATGGAATCCGGCGCCGACCGACCCCGCGCTCGACGAGGACGTCGTCCTGGCCGAGTTGGTCCGCGTCGTCGGTGACGTCCGCATCGGCGCCGAGAGCACCGTCGGCCAGCGGACCTCGATCCGCGCCGACGACGGCACCCCGATCGTGATCGGCCGCCGCGCCCGGATCGAGAGCCGCGTCACGTTCCACGGGATCCGCGGTTCCCGCGTCGACGTCGGGGAGAACGCCCACGTCGGCGACGGCAACGTGATCCACGGTCCCGTCGTGATCGGGGACAACTTCGATTCGGAGGACGACGTGGTCGTCTACCGCGCCACCGTGGAGGACAACGTTCGGATCCGCGCCGGCGCGATCGTCGCCGGCGACTTCACCCTCCGCGAAGGAACGATCGTGCCGGAGCAGGCCGTGGTCCGGACCCAGGAGGAGGCCAACGCGCTGCCGCGTCGCTAGCGCGGCAACCGGCCGCCGCATCCGTTACCGCCCCCCGTCCATCGCCGGCGTTCCCGCCGGGCCGACGGCTACGGCAAGATTTCGACCTCGGCCAGCCCGCCGACCGCCGGGAGCAGGCTCGGGTTGG
Organism: uncultured Thermomicrobiales bacterium; assembly: GCA_902806325.1. Lineage (GTDB taxonomy): Bacteria > Chloroflexota > Chloroflexia > Thermomicrobiales > UBA6265 > CADCWE01. Next base: position 20,317 of record CADCWE010000118.1, on the reverse strand, counting down.
CGAAGACGAAGCGCACGTAGCGGGCGGTCACGCCGGCGGGCAACTCTTGCCAGAATCCCGCCGGTCCGTTGCCCGGCTGGGCCAGCGGCGCCCAGTTCGTCCCGTCTCCCGAGACCTGGACCTGCATCCCTTCCGCCAGCCCCTCGGCGGCGAAGAGCCACCGGATGCGGCCGATCGGCCGAGACGCGCCGAGGTCCACGGAGACCTCGGCCTCGGTCGGCGGGACCTCAGTGCTGCTCGCCCAGTAGGTGGCCGGGTCCCGGTCGTAGACCGCCACCGAGGTGGTCGAATTGGCCGAGCGCGCGCTGCCGGCGATCGGGTACGGACCGACCGCCGGAGCGGGGGCAACGGCCGCGGGCGCAACCGTCGGGGGCGGCGTCGCGGTGGGCACGGGCGCCGCGGGATCGACCGTCAGCGCGGCGACCGGACCGGTCGCCGGCCAGACCTCGATTTCGGCCAGCCCGCCGACCGCGGGGTCGACGTTGGGGTTGGCGAAGAAGAAGCGCACGTAGCGCCCGGCGACGCCCACCGGCAGCTCCTGCCAGAACCCGACCTCGGCGTTGCCCGGTTGGGCCAGCGTCGCCCAGGTTGTCCCGTCCTCCGAGATTTGGATCCGCATCCCGTCCGCCAGTCCCCCGGCGGCGAAGAGCCAGCGCACCGTGCCGATGGGCTTGGTGGCGCCGAGGTCGGCCAAGACCGAGGCCTCGGCCGGCGGCGCGCCGGTGCTGGCCCAGTAGGTGGCCAGGTCCCGGTCGTAGATTGCCGCCGAGGTGGTCGAGGTGGGCGAGCGCGCGCCGCCGGCGATCGGGTAGGGGGTCTGGGTCGCCGCCGGCTCGGGCGCGACCGGCGTGGTCGGCGCCGGGGTCAACCCGATCTCCGCCGCCGCGCTCGGGGGCAGGGTCGGTTCGACCGGGTCGCCGCTCCCGGCGGTGACGGCGCCGCCGTCGGCGACGACGTATTGCCGGTGCACGAATCCGTCGCGCCCTTGGCAGCGGACCGGCTGCCAGTCGCCGGCCGGGGCACCGAGAAGGTCGACCCGCGCCCCCTCCAGCAGCACGGTGATGATCGCCGCCTCGACGCTGGCGTCCTCGCGGCACCGGGCACCGGCGTCGCCGGTCCCGCTCACCACGCCGGTCCCCGTCGGCGATTCCGCCGCCCGCACCGGTTCCGGGGTCGGTGCGGGCGTGGTAACCGGGGTCGGCGTCGCGGTCGGCGGCAGGGGTGTGCCCGTCGGGGCCGAACCCCCGGTGTCCGCTTCGGCGGCGGTCACCGGCGCTTCCGCCACCGTCGTGGTGGCGGCGTAGACCTCGATCTCGGCCAGGTAGCCGAGCCGGAGGTCCCTGTTGGGGTTGGTGAGGTAGAAGCGGACGTAGCGGGCCGACTTGTTGGCGGCAACGCTTTGCCAGGTATTGACCGCGGCGTTGCCCACGTCGGCGACCTTCGCCCAGGTGGCCCGGTCGGTGGAGACCTGGACCTGCATCGCGTCGGCGGAGCCGGTCTGGGCGAAGAACCAGCGAATGGCGCCGATCGGCTTGGCGGCGCCGAGGTCGAAGTAGACGTAGGCGGAGGTCGGGGCGGTGCTGGTGGTGGTGTACCAGGCGGTCGTGGCCTTGGCGTCGTAGGCGTAGGTGCCGCTGTTGGCGTTGGCGCTGCGGCCGCTGGCGGCGATCCGGAGCTTGGTGCCGCCGGAGGGGGCGGGCGTGGCGGTCGCGGTGCGGGTGGCCGTCGGCTTGGGCGTCGGGGTGCGGGTCGCCGTCGGCGCGAGCGCCGTGGTGGAGGTGGAGGTGGCGGTGGCGGTGGCGGTGGCGGTGGCCGTCGCGACCGGTGTGCTGGTGGCGGCGCTGGTGCTGGTGCTGGTCGCCACGGCGACGGGCGTCGCGGTCGCCGTGCGAGTGGCCGTCGGCCGGGGTGTTGCGGTGCGGGTCGCGGTCGCGGTGGGGGTCGCGGTCGCGGTCGAAGTGCGGGTCGCCGTTGCCGTCGGGACGCGCGTGCTCGTGGCGGTCGGGGTCGGCGACGGGGTGGCGCCGCAGACCGTGGCGGCGGTGGAGCCGCTGCCGCCGCCGAAGGTGTTGGTCCAGTACCAATCGTAGGTGGAGGTCGCGTTGTAGTGGCGGCCGATCCCGATCTCGGTCCAGCCGGGCTTCTCGATGTTCTCCTTGTGGGTCGCGCTGGCCAACCAGGCGTCGAAGGCGGCCCGCGCCGTTGCCCGCGCGGTGCCGGCGGTGATGTTCTCGCCGACGGTGGTGTTGGTGTAGCCGTGGTTGGCGATGTTCTGCTGCCAGGTGACGCCGTTGAGCATGGCGTGGCTGAAGTAGTCGTTGTCGGCCATCTCCCGGCTGTGGTAGTCGGCGGCGGCGCCGAGGGTCTGCACCAGGCGGACCTGGCCGAGGCCCTTGGTGGCGCGGTAGTCGTTGATCAAGGTGACGAAGGCGGCCTCTTCGGCGTCGGCGCAGTACGGGTCGGTGGTGGTCGTCGAGGTCGTGCCGGTCGGGGTGCGGGTGGCGGTGGGGGACGGGGTCGCCGTGGTCGTCGGGGTCGTCGCGGCCGCGCCGGAACCGAGCGAGAGGACCGGCTCGGCGCTGCCGTCGCCGTCGCCGGTGAAGCCGAAACCGGAGCCTTGCGGCTGGGCGGTGCCGAGCAGCCAGGAGCGGACCGCGGCCGGGCTGGCACCCGGATTGGCCGCCCGGTAGAGCGCCGCCGCCCCGGCGACGTGGGGGGTGGCCATGCTGGTCCCGGTCCTGAGGCCGGTCCCGCCGCCGGGCACGGTCGACAGGATGCACGTTCCCGGCGCCGCGATGTCGACGTCGGCGCCGAAGTTGGAGTAGCCGGCGAACCCGTCGTCGGTGCCGCCGCTGCTGCAGCTCGCCGCGGCGCCGCCGCCCGGCTTGCCGTTGAAGTCGCTGAAGGACGAAACCGCGATCACCTCGGCATAGGTCGCCGGCACAACGCCGCTGGTGTCGACCGCGGTGTTGCCCGCCGCGGCGATCATCGGCACGCCGGCGTTGGCGGTGCTGCAGATCGCCTGGTGGTAGGCATTCGCGCCGCAGGCGCCGTCGCTGCCGCTCCCGCCGAGACTCATGTTGACGACGTCGATCGTGCCGGCGTTGGCGACCACCCAGTCGAGGCCGCAGATGATCGTCGATTGGGTCCCGCCCCCCGTGTCGTCGAGCACTTTGACGGCCCAGAGCCGTGCCCCGGGGGCGACGCCGACGACGCCGCTGCCGTTGTCGAGCGCGCCGATGGTGCCCGCGACGTGGGTGCCGTGGCCGTGGACATCGCCGTAGCCGCCGCTGTTGACGCAGTCGATCCCGCCGGCCACGTTGAGGTCCGGGTGGGCGGCGATGCCCGTGTCGAGCACCGCGACGTCCGCGTCGACCGCTCCCCCGGCGCCGTCGATCGCCGCCGTCGGGTTCTGCTCGGCGTCGATCCGATCGACCCCGCTCGGGACCGTCACGGCGAACGCCGAGACGGGCGAGTCCTCGGAGATGATCACCACGTTCGGGTTGCGGGCCAGATTCTCCATCGTCGCCGCCGGCACCTTGGCGGCGAAGCCGCGGAAGATGTTCTGGTAGACGCGCTTCGGGTTGATGCCGGCCTTCTGGGCCTCGGCGCGCGGGTCGGCGTTCCGGTTCAGCACCACGATGACGTCGACGTCGCCGGTGGCCCGCGGTGGCGCCGGCTGGGCGGACGACGCCGGGCCGCCGAGCGGCCCGGCGGACCAGCCCGTCGCCGACGCGGCCAGCAGCAGCGCCACCCAGACGGTGAGTCCCTGGCGCCAGCCGCCGGTGCGGCGCGGCGGGTCGGCGGCCCCCACCAGATCCCTCCTTCGGCCAGGCATCGTCATGGATGGTCCCTCTGGTTAAGTTGCCCCGCGCGGCGGGAGCGTCCGATCCCGCATCGTCGCGGCACGCGATCCCGCAGAGCGGCGCGCCGGTTGCGCCGCCGCCGGTCGAGACGTTCGACCGGATGCCCGCGAGGACACCGGGCGTGGGCACCACCAAACGACCGGTCTCGATTCCGGCGCATAGCGCAATAATCGCTCCGGATTCGCCGATGGCGCATGAGACGATCGGATAGCCGCACTTCCTAGGCACGATCGGGAGGACCGGACGGACGCCGCCTGCGTCGCGTTCGCCGGCCCGTGGCGCTCGAACCCAAAGCGCGTGACGATGCCGGCTCCATCGGTGGCCAGCGAGCCGTTGCCGCGGCAGGGATCACCGCCGCCCAACGGCGGCTGCTCGCGCCGCGTCCTGCCGTTGGCGCCGGTGTCTTCCGCCACTCGGCAAGGATTCCCGCGTCGCGGGGACCGTCCGGCACCACCGATTACCATTCGGGCCGCGTGTCAGCCATCACCTGCTTGAGGCTGTGCGGTCTCGCTGGGCGCTGTCGATCAACGGCCCGGAATGCTGGCTCGCCCCACGACACCTCCGTGATGGTGACGGTCCAAGGGGGTATCGAGCGCCAGGTCGACGAGGAAATCGCCGCTCGTCCTCGGCCTCGGAGGGGCTTCCTCGCCGTCCCCCGGGTGCCCTTTGGGCGGATTTCAACGCCGGGGACGCCGGGCCGCGACCTTCCGCCCTCAAACCCAAACCGCCCCCTCCCCCCGCGCCTTCTCGGACCCACCATTCGCCTCCAGCGGGATCGTGAACCGGACCGTCGTGCCCTTTCCGGGTGGGCTGTCGGCGTGGATCGCGCCGCCGTGGGCCTCGACCAGGCTCTTGGCGATGGCGAGGCCGAGGCCGGAGCCGCCGGAGTCGGCGGATTTGGCGAAGCGGTCGAAGACGCGGGGCAACATCTCCGGCGCGATCCCGGTGCCGGTGTCGGCGACGGCGAACAGGGCCGCGCGGCGGTCGAGGCGGGCGGTGATCCGGACCCCCCCGCCGCGCGGCGTGTGGCGGAGGGCATTGGCGACCAGGTTTTCCAGCACCTGGCGGATGCGCACCGGATCGGCGTCGAGGTCCGGCAGCGGCGCGGCTTCCCCGCTCAGGGACACCCCGGCTTCGGCGGCGCGGGGGGCGAAGGCGGCGACGACGTCCTCGATCAGCGCGGCGGCGGCGGTCGGCTCGCGGTGCAGGCGCAGCGCCCCGGCCTCGGCCAGGGAAAGGGTCGAGAGGTCGTCGAGCAGGCGGGCCATCGTCGTCGTCTCGTCGAGGATCGGGCCGAGGTGGGCTTCGTCGGCCGGGTAGACGCCGTCGAGGATGCCTTCCAGGTTGCCGCGGATCACGGCCAGGGGGGTGCGCAGCTCGTGGGTGACGTCGGCCAGGAGGTGGCGGCGCTGGGTCTCGTTGGTTTCGAGGCGGGCCGCCATCTCGTTGAACGAATGGACCAGGCGGCCGATCTCGCCGCGGGCCGGGTTGGAGACGCGGACGGCGTAGTCGCCGGCGGCGACCCGGTCGGCGGCCTCCATCACGTCGCCGATCGGGGCGGCGGTGCGGCGGACGGCGCGGAAGATGGCGGCGCCGATCAGGACCAACACCAGGATGCCGACGAACCCGCCCGGCGGGCCGTCGTAGCCGTCGCCGCCGTAGCCGCGGTCGTCGGAGCCGAAACCGAGGTTGGCGAACAGCCAGCCGACGAAGCTGACCAGCAGGAAGAGGGCGAAGGCGGCGCAGCCGACGCGGCGGACGAACCGGCCCCCGGCGCCGCGCCAGTGTTCGGCCGGCGGCGGCCACGGTTCGCCCTCCGGCCACCACGGCGGGCGCCCGTCTTTGCCCCAGGTCCCCAGCGGGCCGCTCCATAGGTGGCCCGGGAGGCGATCGTGCGGCGGCACGCGCTTCCCGTTCGAAGGGTCCACGCCTCAGGCCTCCGCGAACCGGTAGCCGACGCCGTAGACGGTGCGCAGGTAGCGCGGGGCGCCGGGCACCGGCTCGATCTTGCGCCGGATGTTTTTGACGTGGGCATCGATCGCCCGCTCGTAGGACTCGAAGGCGACCCCGTGCAGCGCGTCCAGGAGTTGGCCGCGGGTGAAGACGCGGCCGGGTTCGCGGGCCAGGGCGAGCAGGAGCTGGAACTCGGTCGCGGTCAGCTCGGCGGCGCGGCCGGCGATCGCGACCCGCATCCGGGACACGTCGATCTCCAGATCGGCGATCCGGATCGTCTCGGCCGGTTCCTGCCGCGCCTCGGTGCGGCGGAAGACGGCCCGGACGCGGGCGACCAGCTCCTTCGGGCTGAACGGCTTGACGACGTAGTCGTCGGCGCCGAGTTCCAACCCGACGATGCGGTCGGACTCCTCGCCGCGGGCGGTGACGACGATGATCGGGACGTCGCCGGCGCGGCGGAGGGCGCGGGTGACGTCGAGGCCGTCGCGGCCGGGCAACCCCAGGTCCAGGATGACCAGGTCGGGGCGGTGGGCGCCGGCGGCGATCAGGGCGTTGTCGCCGTCGGCGGCCGCGACCACGGCGTACCCGGCGCGCTCCAGGTAGTCCCGGAGCAGGCGGGCGATGCCGGGGTCGTCTTCGACGACGAGGATCGTTTTTGAGGGGGTGTGGGTGGGGGAGGTCATGGGAGGGGGCCTTGTTTGGGGTGGGTTCGGTTCCCCGATCCCCAGACGCATCAACGGACGCCTATCGTAGTCGCTCGGTGGTCATGCTGGGCGCGGCGAAGCATCACCCGCGGCGGCGGCGTTCTTGTCCCCGAACGTCGCCCGCGGGCGAGAGATGCTTCGCCGCGCCCAGCATGACCGGTTGGGCCGGTGTCAGACGTAGGCTGGCGGGCTGGGGTTGGCGGTTTGGGTGGTGGGTGGGGTAGTGGGGTCGTGGGACGGATCGGGCTGGGCGGCTTGGGCTGGGGCTGCCGGGGTGCTCGGGTCGGCCGAGCGGGGCGCTTCCCACTGGGATTCGTGGGCGCGGCGGTGCCAGTCGTCGAAGAAGCGGGGCGGGCCGCCGCCGGGGCGACCGCCGGGGCCGCGACCACCGCTGCCCGGACCGCCGCCGTGGCCATGGTGGGCCTGGCGTCGCCGCCACCAAAAGAAGGCGACGACGCCGATCAGGATCAGGGGGAAGGGCGGGAAGAAGTCGAAGCCGTCGCCGTAGTGGGCGCGCGGGTTGCCGGACTGGGCCAGCCCGGCGTTGAAGCCGGAGCGGTAGACGCCGTTGAGGATCGCCAGCGCGGCCAGGCCACCGCCGACGGCGATGGCGACGATCTTGGTTTCCCGATCGGTGAGGTTCATGGTCTGGAACTCCTCGCTTGCTTGGAACGCGTTCCGACGGGAGCCTTCCCGTCTGCGAACCAAGATAGCGGCGGATTGTGGAGGCGCCGTGAACGCGCCGGGGAGGTCCGGCGGAGACGCCCACGGAGCGACGGTCGGAACGAGCGAAGGACGAAGGGCGGATCGCGGCCTTTTTGGCGGAACCCCCCGTCCCCGCGCCCAACGCGGTCGCTTGGCGCGGGCGAGACGGAGTTCGTCGCGGCGTGAAGCCCTCGTTGCGCGAATGCCCCGGCCGACGGCGACCGCACAGCGAGCGACCGGTGCGGGGTGAAGGTCCCCCGGGGGAAGACGAGGCGTGGCAGAAACGACCGCCCCGGTCCCCGAGCCGCCCGTCCGCTTCCCCGCGCGGCCATCTTCGTGGAACGCCTCGCGGTGGCGCGCATCACCAACGGCGACCCCGCCGATCGAGGGGCACCCGACGGTATCACGGTGATTGTTCCAGGAGAAGTGGCTTTTCTCCCTCGTCGCGAACAAAGGTATCCCGAGCAAGATCACCGGACGACCGGTGAACGTGTCGAGATCGCGCAACATTCTTCCGTGGCACGTTACGTGCTTATACGGTTGTCGGATCGTCAAGATTTGACGATCCGCATCTTTAACGTTTCACCCCGAGGAGGTCGATTCCATGGTGGCCACGCATCAAGACGCGACGTCGGTCGCGCGCACGACCGTTCCGGTGTCCCACGATCGCGCTTGGGACGAGACCAAGGCCTCGTTCAAGACCACCGAACTGTGGGCGTTCGTCGCCGCGGTGGTCGGCGTGCTCTACGCGGCCAACGAGGCGGGCAACTTCGCCGCCGACCAGGCCTGGACCCTGGTCACCGCCCTGACCATCGGCTACATGGTCAGCCGCGGCCTCGCCAAGGCGGGCAGCCGCCACACCGGCGACGACTAGTCGACCGGCCACGGGCGCAAAGAGACCGGCCGGGGGAGTACCCCCGGCCGGTCTCTTTGCGCCCGCGTCGTCCGTTCCCGAGATCTTCACTCCGGCAAATGCACCCCCAGCGCCGCCAGCATCCCGCCGTCGATCTTGACCTCGGCGCCGGTGACGAAGGCGGCGCGGGGGGAGCAGAGGAAGGCGATCGATTCGGCGATCTCCTCTGGGGTGCCGATCCGGCCGAGAGGGTGCATCGCGCCCCAGGCGGCCAGGGTTTGCTCGGCGGTGCCTTCGCCTTTGAAGAGGTCGGCGGAGTGGCGCAGCATCGGGGTGTCGACGGACGCGGGGCAAACGGCGTTGACGCGGATGTTTTCGTGGGCGTGGTCGAGGGCCATCGCCCGGGTCAGGCCGTTGATCGCGGCTTTGCTGGTCGAGTAGGCGGCGACCCCCTTCTGGGTCGCGAACCCCTGGACCGAGGAGACGTTGACGATCGCGCCGCCGCCGCGGCGGCGCATCTCCGGGATGGCGCGCTTGGCGAGCAGGAACATGCTCTTCAGGTTGACCGCCATCACCTCGTCCCAGGTCGCCTCGTCGGTCTCGACCACGGTGCCGTAGCGCTGGATCCCGGCGGCGTTGACCAGGACGTCCAACCCCGTTCCGCCGCCGTGCGCCACGGCGAAGGCGACCAGGCGCTCGACATCGTCCGCGCGCGAGACGTCGGCGGCGACGCCGTCGACGGCCAGGCCCTCGGCCCGGCAGGCGGCGACCGTGGCCCGGACGTGTTCCTCCCGCCGGCCGCAGATCGCGACCCGGGCGCCGCCTTCGGCCAGGCGGCGGGCGGCGGCCTGGCCGATACCGAGCGAGCCGCCGGCGACGAGGGCGGACTGGTTGGCGAACTCTCGGCGGTCGACGGACGGCATCGGGGGGGCTCCTGGGGTGGCGCGCGGGGCGGGGATGTGGAGGCGGACGATAGGGCGCGGGGCGGCGGTCGTCAACGGGGGTTCGACGGTTGGGGCCGGAGGAGTGCCGGTTGGGGCGTCGGGGTTGGGGATCGGGCGGCTCCCCGTGGCCGCCCGATCCCCGATCACTTCCGTCCGGATCTCACCACCACCGTTCCCGACTCCGGAACCGTGCCGGCTGTGCGACGATCCCGGCGACGGACCGGCACGGCCAACCAAGGGAGAACGCACCGTGGGCGCGCAACGCTATCTGGCGACGATCCTGCCGCTGATCGAGCGGCTGGGGACGGAGGAGATCGGGGCGATCGAGCGGGCCGGGGAGGCCGTGGCGGCGGCGATCGGCGGCGGCGGCCGGGTCTGGATGGCGCGCACCAGCCACGCCCTGCACGACGAGGCAACGCACCGCGCCGGCGGGTTGATGGCGGTCCACGTCCTGCACGACCCGGTGGCGATCCAACCCGGCGACGCCGTGATCGCCGGCACCAACGCCGGGACGACGTTTCTCGCGGTCGAGACGGCGCGGCTGGCGCGGGCGCGCGGCGCGACCCTGATCGCCCTGACCCAGATGCCCTACGAGGCCCACCCGGACGTGATCCTGGAGCACCCCTCCGGGCGGCGCCTGCACGAGGAGGCCGACATCGTGATCGACCTCGGCGGGGCGGTCGGCGACGGGGAACTGCCCCTGATCCCGGGTGCGCCGGCGGTGCTGCCGTCCTCCGGCGCGACCGGGGTGGTGGCGCTCTGGATGGTCTTTGGCCTCGCCGTCGAGCGGTTGGTCGCCGCCGGGACGCCGCCGCTGGTCTGGCAGAGCATCCAGCTGCCGGGCGCGGCCGAGCGCAACGCGCCGGTCCTGGCAGGATACCGGCGGACGGGGGTGGGGTACGAAGCCAGGGAGGCGAAACGAGAACCCGACGCCTAACCCGCCTCTGGCAGACCGAGGGCGCCGGCAAACGCCCCCAAGAACCGCGGTGCGTCGACCCCGGTCGCCACCAACCCATCCCCCGGTCCGGTGATCCGGGTTTCCCCCCGGGCGTCGCCCTCGAGACCGACGGCGACGGTCGCCGGTTCGAGCGTCACCAGCGTCGGGTCGAGCGCGACGGCGAGGGCGAGCGGGTCGTGGAGGTAAAACCCGTCCAGGGCGCGCTCGGTGAAGGTGCGGGCGCAGACGCGGTGGACCAGTTGGGCGGCCGGGTCGGGGCGGTCGCGGGCGGCCTCCCAGGCCCGGCGGGAGAGCGGGGTGCGGTGGGAGACGTCCAACCCGACCGCGACCAGCCGCCGCCAGGGGGCGGCAAACACCTGGGCGGCGGCTTCGGGGTCGGCGTAGAGGTTGTACTCGGCGCGGGGGGTGACGTTGCCGGGTTCGCGGTAAGCGCCGCCCATCACCACCAACTGGGCCGCCCACTCCGCGATCCTCGGTTCGACGTTGAGTGCGATCGCGACGTTGGTCAGCGGCCCGACGGCGACCAGCGCGATCTCGCCCGGGCGCTCCCGCAGCAGGCGAACCATCGCTGCCGGGCCGCGGTCGGCCGCGACGTCTCGGCTGCTCCTGGGAAGGTCGGCGTTGCCGAGACCGTCCGTGCCGTGGACGAACGACGCGTCCTCGTGCGCCCGCACCAGGGGGTGGCTGGCGCCGCGGTGGACCGGAACCCCGGTCGCTCCCAGCCAGTCCAGGACGGTCAAGGTGTTGGCGGTCGCCTGGGCGACGCCGACGTTGCCGGCGACGGTGGTCACGGCCACCAGGTCCACCCGCTCGGAGCGGACACCGAGGGCGAGGGCGAGCGCGTCGTCGACGCCGGTGTCGACGTCGAGGATCACCAGCACCGGCGGCTGGGAATGGGCGGCGCCCAACATGGGTGGAATCCTCCTTGGCAACGGTCCGGGTTGGCATCCGAGGCGGGACTTTAGCAGCGGACGGACTGCGGGCCGAACATGGGGGCGCCTGGCGTGCACCGTCGGTGGATGGCGGCGTGACGGCTCCCCGGACGGCCGTTTGAGTCAGCGGGACGGGACGGTGACGACGAGAGCGCACGCCAGGCGCCCCTACGACGGGCCCTTCCGCACCGCCACATAGAGGTCATTGACGTTGGTCCCCGTCGGCCCGGGGGCGACCACCCCGCCGGCCGCGTCAAAGACCCGCAGGCTGTCGTTCTCCCGCAGCGCGCGTTCGGGATCCACCCCGGCGGCACGGGCGCGACCGGCGGTCCCCGCGTCGGCGATCGCGCCGGCGACGCCGGTCGGGCCGTCCTGGCCGTCGGTGGCGAGGCTGGCGATGGTCCAGTCCAGGATGCCGCGTTCCCCGAGCGCCAGGGCGGCGGCGAGGGCGAACTCGGTGTTCCGGCCGCCGATGCCGGGGCCACGGACGGTGACGGTGGCTTCGCCGCCGCCGAGAAGGACGTCGGTCCCCGGCGGCGCGGCGGTGCAGGCGGCGACCCAGGCCTGGCCGAGATCGGCGGCCTCGCCGGTGGCGGCGGTCCAGGCGATCTCGACGCGGAGGCCGTCGGCCGCGACGGCAGCGCGGGCGGCGGCGATGGCGGTCGCGTTGTCGGCAACGACGAGGACGGGATCGGGCCGGTCGTCGGCGACGAGCGCGGTCGCCGCCGGCGCCTGCTCCAGGAGACGACGGACCGGCGCCGGGACGCGGTTGCGCAGGCCGTACCGGTCCAGCACCCGCAGGGCGCCCGCCGCGGTGGCGGCGGAGGGGACGGTCGGGCCGCTGGCGATCACCGCCGGGTCGTTGCCGAGGACGTCGGAGAGGATCAAGGTCAGGACGCGGGCCGGGGCGGCGGCGCGGCGCAGCCCGCCGCCTTTGATTAGGCTGAGGGGCCCCCGCACCGCGTTGAGGTCCCCGATCGGGGCGCCGGCGCGCAGCAGGAGGTCGGTGACGGCCGCAAGGTCGGCCAGGGTCACCGGCGGGCGGGGGGCTTCGAGCAAGGCCGACCCGCCGCCGGAGATCAGGGCGAGGACGACGTCGTCCGCGCCGAGGCCGTCCAGGATTGCCAACAGTTCCCGGGTGGCGGCGACGCCGCGTTCGTCGGGGATCGGGTGGGCGGCTTCGCGGACGACGATCCCGGACGGCGCTGCGCCGTCCGCGTGCCCGTCCTTGGTGATCAGGAACCCGGCGTCGATCAGGTCGCCGCAGGCACATTCGGCCCCGCGGGCCATGCCGAGGGCGGCCTTACCGACGCCCACGAGGTGCAAGCGGCCCCGGACCGGGACGCGGGCCTCGCCGAGGAGCAAATCCCGGCCGTCCCGGCGCAGGGCGCGCTCGACGGCCGCGGCCGGGTCGGCGGCGGCGAGGGCGGCGCGGTACCAGGATTCGATCTGGGACTGGGTGGTCAATCCCCCCGCGCCCCCGCCAGCGCCGCCGCCAGTTCCGGTGGCAGCGGGGCCTCGAAGACCAGGTCTCGCCCGTCCGGGTGGGCGAACCCGAGGCGGGAGGCGTGGAGGAAGTGGCGGTCCAGGGCGGGCAGACCGCTCCGTTTCTCGCGGGCGCGGCCGTAGACCGGATCGCCGACGACGGGGTGGCCAATGAAGGCGAGGTGGACCCGGATCTGGTGGGTACGCCCGGTCTCGATCTGGACATCGAGCAGGCTGGTGGTCGGCAACCGCTCGGCCACGGTGAAGTGGGTGACGGCCGGTTTGCCGGAGCGGAGGGTGGTCATCCGCTGCCGCTGGAGGGGGTCGCGACCGATCGGGGCGTCCACGGTCGCGTCGTCCGGTTCGACCACGCCCTCGACCAGGGCGACGTATTCCTTGCGCACCGCCCGCTCGTGCCACTGGCGGACCAGATGGTTGCGGGCGCGGTCGGTCTTGGCGACCACCATCAGGCCGGAGGTGTCCTTGTCCAGGCGGTGGACGAGACCGGGCCGGTTGCTGCCGTTGATCGAAATCTCCGGCGCGTGGTGGAGCAGGCCGTTGACCAGGGTGCCATTGGGGTGGCCCGGCGCGGGGTGGACGACGAGACCGGCCGGTTTGTCCAGCACCAGCAGGTCGTCGTCCTCGTCGAGGATGGCGAGCGGGATCGGTTCGGGTTCCAGGACCTCGACGATCGCCGGCGGGACGTCGACGACGACGACCTCGCCCGGGGTCATCTTGAACTTGGCCCGCCGCGCCTGGCCGTCCACCTTGACCCGGCCACCCTCGATCAGGTTCTGGACGTAGGTCCGGCTCAGATCCGGCAGGCCGTTGGCGACGAACCTGTCGAGCCGCAGGTTGGTGTCCTCGCGGGACGGCCGGAGTTCGACCACGCCGCCGGCGACGGCGTCGAAGGCCCGTTCGGCCGGTTCGTCGAGGTCGGGATCGAACGGATCGGGGTACAGGTCCGGGTCCAGGTCGTCGTCTTGGATCGGGAGCGTGGCGTCGGTCATCGGGCGTCCTCCTGGCGCTGGGCATGGTGCTGGTGCGGGTGCCGGACCTGGGCGGCGGGTTCGGGGTCGGGGTCGGGTTGGGGCAGCAGGAGGTGCCAGCCGAGGAGGACCACGCCGACCGTGATCGCGGCGTCGGCGAGGTTGAACTTGGGCCAGACGCCGACGGCGACGAAGTCGACCACGTACCCAAGCCGGAGCCGGTCCACGAGGTTGCCGGCGGCGCCGCCGAGGAGCAAACCGAGGGCGAACACCATGGGGTGCGACGGGGCCACCAGGGTCCGGTAATAGGCGACCAGGGCGCCGACGGTCAGCAGCGCCATCGCCGAGAGCAGCACCCCCTGGCCGCGCAGGGTGCCGAAGGCGGCCCCGGTGTTCTGGACGTACTCGAGCGCTAGCAGCCTCCCAAGAACCTCGACCCGGTGGTCGGGTTGATCCGGACCCAAGGCGGATGCAACCGCGGCCTTGATCGCCTGGTCCAGCACCACGACCGCGGCGGCGACGGCAAACGGGACGCCGATGCGGCGCGCGGGAGTCGCGGCTCGCTGGACGGTGAACCCCCCGGCGTTGAAACGCCGGGCTGCGCCGACCAAGCCTCTCCGAGGCCGAGAACGGGCGGCCGTCGGGTCCGCCAATCGCGCTAGCGCCCGGAGCGCAAGGCCTGCTCGCGCTCCAGGAGGGTTTGGCACTCGATGCAGTGGCGGACGTACGGGAAGGCTTCCAGGCGCTCGCGGCCGATTGGCTTGCCGCAGCGGAGGCAGGTGCCGAAGCTGCCGTCGTCCATCCGGCCGAGCGCCTCGTTGGTCTGGTTCAGGATGTCTTGCAGATCGCCGCCGACGGCGAGGATCCGTTCCTGCTCCATCACGTTCGAACCGTCGTCGGCCAAATGGTTGCCGACGCCGCCCTCGTTGTCTTCGTCGGCGCCGAGGGCGCGCATCTCGAGCGACATCCGGTCGAGTTCGCCCTGCACCTCGTCGCGGCGGGCGATCAGCGCCGCGCGCAACGGTTCGATCTGGGTGGCATCCATGCGGTCGGTTCCTATTCGGTGGGAGGACGGGACGGGACGGGACGGGACGGGAGAGGACCGAGGACTGAGGACTGAGGACTGAGGACTGAGAAGGTTCGATGGCGGATGGTAGCACACGGGGACGAGACCGAGCGCCGGGGCGCGCGCCACGCGCTCCCCCGACCGGTTCCCACGTCTATACTCGCCAATAAGACGCGAACCAAGGTTCCTGAAGGGTGATCGGGCAATGGGCGAGGGAGGTCACACGCTGCGGCTGGTGATCGCGGGGGGCGGCACGGGGGGCCACGTGCTACCGGCGCTGGCCGTGCTGGAGGAGTTTTCCCGTCGCGGGGTCGCGGTGGCGCCGACCTGGATCGGCAGCCGGGACGGGGTCGAACGGGAGCAGGCGGAAGCGGCAGGGATCCCCTTCGTTGGGATCCCGACCGGCAAGCTGCGGCGCTACCTGGACCTCCGGACCGCGACCGACGCGGCGCGGATTCCGGCCGGAACCGTCCTGGCCTGGCGGCACCTGCGGCGGCTGCGGCCGGACGTGGTCTTCAGCACCGGCGGGTTCGTCAGCGTGCCGACCGTGGTCGCCGCCGGGCTGGGCCGGGTGGCGCCGATCCTGACCCACGAGCAGACGGCCGTGCTGGGGCTGGCGACGCGGATCAACCTCCGCTTCGCCGCCGTGCTGGCGGTTTCCTACGCCCAGACGGCGGCGCTGGCCGGCTCGCGGGCGCGGGCGGTGATCGTGACCGGCAACCCGGTCCGGGCCTCGCTGCTCGGCGGCGACGCGGCGCGGGGGCTGGCGCGCTTCGGGTTCTCGGGGGACGTGCCGCTGCTCTACGTGACGGGCGGGGCGCGGGGCGCCTCCCCGTTGAACCAGCGGCTGGCGTCCCTGTTGCCGCGTCTCCTGGACGGGTGCCAGATCCTGCACCAGACCGGCCCGGCCGGGGCCAACGACGACGCGGCGGCGCTGATCCGGTCCCGCGAATCCTGGCCGGAGGCGCTGCGCGACCGCTACCGGGTGGTCGAGTTCGTCCGCGACGAGCTGCCGGACGTCTACGCGGCGGCGTCGCTGGTCCTCGGCCGGGCCGGCGCGGGCACCGTGGCGGAACTGGCCGTGCTCGGCAAACCGGCCGTCCTGATCCCCCTCCCCGGCGCCGGCGGCGACGAGCAAACCGTCAACGCCCGCGTCCTCGCCGACGCCGACGCGGCGGTGCTGCTGCCGCAGACGGAGGCGACCCCGCGACGTTTGTCCGAAGTTTTGACGGAATTGTTGGGCGACCCGGCGCGGCTGGCGGCGATGGGCTCCCGGGCGAAGGGCGTCGGGCGGGCGGACGCGGCGGGGCGGCTGGCGGAGGCGGTGGTGGGGTTGGCGCGGGGAGGGTAGGGCAGAACGGCCCTTCGGGGGCAAGCCCTCACCCCGGCGCTGCGCGCCACCCCTCTCCCGTGCGCGGGAGATGGAGATTGGTCGCGCTCGTTGGCGGGATGATCCGCCCGCGCTCCCACGGTTTGGTGCCACAACGATGGAGTCTGGTTCCCTTGCCCGATCGACCGTACGGGTGGGGGGTGGCCGCGGACCGGGGTGAGGGCTCGCCGGGGTGAGGGCTTGCTACCCCATCGCCGCCTCGATCGCCTCCCCGACCGTCGAAGCCCGCACCAGTTCCACGTTTCCGCCAGCAACGCTGCCCCGTTTGCCGGCGGCGGCCGGGATCACCATCCGCGCGAAGCCAAGGCGGCCGGCCTCGTTGAGGCGGCGTTCCAGTTGGTTGACGGAGCGCAGTTCGCCGGAAAGGCCGATCTCGCCGACGGCGACGGTGCGCGGGTCGACCCGCTGGTCCTTGAAGGCGGAGGCGACGGCGAGGGCGATCGCCAAGTCGGCCGCCGGTTCGGCGATCCGCAGGCCGCCGACGACGTTGGCGTAGATGTCCTGCCCGCCGAGCCCAAGGCCGACCCGCTTTTGCAGCACCGCGACCAGCAGTTGGAGGCGGGAGCCGTCCAATCCGTTCGCGCTCCGGCGGGGCAGGCCGAAGGCGGTCGTCGTGGTCAGGGCCTGGACCTCGACCAGGATCGGCCGGGTGCCTTCCATCGTCACGGCGACGGTCGAGCCGGCGGCGGTGCCGGTCCGCTCTTCGAGGAAGGCTTCGGAGGGGTTGCGGACCTCGCGCAGCCCGGCGTCGGCCATCTCGAAGACGCCGACCTCGTCCGTCGAGCCGAAGCGGTTTTTGACCCCGCGCAGGATCCGGTACTGCTGGTAGCGGTCGCCTTCCAGGTAGAGGACGGCGTCGACCATGTGCTCCAGCACCCGGGGCCCGGCGATGGTCCCCTCCTTGGTGACGTGGCCGACGATCAGGACCGGCACGTTGCGCGGCTTGGCCCACTGCATCAGGCGGGCGGTGCATTCGCGGACCTGGGAGACGCTGCCGGCGGCCGAGGTGATCTCCTCGACGAAGACGGTCTGGATCGAGTCCACGATCAAGAGGCCCGGCGTCTGGGCGTCGGCCGCCGCCAGCACCTCGGCCAGGTTGGTCTCCGAGAGGACCCAGAGGTCGTCGTGGGCCACGCCGAGGCGGTCCGCCCGCAGCTTGATCTGCTGCGCCGACTCCTCGGCCGAGACGTAGAGCACCTGGCCGACCGCGCCGGCCAGCGCCGCCGCCGTTTGCAGCACCAGGGTGCTCTTGCCGATCCCGGGGTCGCCGCCGAGCAGCACCAGCGAGCCGCGCACCAGCCCGCCGCCGAGGACCCGGTTCAACTCGGCGATCGGCACCGGCACCCGGTCGGCTTCGGCCGAGCCGACGGCGGTCAGGGGTTGGGCGCGGTTGGCGGCGCGCAGGCGCGGCGCGGTGGCGCCCGGACGGCGGTCTTCGATGGTCTCGACCATCGAGTTCCAGGTGCCGCAACTCGGGCACCGGCCGAGATAGGCGGGGCTGGCGGCGCCGCACTGCTGGCAGACGTAGGAGGTTTTCGGTTTGGCCATGGGCGCTCCGACTGGACGGGGGACCGTCGGTCGTGGGTCGTGCGTCGTGGGGAGAACGCGCCGGCCGTCGTTGTCGGGAAGGGCGCGGGCTCCTTCCCGACGACGTCGAGCGGGTCCCATTTACGGCCGAGGGGGCGGCCGAAGCCGCCCCCTCGCCGTCTCAGTCCTTAGTCCTTAGTCCGCAGTCCTTACCCGACCCCAACCAACTCCTCGACCAGCGAGAGCTTGAGCAGGTCGTCCTCGACTTCGACCCGGACGGTGTTGCCGGCCTGGAAACGGGAGTTGAGGAGGCCCTCGGCGAGCGGGTCCTCGATCAGGTTCTGGATGATCCGGCGCAGCGGCCGCGCGCCGTAGGTGTGGTCGTAGCCGCGGGTGCCGAGCAGGTCCATCGCCTCCTCGGAGACCTCGAGCGTGATCTCCTTTTCGATCAACTGGAGGCGGACCCGGGCCAGTTCCAAGTCCACGATCTCGCGGATCTGGAGCTGGGTCAGGGAGTGGAAGACGATCACGCCGTCGATTCGGTTCAGGAACTCCGGGCGGAAGGTCTGCTTGAGCTGGTTCATCACCTTGTCGCGCATCGTGTCGTAGTCGCGGGCCTGGGTTTTAGCGGCGTCTTCCTTGAACGCGAAGCCGAGGGTCATGTCGCGCGAGATCTGCTCCGCGCCGACGTTCGACGTCATGATGATGATGGTGTTGCGGAAGTCGACCTTGCGCCCCTTGGCGTCGGCCAGGTTGCCGTCCTCCATGATCTGGAGCAGCATGTTGAAGGCTTCGGGGTGGGCCTTCTCGATCTCGTCGAGCAGGATCACGGAGTACGACTTGCGGCGCACGGCCTCGGTCAGTTGGCCGCCCTCCTCGTAGCCGATGTAGCCCGGAGGCGCCCCGACGAGGCGGGAGACGGCGTGCCGCTCCATGAACTCCGACATGTCGATCTTGATCAGGTGGTCCTCGGAGCCGAACATGAACTCGGCCAGCGTCTTGGCCAGGTACGTCTTGCCGACGCCGGTCGGGCCGAGGAAGATAAAGCTGCCGATCGGCCGCTTCGGGTTCTTGATCCCGGCCCGGGCGCGGCGGACCGCCTTGGCCAGGGTGCTGATCGCTTCTTCCTGGCCGATGATCTTCTCGTGCAGCGCCTCCTCCATGTGGAGCAGGCGTTCGGATTCCTCGCCCGCGATCCGGACCAGCGGGATCCCGGTCCACATCGAGACGACCTGGGCGACGTCCTCTTCCGTGACGTACATCTCGTCTTCGGCCCGCTCGTCGCGCAGGGACTGCTCCTGGTTGTCGATCCGGTCCCGCAGCTTGCGCTCGCGGTCGCGCAGCTCGGCGGCCAGTTCGAACTCTTGGCCGTTGACCGCCGCTTCCAGCTCGCGCTGCAGGGATTGCAACCCCATCATCGCTTCTTTGAGGCTGGGCGGGGCGGCCTGGCGGTACATCCGGACGCGGGAGGCGGCCTCGTCGATCAGGTCGATCGCCTTGTCAGGCATGAAGCGGTCGGTGACGTAGCGGGCGGCCAGATTCGCGGCGGCCTTCAGGGCCTCGTCGCTGATCTTGAGCTTGTGGTGCTCCTCGTAGAGCGCCCGGACGCCGGTCAGGATCGCGATCGTGTCGTCGACGCCCGGCTCGTCGACCTGGACCGGCTGGAAGCGGCGTTCCAGGGCGGCGTCGCGCTCGATGTACTTGCGGTACTCGTCGAGGGTCGTCGCGCCGATGGTTTGCAACTCCCCCCGGGAAAGGGCGGGCTTGAGGATGTTGGCCGCATCGACCGCGCCTTCGGCGGCGCCGGCGCCGACCAGGGTGTGCAGCTCGTCGATGAAGAGGATGCTTTGGGTTTCCTTGACCTCGGCGACGATTTTCTTCAGCCGCTCCTCGAACTCGCCGCGGTATTTGGTGCCGGCGACCAGGGCGCCGATGTCGAGCGCGATCAGGCGCTTGTTCTGCAACTGCTCCGGCACGTCGCCGTTGACGATCCGCTGGGCGAGGCCCTCGACGATCGCCGTTTTGCCGACACCGGGTTCGCCGATCAGGGCCGGGTTGTTCTTGGTCCGCCGGGACAGAATCTGCATCACCCGGTCGATCTCATTGGAGCGACCGATCAGGGGACCGAGCTTGTTGGTCCGGGCGGCCTCGGTCAGGTCGAAGCCGAGGGCGTCCATGTACGGGGTCTTGGTTTGCTGCTTGCCTTGCTGGTAGGAGCCGGACCCCTGGGAGACCACCTGCATCACCTGGGCGCGGACCTTTTCGAGGTTCACGCCGAGACTCTCGAGGACGCCGGCGGCGATGCCTTCGCCCTCGCGGACCAGGCCCAGCAGCAGGTGCTCGGTGCCGATGTAGTGGTGGTTGAGGCGTCTTGCCTCGTCGACCGCCAACTCGATCACCTTTTTCGCCCGCGGGGTGAGACCGATCTCGCCGACGATCAGGGCTTCGCCGCGGCCGATGATGAACTCCACGGCCGAACGGACCTTGGGCAACTGGACGCCCATGTTGCCGAGGACGCGGGCGGCGACGCCATCGCCTTCCCGCACCAGCCCGAGCAAGAGGTGCTCGGTGCCGATGTAATTGTGGTTGAAGCGCTGCGCCTCTTCCTGGGCGAGGGTGAGGACCTTGCGGGCGCGCTCGGTGAATTTCTCGAACTTGTCGGCCATCCGTTGGCTCTCCCGGTGCGCGGGGGGTGGGGGCCGCCTGGCCGTCCCGGCGCGCGTTCTTGTCTAAGGATACGAAATCGGCGGGCTACCGGACGGTCCTGCCGGTGCGGATCGGGCCACGGCGCCGCAATCGCCCCGGTCCGGAGTGGCGGCAGCGGCAGGCGCGAAGTCGCACCTGCCGCTGCCGCGAGCGTTCGTCTGGTTGTCCTGGCGCACGACCCGTGCCCTGGCGGAGCGGCTCGCGTGCGGAGGCGACACGGGCCGCCCCCGGCGTCCGGC
>CADCWE010000117.1 GCA_902806325.1 uncultured Thermomicrobiales bacterium | reverse complement strand
GCAGGCGGTCGGCGCGAAGGCGGTCGCCCGCGCCAAGGGCGACGGCGCCGACGCCGAGTGGGACCCGGCGACCATGCCGACCGGCCCCGGCTTCTGGGAGCCGACGCCGCCGGGGTTCGTCGAGACGCCCCTTGCGCCCCTGGCCGGGTCCCAGAAGCCGTGGGTGATGGCCAGCGGCGACCAGTTCCGCCCCGCTCCGCCGCCGGAGTACGGGTCGGCGGCGTGGAAGGCCGAGCTCAAGATGGTGCAGGAGATCGCCGCCAACCGCAGCTTCGAGCAGGAGCGGGTGGCCCGCTGGTGGGGCGATTACAGCCCGCCGGCGCTCCTCAACGGGTGGGTCCACGAGCTGATCCTGCGCGACGGCCTCGACCTGCCGCAGGCCGCGCGGATCCTGGCCGACCTGCACGTCGCCATCGCCGACTCCGGGATCGCGATCTGGGACGCCAAGTACACCTGGTGGACCGCGCGCCCGATCACCGAGGACCCGGACCTGAGCGTGCTCTCCCCGGCCCCGCCCTACCCGGCCTACCCGTCGGGGTACTCGGGCGTCATGGGCGCCGGCACGACCGTGGTCGGGCACTACTTCCCGGAGGTCGCCGACGAGATGGCCGACCGCGCCTGGGAGGCGGCCGCCTCGCGGGGCTGGTTGGGCATCCACTACGTCATCGACGACGACATCGGGCTGACGATGGGCCGCCAGGTCGGCCGCCTCGTCTGCGCCCTTCCCGGCGCCAACCCCGTGGACGGCGCGACCTAACGGCCGCCGGTGCCGAGGCGTGGCCGCCGGTTCGTTCGGCTGGACGGCTATGGGCGGGCGGAGCGATTCTTGCCCGCAACGGACGGATCGTCGCAACGCCGATGGAGCGTTTGCGCCGGATGGCAGACGACGGGTGATCGTCGAGTCTGTGGGCGGGCACACCCGTCCGCGCCGGCGTCGCACCCGTGCTCGGTCGCGCCGCCATCGACGGCGCGGAACGACCACGATCACCACGCATCGCGGTTACGAACAAGGGGCGGCCGAATTGGCCGCCCCGTCGCGTCGTTCTGCCATCGGTCGTATGGCGATCACCGCTCCTAGGAGTAGGCCAAAAACTGATCCCCATCCATATGGCGGGGCTTATGCAGCGTGTCGTTCTTGATCCGGCGAACCCGCTCGCGGCCAATCCCGCGGGGATCCGCGCCAATCGTTGGGGACGAGTCTCTTGCCAACCGGCTCGCGGACTCCAATAGTTGAGTTCGTCCAGGACCAAGAACCAGAGAACGTCGACCGCAATCTCAATGTACGACTCGCAACACAACGCGCGAGTATCGTCACGGAAGCGTTGGGCGACACCACGGGTGTCGAGGACGCGACGGGCGGCCATAGCCGTCCTCGCGCCTCCATTCCCAGAGGACCTCAGCGGTGTCGTCCTCGAGGTCGTCGCTCGGCCGCGCACGGCAACTAAGCTGCTCAAGGCTTTCGACCTGTTTGATCCTTTGCTTGGCGATCGGCTCGTCTAGATTGATGACCGGTCGCTTCTGCGGTTGGGTCCGCCGCGGGACGGTCGTCGCGTGAGGACCCGAATCCTCGCGTCGGGCCATCCCGTTCATTTGGGACGACCGTGGACGAGCGGTGTCAGTTGCTCGAGCGATCCGGGAACGGCGTCCTCCAACTGCTCGACCGCCGCCGCAACACCGCGTTCATGCGCATGAGCGACTCCTTCGATGCATCGACGACCTCGACGCCCCGACCGTACCACCCGCGGGGTTTGTTATGCCCTCCACTTCAAGTTAGGCACCACCTTTTCCCCGTAGACGCGAATGAACTCCTCCTGATTGCGGCCGACGTGGTGGACGTAGATTTCGCCGAAGCCCAGGTCGATGAAGCGCTGAATGTGGGCGACGTGCTCGTCGGTGTCCGGGCTGATCAGGACGCGGTTCTTGTAGTTCTCGGCCCGGACCAGCTTGGCCATCGCCTCGAAATCCTCCGGGTTGCGGATGTCGGCCTTTGGAAAATTCATCCCGCCGTTGGGCCACTCACGGATCGCCTCCTCGGTCCCGGCTTCCACCGACTCGGCGTAGCAGACCTTGACCTGGAGGATGCGAGGCATCGCCGCCGGGTCCTTGCCGGCCTCGCGGGCTCCCTTCTCGTAGCGGTCGAGCAGCATCTTGAGCTTCTCGTCGGCGGCGCCGACGGTGATCAGGCCGTCGGTGAACTTGCCCGTCCGCCCGGCCATGATCGGTCCGGAGGTGGCGACGTAGATCGGCGGCGCGGTTTCCGGCCGGGTGTAGAGTTTGGCGCTCTCGACGTTGAAGTAAACGCCCCGGTGCTTGACCACCTTGCCGGAAAACAGCGCCTGGATGATCTCGATGGATTCCATCAGGCGCTCCAACCGGATGGGCGCCTCTGGCCAGTACTCGCCGACGATGTGCTCGTTGAGTGCCTCGCCAGCGCCAAGTCCAAGGTAGAACCGGCCCGGGTACATCGCCTCCAAGGTCGCCGCCGCCTGGGCGACGATCGCCGGGTGGTAGCGATACCCCGGCGGCGTGACACCGGTCCCAAAGCGCAGGTTCGTCGTCGCCCCCAACGCCCCCATCCAGGACCAGACAAACGCCGAGTGCCCCTGGCTGGGGACCCACGGGTGGAAATGGTCCGACGCCATCACGGCGACGAACCCGGCTTCCTCCGCCTGCTTGGCGTACGCGAGGAGGTCGGTCGGATGGAACTGCTCGAACGAGGCGGCGTAGCCGAGACCCATGGTCGACTCCTTGTCTGCGAGTCGGGAGTCGGGAGTCGCAAGCGAGGCGTCGTACATCCGACTCCCGACTCCCGACTCCCGTCTATCGGAACATGTCGCGTGCCGCCGCCAACACCAGCTCCCGGCCTGTGCCCGGGGGATGGTCGGTTTGGGCGACGTAGCCGCGAATCAGGGCGACGGGGCGGGCCTCCAGTTTGTGCATCACAAGTTCGGCCGCCGCCGCCAGTTCGTCGGCGACGGCGAGGACGGAGGCGCGCAACTCGTAACCGCTGGCGTCGTGGCGCCCACGGTAGTCGGCCAGCGGCGCCATCCCCGCCACCCCGATCGCGACGTTGACGATTCCGTCCCGCCAGGCGCGGCCGAACGAATCGGAGACGATCACCGATGGGGACCGGGAACGGGGGACAGGGGACGGGATCGTGGAGGGCTGAGGATCCAGGACCGAGGAGGGAGACGGAGACGATCCCTCGTCCCCGTCCCCGTCCCCGTGCCAGGCCCCCCGGCCCCCGTTCCCCGGCGCAAAGCGCCTCGTCAGCCCGTCCAGGATCCGCGCCGCCGAGGCGTCGGGGTCGTCGGGAAGGAGGCAGACGACGCCGTCGGCGACGTTGGAGGCGTCGACTCCGGCGTTGGCGCAGACGAATCCGTGGCGGGTCTCGGCGATCACGATGCCGCGGTCCATGCGCACGATCCGCCGCGATTCCCGGAGCACGACCTCGATCTGGCGGGGATCCTTGCCGTGTTCGGCGGCGAACCGGGCGGCCAAGGCAGACGGCTCGACCTCCGCCAGGGTGACCAACCGCCCTTCCGCCTTGCTGACGATCTTGTGGGTGACGACGACGACGTCGCCCGCCTCGAGGCCGACCCCGGACGCGGCGATGGCATCGCCGACCAGCGCGGCGACATCGTCGCCGGGGCGCACCTCCGGGATGCCGCCGAGGCCAAAGACGCGCAGCTCGGCAGGAGGCACGGTCGTGGCGCTCATGAGGGGTCCTTCGCGGCGGAACCGGACGCGACGATCCCGGGGCCGACAACGAGACCACCCGCGATCTCCGCGATCAGATCGCCGTCGGCCCAACCCCAATCGTCCCGAAGCATCCGCCAATCCTCCGGCGTGTCGAGATCGAACGCGGTGCCGGCGACCAACGACGTCGCGACCTCCAATCCCAACCGGTGCGCCTCGTCGACGTGGCGGGCGTAGCTGCCGTCGCCGAAGCCGAACCGGAACGCGTCCGGCGACGCCCGATCCCGGCGCGAAAGCCGGAGCAGCAATGCGTTCGTGCCAGTTCCGTGGCGGTCCGGCGCCAACACCACCGGCGCGTCGCGGCGGACCAGGTTGCGCACGTCGCCGGCCGAGAGCAAGGGCAGGTCGCCGAAGAGGACAAGCAGCGCCGCCGCGTCACGGCCAACGGCCCACCGCCGCCCGGCATCGAGGGCCGGATTGAGACCGGGGGCCGCGGCGTCTTGTGTCACGGCTTCGACGTCCGGGCCAAGGCCAACGGCCAGCGCCAGCACCACCGGGTCGGGACTGATCACCGCCACCCGCCCGACCACGCCGGAATCCAGCGCCGCGCCGACGACGCCGGCCAGCATCCGCACCGTCAGGCGGGCCCGCTCCTCGGCGCTCAACGCGCCGGCGAGGCGGGTCTTGCCGCCCCAGACGCCACGGATCGGGACCACGCAAGCGACCGCGCTCACCGCCCTCCGCCCCGCTCCCGACCCAAGCCGAACCCGATCACCTCTGCGGCCAGCCGTTCCCGGTCCTCCGGCCCGCCCATCACCGTCTGGGTCACCAGCACCCGCATTCCGCCTTCCCGAATTGCCGGCGCCAGCGCCGCGTCCTCGTCGTCAATCACGATCGCGTCGACCAGCCCGGCATACATTTTCGCCACACCGAGGGCCGACGACTCGAAGCCCAGGCTCGCCAACATCCGGTCCGCCGGACCTTTCAGTGCCCGACCGCCGACAATCGGGCTGACCGCGATCTTGGGCGCGGGGCACTTCGCGATCAGGTCTCGCAATCCCGGCACCGCCAAGATAGGTCCGATGCTGACGATCGGGTTGGACGGACAGAACACGATCAGCGTCGCGTCAGCGAGGGACTCCGCGACCGCCGGGGCCGGTCGAGCGGCTTCGACGCCGTCAAAGACAACGCCGGTCACCACGTCCTGCTGCCGCCGGGCGACGAAGTAGTCTTGAAACTCGAGCCGCCCGGCGGGGGTGTCGACCAGGGTCGCCACCCGCTCGTCGGACATCGGTACGAGCGCGGTCGCCACGCCGAGCGCGGCGGCGAACTCCGCCGTCACCGTCGAGAGCGACGATCCGTCGCGCAACCGCTCCGTCCGGAGAACGTGGGTGGCGAGGTCGCGGTCGCCGAGACGGAACCACGGGTCGCGGCCGTATCCGGCAATCGCGTCCATCGCGTGGTGGGTGTCGCCGGCGATGCCCCAGCCGGTCGTCGGGTCGGCGATTCCGGCCAAGGTATAGAGCACGGTATCGAGGTCCGGGCAGATCCGCAACCCGTAGAGGTCGAAATCGTCGGCGGTGTTGATCACCACGGTCAAATCGCCGGGCGGCCGGGCGCGGGCAAGCCCCTGGGCCAATTTGGCGCCGCCGACGCCACCGGCGAGGGCGACGATCATCGAGGTCCTCCAAGTCGGGCGATCGGAAGGCCGAGGCAAAAGCCGGGCACCGCCTAGTCCTCGAATCCGCGGACGTCCGCGTTCGCCACCGGCAGCAGGAACGCGACCCGATCCCGGCGAGAGAAGGAGTCGCGGACCATCGCCGCGGCCCGCTCCGCCCCCGCGTCGCGGTCGGCGAGGGAGGCGAGGTCGGCCCGGGTGAGAATGTGGTCCTCGACCAATTTGGCCACTGCGACGGTCCGGTCCTCGTCCTCAACTCGGATCGAGATCCGTGGATCGAGGAGCAAAATGCGGTCTTTCTGACGCCGCCGTGTGGAGTTCGTCGCCACCTGATCGCCCCGTAGGTCGTACCACGTCACGGTCTGCCGCGGGGTCCCGTCGTGGCCGACGGTCGTCAACGTGGCGAACCGCCGCTCCGCCAGAAACGCCCGCGCCGCCTCGGTCCACGCCACCGTACCGTTCGCCCCCTCGCGCGCCGACGACCCGATCCGTATCATGCCATGCACGGCGGGATCCGCCCTGCGGTGGTTGCGGATTTGGCGACCAGAACCACCCGACCGGTAACGAGATGCCTGCTACTTCCCAAATGTAACCGCCTTCGGTGGCGCCGCCAAGGGGAACGGTAGACCCCCTTTCCCTCCCACCCTCTTCCACTGTCTCCGGAGAAAGGAGGGAGCCACCGGATTTCGATCCCGACCAACACGGCGGCCAATGCCCTCCTCCTGCGTGGCGGAGCGGTTGGGATGGGCGCCAATTCCACGTCACGGAGGAGCAACCCCGATGCCCAGCGTCGCCCGCAAAGCCGCCGCCCCGCCGCTGGTGCTGGCGCTAGACCTTGGCACCTCGTCCCTGCGGGCGTTGGCATTCGACCACCACGCGCGGGCGGTCGCCGGGTCCGAGGAGCAACTCCGGCACGCCCTCCGAACCACCGCCGACGGCGGCGCCGAGACCGACCCGGACGCGCTCGTTGAGCTGCTCCGGCGGTGCGTGGACGGGGTCCTGGACCGGCTCGGAGACCGCGCGGCGGAGATCGCGGCGGTCGGCGTCGCCTGCTTCTGGCACAGCCTGGTCGGGGTCGACGCCACGGGGGACGCGGTGACGCCCCTCCTGATGTGGGGCGATACCCGATCCGCCACCATGGCGGCAAGCCTGCGGGCGGAGTTGGACGCCGAAGCGGTCCACCAGCAGACCGGATGCCTGCTCCATTCCTCGTTCTGGCCGGCCAAGTTGCGCTGGATGGCCGAGACCGACGGGGCGACGTTCGGCCGCGCCGTCTCGTGGTGGTCGTTCCCCGAGTACGTCGCGCACCGGTGGCACCGCGCGGTCCGGACGACGGTCTCGATGGCGTCCGGGACCGGGCTGCTCGACACCCGGCGGGCGGTCTGGGCGGACGATTTGCTGCCCGCCTTCGGTCTGCGGCCCGACCAGTTGCCGCCGCTTTGCGAACGCGACGAACCGTGGACCGGACTGGCGCCCGATCTCGCCGGGCGGTGGCCGTCCCTGGCGGGGGTGCCCTGGTACCCGGCGGTCGGCGACGGCGCGGCGGCCAACGTCGGCAGCGGCGCGGTGACGCCGGCCAGGATCGCCCTCACCCTCGGCACCTCCGGGGCGATGCGGGCGATTCAGCCGCTGCCCACCGACGGGGTTGGGATCCAATTGCCGCCGGCGGTTTGGGCGTATCGGCTGGACCGGAAGCGGATCGTGGTCGGCGGCGCGCTCTCTAACGGCGGTAATCTGATGGGGTGGCTGCGCGGCCTCCTCGGCGCGGACGAAGGCGACGCCACGGCGTCCGCCGCCGAGCGGTTGCCCCCGGACGTGCACGGGCTGACGATCCTGCCGGCGGTGGCCGGCGAACGGTCGCCGAGCTGGAACGACCATGCCACCGGCGTGATCGCCGGGCTGACGCTGGCAACGCGAGCGGAAGATCTGCTGCGGGCCGGGATGGAGGCCGTCGCGTACCGCTTCGCGCTGCTCTACGAGGCGCTCCGCCCGCTGCTGCCGGAAGACCACGAGATCGCCGCCAACGGGGGCGCGATCCTCCACTCCCCCGCCTGGCTCCAGATCGTGGCCGACACCCTGAACCACCGGATCGCGGCGCTGCCGGCGGAGGACGAGGCGACGGCGCGCGGCGCCGCGATTTTGGCCTTGAACGCCCTCGGCGTCTGGCCGGACCTGGCGCCGGCCGAACGCCCGGATCACGTCGACGTGGCGAGGGTGTACGAGCCGGATCCGGGCAACCGCGCCCGGTACCAGGCGGGACTGGCCCGGCAGCGGCGTCTTGAGGCGGCACTTTCGCAGGCGGTTGGCGTGGAGGACGCGGCGCCGACCCGGGCGTGATCGGTCAGTTGCTTTATGACGGTTAGTAGCTATAATTCGGTAACCCATGGGGACGGTCCCCGGGTGCAGCGCGCCGGGTTCCCGGCAAGGAGTATTTCACGTGTCCAAGGAGCAAACCTCGCAGGCTCCGTCCCCCGCGATCACCTTCTACGGCGCCCACTGGTGTCCCGACAGCCGTCGCTCGCGCCGCCTCCTCGACGGTCTGGGCGTGCCCTACGACTTTGTCGACCTCGACCAGGACGAGGTGGCGTCCGCCTTCGTCCGCGAGCACGCCCGCGGCCACCGCACCACCCCGACCATCCTGCTCGGCCATGGCGGTCCGGTCTTGGTCGAACCGTCCGACGAGGATCTGGTGGCAGCCTTGCGCGACCGAGGGTTTGTCGCGGCCGCGTAGACTACTGAACGCTTCGGCCAGGACGTCGGCGCTGTTACACTCGGCCCAATCCGCCAATCTCCTAAACCGGGTCCCAGGCAGAATGGAGAACGACTTCGTGAACCACACCGCCGACCCGGCTCCGCCCACTGATGGCTCCCCCCGAACCTCCGGCTCCGGCCCGCTGCTGCTCATCTTCGCCCATCCCGACGACGAGTCCTTCGGATGCGCCGGAACCCTCGCCCTGGCCGCCGAGCAGGGGGTCCGGGCGACGCTGGTCTGCGCCACCCGGGGCGAGGCGGGCGAATTCCCCGAATCCTCCGGCGCCACCCGCGACACCATTGGGGTCGTCCGCGAAGCCGAGCTGCGGACGGCCATGGCGGTGGTCGGCCTCGCCGACATCCGCTTCCTCGCCTACCGGGACTCCGGCATGGCCGGCACCGTGGACAACGACGACCCGCGGGCGTTGGTCCAGGCCACCGAGGCGGTGGTCGCCGCCCGACTGGTGACCATCATCCGCGACCTCCGCCCAGAAACGGTGATAACGTTCGGCCCCGACGGCATCTACGGCCACCCGGACCATCTCTACATCCACCGCGTCGCCGTCCGCGCCGTCCACGACGCCGCCGAACCCGCGGCGACCACCATCAATGGCGATCCGTGGGCGACCCCAGCGCTTTCGTTTACCGCGGTGCCACGGTCCCGGATGCAAGCGATGGCGACCAGGACCGATGGTCCGCTGCGCGGGATGTCGCCCGACGAGATCGACCGCCTGGGCACACCCGACCACGAGATTACGACCAGAATCGACGTCGCCCGGGTCGGCGACAAAAAGGAAGCCGCGATCCGGGCGCACCGAACCCAGGTCGGAGAAGGCGGCCCGATGGCCGGGATGCCGCGCGAACAGGTCAACGAGTTCCTTTCACGGGAGCACTTCGTCCGCGTGCCGCTCCCCTGGGACGATCCGCTGAGGGTCCACGCCGACTTCCTGGCGTCGTTGGCGATCGACGCGGTCGGCGCGCCGGTCTAAGCCGTCGTCCCAGATCGAGACCAATGGGACTGGATGCGAAAGCCAGGCGCGCGGGATAATCGGTCTCGCCAACCGGACGCCATCCGCGCAAGCCGCGTTCGGCGCGTGGTTCGTCCGCTGAACCCGCCCGTCGCCGACGACGCGCGCCGGCCCTCGCTGGTCTCGCGTGCGGCGTGCCGGTGAAGAACCACGATGCCACGGCAAAGGACCTTCGGCGAATGGGGGCACGATCCACCGTGGCAGTGGCGGTCGCAATCGATCCGGCGACCGGGTTCGCCGTCTCTTCGGCGCCGAATCTCGACCCGTCGGCGCCCTCCCAACCGCACCCCGAAGCCCTCCACGACGTCGCCACGGCCGTCAACCGCGCCCACGACCTTCGGGACCTGCTGCCGATCTTGGCGGCCGCCACCGCCGACGCGGTCGCCGCCGATCGGGTCGGCGTCTTCGTCTTTGACGCCGAAGGCGAGCGCATCGTAGCCCACCACTTCCACGGGGTCGACGAAGCAGACGCTGCCCGGAGGATAATTCTGTCCCGGCGGGGGATGGCGCTCTTCCCGGTCGAGCGCCGCCTCCTCACCGATGGGGTCGTCCGCGCCAACGACGAGTTGGCCGAGATTGAAAACCCGTACCCGGGGGCCGTGTACGCCTTGGTTCCGCTGTCGGCGCGCGGTAGCGTGCTCGGCTGCCTGTGGCTGTGCCGGAACGACGGCGAGCGACTGTTCGGCGACCCCGACCGGGTGCTCCTGGCGGCTATCGGTGCGCTCGGCGGGGTCGCCGTGGAGCGGGCGAAGATCGCCGAGGCCATGCGGCGATACGCCGACCATCTGGAACTGTTGAACCAGATCGGTCGCGCGCTCTCCGGCACGATCGAGGTCGATGCCCTTTGCCGGGTGATCCACGAGCAGGTTGCCCGGGTCCTCAAGGTCGACGCCTGCTACGTGGCGTTGTGGGACGAGACCGCGGACGAGGTCTGGTTCCCCTACATGTACGACGACGGCGAGCGGATCCCCGGCGAGCGGCTGCGCCTCAACGACGGGCCGACCGCCCGGGTAGTCCGCACCCGGCGGTCCTACCTCAAGGTCCGCCCCAACGACCCGCTGGTACTGGCCGGGACTAGATTCGGAGATCGTGGGCGGGTCTCGACATCGGCGATGTACGTTCCGATGCTGCGTGGCGAACGCTTGATCGGCGTCCTCTCGGTCCAGCGCTACGACCCAGCCCCTTACGACGAGGGCGATCTGCGAACACTGGAGATCATCGCCCAGCAGGCCTCGGCGGCGGTCGTCCATGCCCACCTCCATGCCGAAACGGTCGCCGGCCGGAAAGCGGCCGAGCGCCACGCCGCCGACCTTGAAGCGGTACTGGCGATCACCAAGGCGATTACCTCTGCCGGCGACCTGGTGGCGATGCTGGACGTGTTGTCGCGCCGGTTGGCGGCGTTGGTGCCGCACGACGAGGTCGGGGTCTACCGGATATCGCCCGATGGCCGGCGCGTCCAATCCATCCTTCATCGGCACTGGGACGAGCATCAACCGCGCGATCTGGCGCCGTGGTCGTTCCCGATCGATCGCGGTCTGGTCGGCCAGGCGGCAAGGGGCGGACCGGCGGAATTGGTCAACAACGCCCATCACGATCCCCGCTCGTATTACGAACTCGACCACGAAGCGGCCGGACGCACCATGGGCGAGCACGCGATGGTCGCGCCGTTGCTCGTCGCGGAGCGGCCGATCGGCGTCCTCTTTGTGAGCCGGCTCGGGACGCGGCCCTTCGAGGACCACGAGTTCGCGCGCTTCCGGCTCTTGGCCGAGCAGGCCGCGGTTGCCATCCACCAGGCGGCGCTTCTGGAAGACGCCCGCGCCGCGCGGGCAGGGGCAGACCGCCACGTCGCCAATCTGGAAGCGGTGCTGCGGACCACCCAGGCGATCACCGCCCAGGTCGACGTTCGGCCGACCCTCGATACCCTGGCCGACCATCTCAACCGATTGATCCGCCCGGACCGGATCGAGGTCTGGCGGGTGGACAAGGAGAACCGGACCACCTGGTGCCGTTCTATGGTCGCGCTGGCGACGATCCGTTCCGCCCGGACCGGGTGGTCGACATGGACCAGGGGGGGTGGTCGGCCGTGTGATGCGCGGTGGGGTCGCGGCGCTGGTCAACGACGTCCAGGACGATCCCGACGCGGTCTGGCCGGTCGGGATGCCGCCGGAGCGCCGGGCGCAGCACGCCTTGATCGCGCCGTTGATCGCTTCGACCGAGATCATCGGCGGGATCGTCCTCGTGCGGTGGAGTGATGAGCGGTTCGGGACCGAAGATCTCGCGATCTTCCAGGTGTTGGCCGGCCAGGCCGGGATTGCGCTCCACACGGCGTTGCAGTTCGAAGAGGAACGCCGCCGCCGCCGCCACGCCACCGCCCTGGTGCAGGTTTCGGCCGCGTTGAACGCCGCCGGCACGATTGCCGATCTCGGCCGCGAGCTGGTTCGCAACGCGGCCGAGGCGGTCGGCGCCGACCGCTGCGCGCTGTTTGTCTACGACGCGGACGCGACCCGGACCGTTGACTGGGCCCACGTCGGGTACCCCAGCGACGAGGCGGTGGCAGTCCTGGCGGACCAAGGCCCCCTCGACATCCCGGTCGAACGGGAGTTGATCGCGACCGGACGCCCGGTGACCGGTGCGCGGCTGCGTCACCTGCTGACCGGTCGTCCCCACGCCGATGGGTTCGGCGTTCGCGGCGGGGCGGTGGTGCCGCTGCGGATCCGGGGGGCGGTCCAGGGCGCGCTCTACGTTTGGGCCGGTTCGACGGTCGAGGAAACCGGCGTCGCCGCTGATGACCCCCATGACTTCGACGACGACGCCCTGGGACTCTTGGAAGCCATCGGTGACCAGGCAGGAGTCGCGGTGGAACGGGCGCGGTTGGTCGCCGCGATTCACCGCCAGGTCGCCGAGTTCGGCATTGTGGCCTCCGTCAACGACGCGATTGGCCGCTCGCTGGACTTGGCCGGGGTGTTGCGAGACGCGCTGGCCCGAACTCGGGAAACCGTCCCATTCACCACCGGAGGGGTAATCGGATGGGACGAGGACGCCGGTCAACTACGGGTGCTGGAGGCGATCGGCGCCGGGTTCGAGGTCCTCGGCCGCCAGGCGCTGCCGCTGGAAGGCAGCATTAACGGCACGGTTTACCGCACCGGTCGACCGGTGCGCGGACGCTTGGACGAGGTCGGGCCGCACTTCGTGCCGGCCGACCACCAGATCTCGGGCCACCACGTCCTCTGCGTGCCGCTGCTGATCGAGGGCCGGGTCACCGGCACGCTGCACGCGATCCGGGACGAGCCGGGGCCGTTCAGCGAGAACGACCAGGCGCTGTTCCGGTTGGTGGCCGGCCAACTGGGGATCGGGATCGAACGGGCGCGGCTCTTCGCCGTCGCCGTGGCGGCCCGAGAACAGTCGGACCGGCAAACCCGCAACGTGGAGTCGGTGCTCGCCGCCAGCCAGCGGCTCGCACTCCAAACCGACCCCGCCTCCACGCTGCATACCTTCGTCGAAGGGGTGGAGCAACTGGTCGCCTTCGGCGCCTGCGCGGTCTACCGGGCCGATCTCGATCGGCGGGAGTTGCACCCGGTCTTTGCCCGTACCGCCGCCGGGCGCGGGATCCCGAGCGAGCGAATTGCGTTCGGGGCCGGCGTGACGGGCATGGCGGCCGCAACCCGCGAAGCCGGATGGACGATCGCCGGGGCCGACGAAGACGGTCCGGCGCCCGACGGCTCCTCCCCCCCTGAATCGCAGATGAGCGTGCCGCTGGTCGTCGAAGGCACCCTGATCGGGGTCGTCTCCGTGGTCCGGGCCGGGGACTACCCGTTTTCCGAGGAAGAGTTCGCGGCCGTCCGCGTTTACGCCGCCCAGGCGGCGGCTTCGATCCGCAACGCCGAACTGCTGGTGCGCAACCGCGACCTCTATCTTTCCGGGATCCGTGCCCTGGCGTCGGCGGTCGACGCCAAGGACGCCTATACGCGGGGCCACTCGGAGCGGGTCAGTCGCCTGGCGAGCGTGACCGCCGCGGCGCTGGGGCTGACCCGCGCGGAGACCGAAACGATCGAACTGGCGGGTCTGCTGCACGACATCGGCAAGATCGGCGTTCCGGACTCGATCCTCCAAAAACCGGGACCGCTCGACGACGCCGAGCGGGCGGTGATGGTTGGCCACGCCGCCCTCGGGGCGGAGATCCTGGCCGGGGCCAGCTCGGACTCCCTGACCCAGCTGGTGCCGCTGGTCCGCCACCACCACGAGTGGAGTAACGGGAACGGCTACCCGGACGGCCTGAACGACGAGGCGATCCCGATCGGCGCCGCGGTGATCGCGGTCGTGGACGCCTTCGACACCATGGTCACCGACCGCCCGTACCGGAGACGGCGGCCGGTGGTGGCGGCGGTCGAGGAGCTACGCGCCGGGGCGGGCACGCAGTTCCGGCCCGAGGTGGTTGACGTCTTTGCCCACCTGCTCGCGGGCGGGCTGATCGAGACGAGACTGGAGTCGACCGACGAAGCTGAACCGTGGCAGACCGCCGAATTCGCGACCAGGCCGCTGTCGTCAACAGCCGGCCAGCTCGGCGACACCCGGGCATTGGGGCTCCTGGTGGAGCTGGCGGCGATGACGCCCCACATCCCGGACCTTGCGGAGTTTCTGCGCCGGGTCACCGAGCTGGTACGGAGGCGGCTCGACTACGAGGATCTCGTCCTCCTGCTGGTAGACCCCGAGCGTGGCGACCTGGCGGTCGCCGCCCACAGCGGCGGAGGCAACAACAATCCGGACAACTACCGGCAACCGATTGGGGTCGGTGTCTGCGGCGCCGTGATGCGCACCGGCCGGTCCCGCCTGGTGCCGGACGTCCGGTTCGACCCGGATTTCTTCTCCATTTGGCCAGACCCGCAGGGCTCCGAGCTGGTGGTGCCCCTGATCGCAGACGGGCGGACGATCGGGGTATTGAGCGCCGAATCGTCCAATGTCGCCGCCTTCTCGGCGTCCGACGCGGCCGTATTGGGCGCTGTTGCTGGTCAGATGGCTTCCGCGATTCACGTTGCCCAGCTCCACGACCGGGCCAAACGCGCCGCCGCGACGGACGGCCTGACCGGGTTGCTGAACCACCGGGCCTTCTATGAGGCGCTAGAAGTGGCGACCGCCGAGGGCAACCTCTTGAGCGTGGTGGTGCTGGACGTCGAAGGATTGAAACTGGTCAACGACAGCCGCGGCCACCTGGCCGGGGACGCCCTCCTACGCCGGGTCGCCGGCACCATCCGGGACGCGGTCCGCGACGAGGACCTGGTCGCTCGCTACGGCGGCGATGAGTTCGCGATCGTGATGCACGGCGTCGGTGCCCTCGACGCCAATCGGGGCGCGGCCCGGATCCGTCGCGACCTGTTGGACGCCACCGGCGAGATGGGGTTGCCGCGCGCCACGGTGCGCTACGGTGTCGCGGTGCTGCCGGACGACGGCCAGCG
Organism: uncultured Thermomicrobiales bacterium; assembly: GCA_902806325.1. Classification (GTDB taxonomy): domain Bacteria; phylum Chloroflexota; class Chloroflexia; order Thermomicrobiales; family UBA6265; genus CADCWE01. The sequence goes on along the minus strand of CADCWE010000117.1, from coordinate 13,366 downwards.
ACCGTACGAACTCGTCGCCGTCGCCGACGATCGTCTCTACGCCATGCGCGCAGCTGAATTGGTCCACGCCGATCGGCACCCGACCCGGGATTGATCCCGCCGGGCGACGGCACCGGTGCGGGTTAGCCGAGGTGGAGCAGCAGCCGTGCCCCCAGTACTCTCGTCGCCGGTAACGGTCCCAACGCATTGAGTAACCCGTTCAGCCGTCCCGGATCGGTCAGGAACCGTTGCGCCGCGCCCTCCGCCCGCAGCCACGGGGAGAAGCGGCGGCGGATGGCCCGGCCATACGGCGCGAGGTTCCGGGCGCTCACGTCACGAACGGCGAGCGCGCGCACGAGCGTTTCTCCCGCTGTCCAACCAGATTCCAACCCGAAGGCGATCCCGGCCCCGGTCAACGGGCCGACCAACGCCGCGGCTTCCCCCGCCACCAGCAGCCCATCGGCGACCAGGCGGCGGTGCCGCGGACCGAGATCGAGCGCCCAAGTCCGCGCGGCGCCATCCGGCGTCGCCGCCGCCAGCCAGGCGGCTGCGGGCGACGCCGGGTCGGTGGTGAACCGGTGGTACAGATAGCGCAGGGGTTCGCGCCCGCTCCCGGTTTCGTTGGGCCCGGCCAGGGTTCCGACCCCAACGTTGGCACCGCCGCCCGGCAGCGGAAACACCCAGCCGTAGCCGGGCAGGACCCAATCGTTGAGGCAAAAGACGATCCGATCCGGCGGCGCGGCCACGCCCCGGAAGTAGCCGCGGGTGGCGATGCCCGGCTGGGATTCTCGGGTCACGACGCGACGGGCGAGCGGCTCGGTCATCTCCGGGGCAATCACCCGGCTTCCATAGCCCCCGGCCAACACGACGGCCGGGGCTTGGACCGCGAACGCGCCGTCCGGACCGGTGCCGCGGACCACCCGCCCGCCCTCACCCGCGTTTCCTTCGGATTGCCAGGCGGCGACCTCGCGCACGGTTCCGCGCCGAAGCTCGGCCCCCGCCCGCCCGGCGGCGGCGACCAGCGCGGCGTCGAAGACGAGCCGGGGGATGACGCGGGCGTCGGAGTTACGCAGCAAGATCCGCCCGACAGGGCCGCCCGGTGCCAGGTCCAGCACGCCGCGCTCCGCCGTAACCAGCGCCCCGGCCAGGCGAGGGTACGGGGCGAGCGCCTCCTCGGCGATCCCGAGCCGGCGCGCCCAGGCCATTGCCCGGGCACCGATCAGATCGCCGCACGGTTTGTCGCGAGGAAAGGTGGCGCGGTCCAGCAGCACGACACGCCGCCCGGCCCGCGCCATCGCGATCGCCGCCGCGCTGCCGGCGGGTCCCGCCCCGACCACGACCGCGTCGACCCGTTCCTCCGCCATGCCGGATGTCCTTTCGCGCGTTCCGTCCACGCCGCGAACGGTACGCCGGACGGTCCGCGGGCGCCACCGGCACCGTCGCCAACGCTTCGCTCGTTCGCCGTCCTGCCCCAACGGCCAGGTCCGCTCCTGGCCGTACCGGTGGTACCGTTGGGCGATCCCGCGGTCCGACACTTTCCGGGAAGGAGGACGTGTTCGATGGACGCCCATAAGCGGATCCGCGACGAAGTGCGCGGCTGGCCACAAGTCGAGGAAGCGCCGCACCGTTTTGGCGGGATCGAGTTCCGGCTCGGACGCCGCGAACTGGGGCACCTGCACGGCGACCGCCTGGCGGACCTGCCGTTTCCGGTCCGGATTCGGAAGGAACTGGTCCGCGACGGTCGGGCCCATCCCCACCACCTCTTGCCCGACAGCGGCTGGGTCAGCTACTGGATCCGGAGCGAGGACGACATTCCTGGCGCGATTTCCCTGTTCCGTCTCTCCTACGATCGAGCGGTGGCCGTCGCCGAGGAGCGGCGCCGGCGCGCGGGCGGGGCGGCGGTTTCCGCGGCGACGTTGGACCAGATCGACGGCCTAGACGCCACCTTCCGGCCCTAGCCGAGTGTTTCGACGCTTGGCATCCACCATGGTGGGCGCCGATGCTGCTCCGACTGCCGTGCCTCCCGAAACGGAGCGCGAAGGTCCGATCGAACCGACCGACGACGAAACACTCGCCTGGATCGAGAGACATCACGACCAGCGGATAAACCGGCGGATTCCTCCGATCATGTCCACGCCCGCGGGATCGTTTCGGGCGAGGTCTTCTCGGTCCCCCACGAGATGCCATTGGTGGCGGTCCCATCGTCGAGAGAACCCGACCGCATGCCCATTGGAAAGCAACTCCGCGAGCGCTTTTTGGACCGTCGGCTGGCGGGACCGGCCGACTTGGACGTCGAGGTGATCCCGGATATGAATGCGGTCCGCGACCGCTCCGCCGTGTTCGACGGACGCGAGGAAGCTCGCGTGCCCGGGCACCCGATCATCGTAGCCCGTCCCGGTTGGCGGCGGTACGTCGCCCCCCAATCCATCCGAAACGGCACGTATTGCACGGTGTCGCGGGACTCCGGCGGACGGCATCGCTCGTTGGCACTGCCAGGGTTCTGGTTCCGGCCGGATCGGTTCTGTGAGGATTGTCTTCCTTACCCCCTTGAACTACCGCCAGAAACCGTTGCGAAGGTTGCTCCCGTGACCCCACCACGCCGATCGAAAGCCCCCCGATGACCGGCACCCGTCCCGCAATCGCCCATGCACCTCCTCCACCTCACGACGCCGTGCAGCGGGCCGCCACGACCGAGAACCAGGCGCCCAGCGGGCGCGAACCGGCGGTCGGCAAGTGGGTGCTGGCAGCGACCATCGTCGGTTCCAGCATGGCGTTCATCGACGGCACCGTCGTCAACGTCGCGCTGCCAACCTTGCAGGCGGACCTGACCGCCAACGCCGCCCAGGTGCAGTGGGTGGTCCAATCGTACAGCCTCCTCCTGGCGGCCTTGATCCTGGTCGGCGGGTCGCTCGGCGACCGCTTCGGGCGCCGCCGGGTCTACGGCCTCGGGGTCGCGCTCTTCGCGCTGGCCTCGGTCTGGTGCGGCCTGGCGACCAGCGTGGAGCAGTTGATCGGCGCGCGGGCGTTGCAGGGCGTCGGCGGCGCGCTGCTGGTGCCCGGCAGCTTGGCGATCATCAGCGCGTCCTACTCGGGCGAGGCGCGCGGCAAGGCGATCGGTACCTGGTCCGGCTTCACCTCGATCACGACGGCGCTTGGGCCCGTCCTCGGCGGGTGGCTGGTCGAGAACGCCAGCTGGCGGTGGGTTTTCTTCATCAACCTGCCGTTGGCGGCGATCGTCCTCGCCCTGGTCGCCTGGCGGGTGCCGGAGAGCCGCGATCCGGACGCGAATCGCGGGCTGGACTGGACCGGCGCCGCGTTGGCGACCGTCGGCCTCGGAGCGGTGGTCCTCGGCTTGACCAACGCCGCCGCCGACGGTTGGACCGACCGGCTGGTGATCGGGTCGCTGATCGGCGGCGCGGCGGCGCTGGCCGCGTTTGTCGCGGTCGAGGCCCGCGGCCGGGCGCCGATGATGCCGCTGTCCCTCTTTTCCTCGCGCACCTTCAGCGGCGCCAACCTGCTGACCCTGCTCCTGTACGCCGGGTTGGGCGGGGCGCTCTACTTCGTGCCGTTCAACCTGATCCAGGTCCAGGGCTACGGCAGCACCGCGGCCGGCGCGGCCCTGCTGCCGATGATCCTGATTCTCTCGCTCCTGTCGCGCTACGCCGGAGGCTTCATCCGCCGCTTCGGGGCCAAGCGTCCCTTGGTGCTTGGCCCAACCATCGCCGGGATCGGGTTCGCCCTCTTCGCCCGCCCGGGAGTCGGTGGGTCCTACTGGAGCACGGTCTTTCCGGCGGTCGTGGTGCTAGGGCTGGGAATGGCAATCACGGTCGCGCCGCTGACCACCTCGGTGATGAACGCGGTCGAGGAGCGCCACTCCGGCCTGGCCTCCGGGATCAACAACGCCGTCTCCCGCGCCGCCGGGTTGCTGGCGATCGCGGTCTTCGGGATCGTGGTCGCCGGCGCGTTCGGCTCCGGGCTGCGGGATCGGCTTGCCGACACGGAGCAATTGGACCGGGCGCGCCACGCCGTGTTCGCCCAGGAGGACGAACTGGCCGCGATCCGCCCCCCGGCCGACCTCCCACCGGAGCAGCAAGCCGCCGTCGACGAGGCGATCGACGCGTCCTTCGTCGACGGGTATCGGCTCGCGATGCTGATCGCCGCCGGTTTGGCGTTCACCAGCGCCGGAATCGCCTGGCTGATGATCGGGGGCAAACCGGCCACCGCGCCGCCGCAGGACGCGGTCCCGGCCTAGCGTTCTGCCTGTTATCCTGCCGCCACGGTCCGCCGCGAGCCGCCCCGACCGACCGTCGACCGAGGAGGTTGCCCGATGACCACGGCCATGACCCGCTGCGCCCACACCGACCAAATCCGCGACGTTTCCCCCAGCGCCGACGGCTGCGAGGACTGCCTGAACACGGGCGACTCCTGGGTCCACCTGCGCATGTGCCTCGTCTGCGGCCATGTCGGCTGCTGCGACTCCTCCCGGAACAAGCACGCCACCAAGCATTTCCACGGCACCCAACACCCGATCATCCAGTCGGCCGAACCCGGGGAGGACTGGCGGTGGTGCTACGTGGACGAGACGTACGTCGATTGAACCGGTCCCGCGGACGAGGAGGATCGCCCGATGGCCACCCACCAGTTCGTGCCGACCGTTTACCAGCTCACGATCGGCAGTCACGAGCCGGTGCTGCGGATCGCGGACGGCGACACCGTCGAAACGACCACCCTCGACGCGGTGGGCGGCGACGAGACCGGGGTCGCGCGCTCCAGACCCAGCAATCCGATGACCGGGCCGTTCTTCGTCGAGGGGGCGGAACCCGGCGACACGCTGGCGGTGACGATCGAGAGGATGACTCCGAACCGTGACTCCGGTTGGACCAACGGCGTTCTGGCCCCCAACGTGGTCGACCCGGGTTTCGTGCCCAACCTTCCGCACGCGGCTCGGACGTACTGGAACATCGATCGCGAAGCCGGGACGATCGCCCTGACCAATCCACCGGAGCGGCTGCGCGGTCTCGTGCTCCCGCTCGACCCGATGCTAGGGTGCTTCGGGGTCGCACCTGACCGGGGGCAAGCCATCTCCACCGCGACCAGCGCCGAGCACGGCGGCAACATGGACTACCGGGGATTCCGGCCCGGCGTAACGGCGTACTTCCCGGTCTTTGTGCCGGGGGCGCTGTTCCACCTCGGCGACGGCCACGCGATCCAGGGCGACGGTGAGATCGTCGGCACCGGGGTCGAGACCAGTTTCGCGGTCGCGTTCACCGTCCGGGTCCAAAAGGCGCGACGCATCGGCTGGCCGCGCGGGGAAAACGACGACGAGGTCTTCGCCTGCGGCAACGCCCGGCCACTGGACCAGGCGCTCCAGCACGCGACCACCGAGATGGCGCGTTGGTTGACCGAGGAGCTGGGCTTCGATACGGTCTCAGCCAGCCACCTTCTCGGCCAAGCGGTGCGCTACGATATCGGCAACGTTTTCGATCCGGCCTACACCGTCGTTTGCCGGCTCGCGAAGCGATGGCTCGCCTGACGCCCCCGATGCCGGGGGCGATCTCCTGCCGGACCACCCGGCTCGCTACGGAGCAAACGATGGGCCAGATGAACCAGCGGACCATGATCTATGCCGTCGGCGCCGTGGTCGTCATCATCCTGCTGATCGTGTTCGCATCGACCTAGGAACGGCACGCTCGATCCCCCGCGATGCCGCGTGGGACGATGGAGCCGGGCCGGTTCGCCCGACCGTCGCGACCTCCATAGATCAGGGGCAACGACGGCGCGACGCCGAAGGCGCTGGCTGCGCCGGTCGCGGATTGATCGCGCTCTGGTTCGCGTAGCCCGGATGGGACGGATAATCGGCGGCCATTGGCGCCGGCAAGTTCGCCGCGGGTCGAAGCACCGATTCGGCACCGGCGACGCCGGCGGCCCAACGCCCCGGGACGGCGATCACCCCGGCCATCGCCGCCGGGCCGGAAACGATGCCGGTCCGGTGACGCGACGCGGGTAATCTAGGAGTCGCCGTCGGGACGCCGCGCCGCCATATCGGCGTAGCGCGGTCGTTCCAGGGTAAAGAGGTCGGCGGTCCGGCTGTAGACCGGGCCCCCGTGGCGACCGACGGCACGCAGCAAGTCGGCGGCGACCCTGCCGTCGCGCACCACCGCTTCGGCGAGCCGGAGATGCGCGACATCGCCGACGATCAGATAGTTCGGGGTATTGCCATACGGAACCACCTCGCGCAAGCGACACTCCAGCGCCACGGCCGCCTCGGCCACGGCGGGGGCGCGGACATGGCGGGACGGTTCCGGCGTCAACCCTGCCCAGGCGAACTCGCTCTCCCGCGAAGGAAAGTCGGCGGAGGAAAGATTGAGCGCTTCGATGAGGTGCTCCCCGGCGATGTTGATCACGTAGTCGCCGGTCTCCCGGATGTTGCGCAGGGTGTCCTTCTCGCCGACGCTGACGAAGCCGAGGATCGGTGGGTCGGTCGAGAGGATCATGAAGTAGGAATGGGGCGCCAGGTTGGGCACGCCGTCCGCGTCCAGGCTCGAAACCCAGGCGATCGGGCGCGGCACCACGACCGAGGTCAGCAGCCCGTAGCGCGCGCGCTCCGGCATCGCGCCCAAATCGATCTCGCGCTTGGGGTGGGGACCGGGAGAATCGGCCGGGGCGGCATCGGACACGACGACTCCGTCTTCCAACGCGGCGCTGGCGGGAACGGGAGGCAACCGATTCCGACCCGAATCAGGAGCGGCCGGGCATCGGGCGCCAGACCCCGGTCAGGACGGCGATCGCGATCGTGGCCGAGACCACGTGCATCGCCACCAGGGTGAGCACCGCGGCGGCGTCTCCGCCAGGTTCGGACCCCTGAGAAATCGGCCCGAGCAACGACAGAAGGACAAAGGCCACGGCGACGATTCGGAAGATCGGCACCGGGCGCGCCGTAAAACGCACCAGGGCGAAGAAGACGAGTGTGCCGACGAGCATCCCGACGATAGTGGTGATGATCACCGGGATCGGCGTTTCCAGCGGCACAAATTCGTCGTCGACACCAAGCAGTCCGCGGCCGATCCCCCACAGCACGAGGTTCGCCACCAACGCGACGCCGGCGGCGACGGCGCCCCGGCGCCAGACCTCGGAGGTGGTCGGCCGGTCGACGGCGGACCGGGCGCCGGCGGTCAAGGATCGAGACGACATCGCGGTCTCCTTCTACGGGACGGCGGGGCACCGAGGGTGCCCCGCCGTCCCCCGCCGCTTACGCCTGGCGCGCGGCCTGGATCACGAGGGAAATCTTGACGGTGTCGGAGACGAGGACGCCGCCGGCTTCCAGGGCCGCGTTCCAGGTCAGCCCGTAGTCCTGGCGGTTGATCTTGGTCCCGGCGGTGTAGCCGACCACTTCCTTGCCGAAGGGGGTGACGCCGCGGCCATCGAACTCGGCGTTGAGGACCACCTCGCGCGTCACGCCGTGGATCGTTAGATCGCCGGTGATGGCGAGGCGGTCGTCGCCGACCGGGTCGACCCGGCTGCTCCGAAAGGTGATCTCGGGGTAGGTCTCGACATCGAAGAAGTCGGCGGCGCGGAGGTGGGCATCGCGCCCCTGATCGCGGGTGTCGACGCTGGCGGCGCCGATCCGGACGGCGACCTCCGAGCGAGACGGTTCGGCCTCGTCCAGGGAGATCGTGCCCGAGACGTCGGAGAAGGTGCCCTTGACCGTCGAGAACATCATGTGCTTGACGGCGAACTCGACGCTGGAGTGGGACGCATCGATCTCCCACGTCCCGATCTGGGAGGCGGTGGCGGTGGCGGTGGCGGTGACGGTGGCGGTGGCAGACATGCGGTCGGCTCCTTCTCGTTCGGTCGGGCGCCAGAACGGCCCTCCCGTCCATCGCTTACGAATTGTTATTTACTATACTATTGAAAGTATTGGTCGTCAACACGTTTCTCGCTCACCGCCAGCGGCGCCCTAGCCCATGCCGCTCGCCTTCTCCGGCTCGATGGAGACGATCACGCGCGTCTCGTCCGGGGTGTGGTTCGGGTAGACGTCGACCCCGAGGTACTTCTTGGCCAGGGCGTCGATGTGGGCGTCGCCGCCTTCCTCGGTCATCGCGACCACCCGGCCGCGAACCTCCAGGTACCGAAACGGATTCTCCGGATCGAGCGCCATCACGGTCACCTGGGGGCGGGCGGTCATCGCCTTGTGCTTCTCGCGCCCGGCGGCGGTGTTGATGCGAATCCTGCCGTCGGTGACGTCGCACCAGACCGGGGTCACCTGGGGCTGGCCGCTTGGCAGAATGGTCGCCAGGGCCACGGTCACCGGGCGCTCGAACAGGTCGCGGTGGCTGTCGGGAATCTCGATCACGGGCAGGGTCCTCCTCGTCGATGGGGCGCGGCCCGCCGCCGCGCCAACTTCCCGGCCGCAGCTCAACGCTGGATAACGACCGGTAAGCGACTATACGACCATTAGCGAACACTTGTCAAGCCGCTTACGATCGGTAATACTGTTCGCATGAACAGCATCGAGTCCGCGCCGGGCAACGCCGACGCCCCGATCGCGCACAACGGCGCGTTTTGCCCGATCTACCATCGAGCGATCGAGCTGATCGGGCGGCGCTGGACCGGCGCCATCCTGCGCGCCTTGCTCGCCGGGCGCACCCGATTCAGCGACATCGCGGGGGTCGTGCCCGGCCTCTCCGACCGGCTGCTCTCCGAGCGCCTCAAAGAGCTGGAAGCCGAGGGCATCGTCGTCCGAACCGTCTTTCCCGAGACCCCCGTCCGGATCGAATATCGCCTCACCGCCAAGGGGGAGGCCCTCAGCGAGGTGATCGACGCCGTCGGCCGCTGGGCTGCCGATTGGATCCCCGCCACCGGTTCCCCGGGTACCGACGCCGCGTCGCAACCGGGGTGCCTCGCCGCCCGCCACGCCGCCACCGGCTGAAGCCCGCGCCCCGCCTCGACCAACCGTTCGCTCCGTTGCCGTCGGGTTGGGGCGATTGCTTCGTGGCGCGCCGTTCTTTCCGGCGTCCTCAGTTAGACAGTCTGGTCGGGAGCCGCGAGGAGAACCTTTCCCGACCCCGATCTCGAGCGATTCACGCTCGCGACGCATTCGGGCGACCCCGTTGGCGCCACCAGGAGAGCGTTCCGCGAGAACGATCACGTTTTCAACGGCGCCCGCCCGGTGGGTGGCCGCCGGCGCTACTCCCCTCCGCGACCGGATTTGCACCGCCGACCGGTGACTTCGCCGGTCGCCGGTCCGAGCCATGCTCTCGCCTTCTCACAGAAAAGCAACGACCGCCGCGGGCATGCTCCACTGGTCAATTTCTTTGGCAACGGCTCGTTTGCCCACCCCGCGTACGGCAAATCGAGTCCATACGGCCCGGCCACGGCCAAGGGTACGGGCGTCCGTTCTTGACACGTCCGCCGCGGCAGGGTCAACTTCGCAGCCAGAGACCCGTTCCCACCTCCGGGTGGGACACGTGCCGGACAGCGGAGGACCACCGTGAGCGAGACCGAGACGAAGCCGGACGCCCAACCGTCGCCCGAGGGGCCGAAACCACCCGAACCGCCGGAAACGCCGCCGGTGGTTACCCACCACGAGTTGGTGCTTGGCGAGCGGAGCTTGCGCTACACCGTCACCGCCGGCTTGATGCCGATCAAGAACGAGCAGGACGAGACCGAGGCCCGGCTCTTCTTTATCCATTACGCCCTCGACGACCACGGGCAGGGCGACGACCGGCCGCTGATGGTCTCGTTCAACGGCGGCCCCGGCTCCTCCTCGGTCTGGCTCCACCTGGGTGGCCTGGCGCCGAAGCGGGTCCGGATGATGCCGGACGGGGCGATGCCGGCGCCGCCGTTCCGCTTGATCGACAACGAGTTCTCTTGGTTGGAAGCGACCGACCTGGTCTTCGTCGACCCGGTCGACACCGGCTACAGCCGCGCCACCTCGGAGGAACGGACCAAGAAGTTCCTCGGCGTCGCGGGGGACCTGGACCTGATCGGCCGCTTCATCCGCCTCTTCTTGACCCGGTATCAGCGCTGGGCGTCGCCGCTGTTTCTGGTCGGCGAAAGCTACGGCACCTTCCGCGCCGCCGGGTTGGCCGGCGCGCTGATCGACCAAGGGATCGCCTTCAACGGGATCGTGCTCGTCTCCAGCGTCCTCGAACTCCAAACGGTTCGCTTCGGTCGCGGCACCGACCTCCCGGCCGTCCTCTACCTGCCGACCTACGCCGCCACCGCCTGGTACCACGGCAAGCTGCCGACCGACCTCCAAGCCAAACCGCGGGCGGAGGTGTTGCGCGAGGTCGAAGCCTGGGCCGGCGGCGACTATGCGGCCGCGTTGGCCCGCGGCAGCGCCCTGTCCGACGCGGAGCGGTCCGAAGTGGCGGCGCGGGTCGCCCGCTACACCGGGCTATCCCAGCGTTACGTCGAGTTGAGCAACCTCCGGATCGAGATCCACCGCTTCTGCAAGGAACTCCTGCGGGAAGAAGGCCGAACCGTGGGCCGCCTTGATAGCCGCTACACCGGTTTCGACGCGCTCGGCGTGTCCCAGGAGCCGGATTTTGACCCCAGCATGGCCGCGATCCGGCCCCCGTTCACCGCCGCCCTGAACCACCACCTCCGGTCCACCCTCGGCTACGAGACCGACACCGAGTACCACATCCTGCGCGGGCTAGACTGGGATTGGGGCAGCGCCGGCGACGGCCCCGCCCAAACCGCTCCCGCCCTGGCCGACGCCTTCGCCAAGAACCCCTATCTGCACCTCTTTGTCGCCTCCGGCCACTACGACCTGGCGACCCCCTACTACGCCACCGACTACACCCTCCGCCACCTGCCCCTGCGCCCCGAGACCCGCGCCCAGATCCGGGTCGAGGAATACCCGGTCGGCCACATGGTCTACCTGGAACACGAAACGCTGGTCAAGCTGCGCGACGACGTGACGGCGTTCATCCGCGCCGCGGCGGCGCAGGAAGGACGCGGGTTGACTGCGTAGCAAGCCCTCACCCGGGCCCAACTCCCGTGCGCCGGAGAGGGGCCGGGGTGAGGGACTTGCTCCCGGACGAGGGCCTACCACCGCCCCGAATCGGGTCCGCCATACAACACCGACTCGGTCAACCGGAACGTGACCCGCCCCCGGATGTCGACCGACGACGCCCCGACCAGCGCCTCGTAGTCGCCTTCCTCGGCAACCCAGGCGTGGCGGGCGTCGTCCCAAAAGGCGCGGGCGCGGAGGTCGAGCGAGGGTCAGCGAGACCATGAAGGATTCGCCAGGGTTGGCGGCGATCTTGGCGAACCCCTTCAGCGCTTTCTCCGGTCGCGGCATGCTGGAGTCCGGGTCGCGGACGTAGAGCTGCACCGTTTCCTGGTCGCGCCGGTCGCCGGTGTTGGCGACGTCGAGCGTCACCCGTTCCCGCGGCCGTTCGCGGGTGACGGTGTCGCGATCGAGGCGGACGTTCGAATACGCGAACCCGGTGTACGAGGGGCCGAACCCGAACGGGAACAGCGGTGCGATCCCCGACCGCTCGTATTGCCGGTACCCGACGGAGATCCCTTCCGCGTAATGAACCCGGCCGTTCTGGCCCGGATAGTTGGGAAAGGCCGGGTTGTCCTCCAACCGAACCGGGACTCATTGGCCCCGCTCCCCGTCGGATCCCGCTCGGACGACAGCGGTCGCGGTCGCGGTCGCGCCACCGAGTTGGTTCACAATGGTGCCCGGTTCCATCGTTGCACCTCCCAGATCGCGCATTGGGCAATGCGAGCAAGGAGATGACGGCGAAGGAGATTACCACGCCCCCGACGCGGCGCCGCCAACCGACGATTCCGGTCGAGATCCGGCGGCTGCTCGAGGTCAGGCCGCGGGAACGGACCCCGTTCACCATCACGCGAACGCACCGGGTCTGGGTTTCGTCGATGCGTTGACCGTCGCGATCCTCGAGATCGCGGAGCACCGTCTCGCCTCATTGGACCGGCACGTCGACGGAAGCCGGGCATCGCCCCGAATCGACACCGGGCGGGCGGTCAACTCCGCCCGCCCGGTCCGCCTACATCTCCGTCACGACCGGCAAGATCAGCGGCCGGCTCTTGCTACGGCGGTAGAGGGCCTTGCCGACGGTTTCCTTGGTTCGCTGGACCAGATGGCCGTACTGGGGTTGGCCGTTTGAGCGGCGTTCCAGTTGGCGGCGGAGGTCGGCTTCGGCCTCGTTGAGGGCACCGTTCTGGAGTTCGGGGCGAAGACCGCGCGCGATCAGATCCGGACCGGCGATCAGCGCGCCGGATTCGCGATCGACCACGATCGTCACCACCACCACGCCGTCGTCGGCCAGGTGGTCGCGGGTCCGCAGTTGGACGTGGCCGCCGGCGCGGTCGCCGAGGCGATCGACCAGGATGTTGCCGGCCGGGACGCGCCCGCGCTGGGCCGCGCTGTCCGGCCCGAACTCCAGCACGCCGCCGATCTCCGGCAGCAGCACCCGCTCGCCGGGGATCCCCGCCTCGGCGCAGAGGTCTCGGTAGAGCACCATGTGCCGGAACTCGCCGTGGATCGGCACGGCGTAGCGGGGGTGGAGCAGGTCGAGCATCTTGCGCAATTCGTCCCGCCCAGCATGTCCCGAAACATGGACCCCGCGGTCGAGGGCGCTGTAGACAACGTGGGCGCCGCGCCGGAACAGGTTGTCGATGGTCCGGGTGACGGTTTCCTCGTTGCCGGGGATCGGCGTCGCGGACAACAAGGCGACGTCGCCCTTGCCAACGCGGATTTTTGGATGTTCGGCGGCGGCGATCCGGGCGAGGGCCGCGGCGGCTTCGCCCTGGGAGCCGGTGATGACGAGGACCCGCTTGTCCTTCGGCAGCTTCAGCACCTCGTCCAACGGCAGCAGCAGCCCTTCCGGCGGGTCGAGGTACCCGAGGTCGACGGCGACGCGGGCGTTCTGCTCCATGCTCCGGCCGGCCACCGCCACCTTGCGGCCGTACTTCTGGGCCGCCGCGAGGGCCATGTGGATGCGGCTGATGTTGGAGGCGAAGGTGGCGATGATCACCATCCCGCGCGCTTCCTTGATCGTCGCGTCCATGGTTTCGAGCACGACCCGCTCCGACGGGGTGCTGCCGGCGGTCTCGACGCGCACGGTGTCGGAGAAGAGGGCCAGCACGCCCCGCTCCCCGAGGCGGCGCAAACTCTGCTCGTCGGTCGGTTTGCCCATCACCGGGGTCGGGTCGAACTTGAAGTCGGCGGTGTCGACGATGGTGCCGACCGGGGAATGGACGGCGACCGCGTTAGTGTCGGGGATCGAGTGGGTGACGTGGATGAACTCGACCTCCAACTGGCCGAAGCGGACCTTGTCGCGGGGCTGGACCGGGTGCAGCGTAACCAGTTTGTCCATCCGCGCTTCGTTGAGTTTGCCCTCGA
>CADCWE010000116.1 GCA_902806325.1 uncultured Thermomicrobiales bacterium | reverse complement strand
TTCCCGGCTTTCGGTCGTCTCCGTCCGCCGAACCGAAACTTCGTACTCTGGATTGCGTTTTTCGAGATCAAGCGTTTGAATCGGTGGCGAGGATTGCTCGGATGAGACCGTTGTCGTCGCGGTGGCGGGATCGCGCTTCACACCACCGCCACCGCGATCGCTCACAACCCGACGATTTCGCGAGCCGGGCCATCCGGGGGCGTCTTGCTGACGTACAGCTTTTCCCCTTGTCCCTTGGCCTCAACCGCGACATCCATCAGGACGAGCGCCTTGCGGAGCACTTCGCTCTTGTTGCTGGCGTTTGTTTGCCCGACCATCTCTTCCAATCGGGCGTTCAATTCGGGCGACAAGTCCAGGCTCAAGCGCACCCTGTCCCGACCCCTCGTCGCGACCACCGCATCCTCGTCCACAGCGGATCTCCTTTCGTACGCAAGGACTACACAGATAGTAATGAACGGCGCTCGCTCTGTCGACACCGGCCTCGCCGCTCAGAATCACCGCCGAGCGCTATCCACTAGTCGCGCCCAGCCCATCCTCCTCCGTCTATCCCTGGGCCGCGGGACCGGACTCGGCGTTCTCAACCCATCCCCCGGTCCGTGACCGAGCCGCTGTCCAGAGCGCCGGAACAGCTCTTGCGTTACGCTCGTCACCGCCCCCCGCACGACGACGGCTTTGCCTTGCGCGAACGCGAAACGAGACCGCCACGGACGCTTACCCCAACGCCGACGATTTGGCGCGCCTCGCCACCGCGCACGCGACGCTCGGCGCCCACGGCGTGGCGCCGGGGCGGGACAACTACGGCGTTTCCAGTCTCGCCGCCGCGGTTTACGCCCGCGGTTGGTCCTACGCGATCGACCTCGGCAGCGACGGGTTCCAGGCGGAGGTCCGCCCCCCAGGCACCGGGCTGGACCACCTCAACGCCGTCGGGGTCGGCTGGGAGCCGGGGTCGGCCCTGGCCTTTGCCCTGGTCCGGGCGCTGCAGACCGTCGCCCGGCCGAGCGGCGCGGCCCCAAACCCGACCAGCACCTGACGCGAGCGGTCGCCCCGGTTAGCCGCCGATCTGCCGTCGCAGGCGCGCCACCGCCCCGATCAGGTGCGCCCGGTATCGCTCCGCCCCCGGCCGTCCGAGGCTCCGCGCCAGCGCCCGGACCCCGATCAACAGGCCCCAGAACGCGATCCGCCGCTCGTGATCCGGCGGCAACGGCGCGACCTCTTGGTAGCCCGCCAGCACCCCCGGCAGCAGCGGGAACGGCAGCCGCTCCCCGTCGTGCAGCGCCAGGTGGCCGAGGTCGTAGAGCGGGTCGGCGCCGCGGATCTCGCCCAGGTCGATGATTCCCTTGTAGACCCCGTTCCGGTGGTAGACGTGGGTCGGGTCGAAGTCGCCGTGGGCGAGCCGCCCCGCGGGCACGTCGAGCCAGGGGTCGTGGTCGGCCAGGACGCGCTCGATCCGCGCCACCTCTGGCGGCGGCAGCAATTCGTGGCGCAGCCGGTCCAGGTGGCCGGGCACCTCGTCCATCACGAACGCCCGGTTGGTCGGCACGCCGCCCTCCAACCGGGTCGGCGATGCGCGGTCCCGCCGCACGAAGCCGAACCCCGCCACCGGTACGGCGTTGATCCACGCCAGATCGCGACCCGCTGCGCGCAGCACGGGCGCCAGATCCAGACCCGGGCGGGCCAAGGCAATCGGCTCCCCCGGCACCTCGGCCGTGACCAGGTACGAGCGCCCGAGCGCCGGGTCGAACTCGCCGGCGTGGAGGATCTCCGGCACCCGCGCCCCGCGTGCCCTGGCCAGGCCGTGGGCCAGCGCCTCCGCCGCGGCGTGGTCCTCGGCGTCCTCGGCGATGCGGAGGTAGACGGTGCGTCCATCTCGCGCGACCCGGTAGACCTGGGTGGTGGTCCCCTCTCCGGCGCGACGAATGGTCGGCGGCCCGGTGCCCGGAACGACCCGCTCGACGATCCGCCGCAGCGCGGTCGGGTCGACGTTCGGCTTGCGCCCCGGCGGCGTGCCGGCCACGGCCGGGTCCCGCCCTCCTACTTGGCCGGCGGGGTCGCGCAGCGGAAGACCCAAACCGTGGAGCGTTGCCCGGCCTCGACCAGCACGTCGCCCTCGGCGTCGACCCGGTCCGATTCGGCGTGGCACCAGGCGCCTTGGGGTTGCCGGAGGCGGTATCGGCCCGGATCGAGGAGGCCGAAGCGGAGGATGCCGTCGGCGCCGGTCGCTTCGGTCTCGCCCGGCTCGAAGGCCGCGCCGTCCCACACCGAGAGCGCCAGCTCCGTTTCCGCCAGCGGCGCGGTGCAACGGCCGTGCCAATCGAACCCGGCCTCGGTGGTCTGGGTGCCGCAATCGAACGCCTCGACCAGGATCGCGCCCTGGCTGTCGCTCAACTCGTTCGGGATCGCCGTCGGTAGGGGTTGGAGTTCGATCTGGATGGTCGTGGTGGTGCCGGTTGGGCGGGCGGCGGCGGTCGGCTCCGCCGCCGTGGCGGCGCCGCAAACCAATCCCGGCCCGGATGCCGGGAACGTGCTGCCGCGCGCGGTTACCCAGTAGGTGGCCCGCCCCTTTGCCGACACCTCTCCGGCCAGGATCAGGGTCAACTCCGGACGGTTGCCGCGCGAGCGGTAGACCTTTGCCCGCCCCGGTCGCCCCGGCGCGACCACGTTGTCGCCGCCGATCGCCCGCGCGCAGACCACGTCGGTTGGGACCTCGATCCGCCGCAACTCCTCGGCGTCGTCGGCTTCGATGCCCGCGAAGTCGCATTGGGTCTCGTCGTCGTCGTCGTCGTAGTCGCAGGTCACGTCGACGCTGTAGGCCACCGTCGCGGTCACCCGCTCGTCGTCTCCATCGCCGCCGTCGCCGTCGCCGTCGCCGTCATCACCGTTGCCATTTCCATTACCGTTGCCATTCCCGTTCCCGTTGCCACCGTCCTTGTCGTCCTTGTCCTCGTCGTCCTTGTTCTTGTCCTCGTCATCGTCGTGGTCGCTCGCGGCGACGCCGGGCGCCCCGCTGGACGCGGGCCACCCGGTCGCCGGCACCGCGACTAGGGCGATCACGATCAGGAGCGCGGCGATGAGCGCCGCCCAGCGACGGGAGCGTGGTGCATTCGTCATGGAGGTCCTCCGGGACGTGGCGGCGCCCGATTTCGGCGACTTCCGGTCCGTCGGTCGTCCCGTTGCAACCCCGGTGCCGCCGGCGCCGGTGCCCCGTCAGCGCGTCCCGGCCTCCTCGGTGGGAACCTCGACCGTGGCGAAGACGGTGTCCGCCTGCCCTTGCGGCTCGACGTCGACGACCAGCGTGCAGCGGTGCTCGCCCGGCGGCGGCGCGGCGACGTAGGCGTCCAACCCCCGCGCCACCTCCTCGCCATCAACCAGCCACCGGCACCGCTCCGGGTCGATCGGCTCGGTGGTCGCCGAGGTCGCGACGCCCCACAGGCGGAGCGTTCCCTCCGCGGCCACGGTGCGTCCGGTCTGGGGGTGGAGGATCGTCACGGCCGGCGACCGGGGCGGCACCGAGACCCGGTTCGGCTCCGAGGTCGAGGTGAAGAAGCCGTCGTGGGCCAGCACCTGGACCAGGAACTCGCCGCTCGGCACGTCGGTCAACGGCACCGAGGCCCGCGGCTCCCGCAGCCCGATCGCCAGCGGGTGCCAGGTCTGTCCGTCGTCGTTGGACCAGCGGAGCCAGAACTCCGGCTCCCGCTCGCCGGAAACGTCGGCCCGCCAGGCGGCTCCTAACGTGCCATGCTCGTCGACCCCGGCCTCGAAGCCGCCGATCTTGGGCGGGTCTGGCGGGGCCATCCGGCTCCAGAGTTCCTCCTCGCCGCGGTCCCGCGCCGCTTGGCCCTCGCGCCGGATGCGCAGGGCCGACCCCGGCGCGACGTCGGAGAGGAATGCCTGGACCAGGAACGGCGGTCGGCCCGGGTCCCCGTCCTTGTCCTCGCCGCCGCAACAATCGCCGCAGTCCCCGCGCGCCACTAGCCGCCGCACCGGCGCCGCGGCCAGCACGCCGCCGTCCTCGCCGATCAACTCGGCGACCAGATCCGTCGCCCGGCTGCCGGGAACGTCCTTGGTCGCCAGCACCCGGGCCACACTTTGGATCTCCAGGTCGCGCTCAGACCTCATCGTGCCGACGATGGCGATCACGGGTTCGACGTTCATCCTGAACCGCTCCCGGTAATCGAGGTCGAAGTCCGGCGGCGGGTCGGGCAACCACCGCTCCGGCGGCCACTGGATCTCTTCCAAGTAAATGTCCTTCCAGGGGAAGTGGTCGTTGCCGACGATGGTCGGCTCCAGCAGCGCGTTGTCGAGCAGCCGCCCGTGGTGATACAGCGAGATCCACTGCGGACCGCAGTAGGACATGACGTCGCGGAACAGGTTCGGGTCGTAGAGTGCGCCGTTGCTGATGTTGAGGCCGTACTCCCCGATCAAGGCGCCGGGCGTGTTGGCCGGGTCGTACGGTTCGTAGGCCGGGTAGTTGGGATCACCGGGGGTGCCGCAGGGACCGTGCCCCAGGCCGCAGTAGTGGCCGATCTCGTGCGCCATCGTGATCGTGGCGTTGGCCGGGCCGGTGCTGACCCCGCTGGCGTTGCAGCCGCCGACCGGCCCCATCGGAATCCCCGGCGCCATCAGGCCGTAGTAGATCACGTTGGTCTGGTTGCCGTCGGCGATCCGGACCTGGGCCACCGCGGCGTTGAGCGCCAACCAGTTCGGCGAGCATCCGCCGGGGCCGGTCGGGGCGTCGGTCAGCGGCGTGCCCCAGGTCACCGTCCCCGCCGAGCGAAACGTCGCGACCGACGCGACGGGGAAGGTTTGCAGGGTCCACGCCGAGGCGGTTTGGAGATCGGCCAGGGTCGGCGCCGCCAGGGTCAGAGTCGGCGCGTTCGGCGCCGTGCTGCTCGGTCCGTTGTAGCCGACCATGATCCCGGCCAGGCGCAACCGCTGGCGGAGGGTCGCGCCGACCACGACCTCATCGGTGTCGGCCGGGGCGGTTTCGCCCGGACGGGTGATCCGCGCCCGGAAGCGCAGGTTGCCGCGCATCATCTCGGCCGGGACGACGAAGTTGAGCGACCGGCCGAGGGTGCCGCGCTCGGTCGCGTAGGCGGGGTTGGCGTAGGCGGTAACGGTGCCCGGCGGCTGCGGCGAAAGCGTGCCGATGCTGTTCCAAAGGAACCCCGAGGAGCGCCGCTCCACCTCCAGCGTGCCGGTGATCCCGGTCAATCCGGCGGCGTAGAGACCGCTCCGCACGTAGACCCGGACCCAGGACGGTTTCTCCGCCACCAGGCGGACGCTGTTGTCCGGCCCCCGGTCCGCCGCGTCCGTCAAGTGATCGGAAGCGTGGTAGTACTGGACCGCTTGGGTGACCTCGATCCCGTCGATCCGTGGCCCCAGTTTGAGGACCCCCGCAAAGGCGGCCTCCTCGACGAACTCCCGCGCGAACCGCTCGAAGATCGTGGCCCGAAGGTCGTCCATGGCGTGCTCTCCCGACGCGGCGACCCCTCCACGGGGGCGCCCGACGATGGGCCGCAAGCGGGTGCGGGCAAAGGGCGGCGCCGCGCGCCACCGACCGCCCGCACCCGCCCATCCCACCCCGTTCCGTACGCTAGGGCGTCGGAACGGCGGGCACAACTGTCCGGACATACTCGGTTCGCGGGAGTCGGGCGGAATCTTTATTAGAGCCTGTTGTGGACTTTGTTCCGACGGTCGTAGGGCCGTTGAACCGGGGCACGGCGGTCACAGCACCCACAGGACGGGGAGGACCTTGTGCAACGCCAGCAGCGCGAAAAGC
>CADCWE010000115.1 GCA_902806325.1 uncultured Thermomicrobiales bacterium | reverse complement strand
GGACGTGGTGCGGGCCGGGCAGGCCGCTACATCGGTGCCTCCGCCATGTGGGCGTGGCAGTTCCAGAAGGCGCTGCACGTCGCCGAGCGGCGCGGGTGGACCCGCTTCGTTGTGATGCAGGACCACCTGAACCTCCTCTACCGCGAGGAGGAACGGGAGATGCTCCCGCTCTGCCGCGCGGAAGGGATCGGGGTCACGCCGTACAGTCCGCTCGCCTCCGGGCGGCTGACGCGCGACTGGTCGTCGGAGCGCACGCTGCGGTCCAAGACCGACCAGATCGCCAAGAGCAAGTACGACGCGACCGCCGACGCCGACCGGCTGGTCGTGGAGCGGGTCGCGGAGACCGCGCAACGGCACGGGGTGCCGCGCGTCCACATCGCGCTTGCCTGGCTGCTGCAGAAGGAGCCGGTGACGGCGCCGATCATCGGGGCGACGAAGATCGGGCACCTGGACGACGCCGTCGGCGCCCTGGCCGTCGAGCTGACCCAGGACGAGATCGCCTACCTGGAAGCGCCGTACGTCCCGCACCCCGTCGTCGGTCATCAGTAATCATCGGTGTTCCAGCCCCGGTCACCACCAGAGCCGCGCCAGCGCCCCAGCCGCGGCGGAGAGCCCGGTCGCCAGCAGCAACCCGAGGGTGATCCGGCGGAACGCGAGCGGGGAGACGAAGCGGACCAGGCGCCGCCCGAGCGCGGTCCCGAGCAGCGCGCCGGGGATCAGCAGGGCGGCGATGACGAGGTGGTCCCGGGTCAACAGGTGTTGCCAGGCCAGGACGACCAGCGTGGCGCCGTTGACCAGCAGGAAGTAGGCGGTGGCCGTGGTCCGGAAGGCGGCCGGCGGCAGGTTGCGCGCCGCCAGCAGCGCCACCACCGGCGGCCCGGAGACCCCGACCGAGGCGTTCAGGGCGCCGCTGGCGAACCCCGCGATCGGCACCGCCCACCGCGAGCCGGCCCCCGGCACCCGCGCCCCGGACAGCAGCAGCAGCGAAAACCCCGCGACGGTCGCCCCGGCCAGCAGGCGGATCGCGTCCGGTTCCAACCGCCGCAGCAGCGTCACCCCGACGACCAACCCGACCGCCGCCCCCGGCCCCAACCCGGCCACGGTCCGGACCCGGATCTCGCCCCACGCCCCCCAGACCACCACCCACAAGGTAACCACCACGATCAGGCTGCCGATCGCGACCACGGTCGGCGGGTCGTAGATCAAGAGCAGCGGCGGCACGCTGGCCAATCCGAAGCCGAACCCGGCCAACCCCGAGATCACCCCGGCGGCGACCACGACCGCCATCGCCAGCCAGAGGTCGGTGTCTAGCGGCACGGCAACGCAACGGTCGTTTGGACCGACGGCCGGAGACCGATGAGGCGGGTTATCGATCCGCAAGCAAGCGTTGGTATTCCTCCGGGCTGAGATCGAGATCGCGGAGAATTTTTCGGAGCAGCGGACGCACGATAGATAACATCCGTGCCGTGATCCGGGATTACCACGGTCCGTCCCGCAGCATCCCGGAAAACGTTGTGGCTCCCATCACACCGCACCCAACGGTGGCCTGCGGCTTCGGCAACCTTGCGGAGGCGCCGGTAGGGGACGACCGGCAGCTTGGTCACACCGGAACCGAACCCTGCCAGACCTCGACGAAGTTGGCGGGCATCTTCGCATCGGGTTCCGTGGCGTTGAGGTAGGCGATCATCGCTTCGTAGACGTTGGCATGGAGGGAGGACATATCTGGGGCTTGGGTGTAACACCCCGGCAACTCGAGCACCTCGCCGACGAACCAACCGGTTGCATCGTCCCGTTCGACCTGGATCGTGAACCGTCGTTCCACGGGCATCTCCCACCCGCCACCGGGACCGATCACTAATTGGCGACCGCCAACCTCCCGATCCACGGACGAGTTTAGCCGGTCGCGCCGTTTGATGGAACCGGATCCGCCTCGATCCGGATCGCCACCGGCAGCGCCTCGCGCGCCCAGGCGTTGGGCAGCGAGCCGCCGCGCCAGCGGTAGTATTTGGCGGCCAGGGCCTGGCGGGCCAGGAGGTCGTCCGGGTGGCCCTCGACCACGGCGGCGGACCCGGCGTACCAGACCCCCGCGATCCGGACCCGGACCCGGGGTTGGCGCCCGATGTTCTTCACCCAGTCGGCGTTGCCCCGGCCGCCCGAGAGCAGGAACAGGCGGTCGCCTTCGGCCGCCGCCGCATACCACATCTCCACCTCGTGGGGTCGTCCGGAAACCCGGCCGACGGTTTCCAGATAGCAGAATTCGGCATCGGCCAGGGGCGGCGCGATCGGGGCGGCTGGCGGCGAATCGTTCATCGGCACGGGTCTCCTGTCGGTTGGATGGATGCGCCGCCTCGGCGACGGCCACAGGCTGGGAAATTCGCGTCGATCGGGGCCAGGCGGACGAGACCACGGAAGCGAAGCCGCGGACCCGGCGCGGTCGTTGATCCAGCCGGATGTTCCCTGGTTGAACTCGGCATCCTTAGAAGGGGGCGCCGGTGGACCGAGCGGTGGCGGCATCGGGCCGGATGCTCCGCGTGACCCGAACGCCGCGTCCGGTCACGGCGCCGGGGTCCCGAGCGACGTCCCGTCCCAGAAGGTGACGAACCCGGACAGCTCGACCACGTTGCCGTCCGGGTCGTCCAGGTAGAGCGCGCGGTCGCCGCGCTCGAAGACGAAGGTCTCGACCGGGACGCCGAGGGCTTCCAACCGCGCCCTGGTCGGGTCCACCGCCTCGGGCGGGATGCGGAGCGCGAAGTGGACGTGGCTGCCGCCGCGCCCG
Source organism: uncultured Thermomicrobiales bacterium (assembly GCA_902806325.1). GTDB lineage: Bacteria > Chloroflexota > Chloroflexia > Thermomicrobiales > UBA6265 > CADCWE01. The sequence goes on along the minus strand of CADCWE010000115.1, from coordinate 3,076 downwards.
CCGTGGATCGCCGCCGCGCCGCCGGTCTCCGGCGGCCAGAGCAGCAGGAAGCCGTTGCCGCCGAGGCCGAGCACGGTCGCCCGGCGCTCCCCCGACCAGCGGTCCACGACCGGCAGACCCAGCAGATCGTGGTAGAACCGCTCGGATTCTTCCAAGTCGGCCACCTCCAGCGCCAGTTCGTAGAAGCCGACGATGGGCGATGGCGGCACGGATGGCGGTTCCGGGGTGCCGGTGGATTCCACGGCGGTCCCTCCCGCGACGGGGCGATCGGTCACCGCGCGGCGACCGGTTCGGGCGACGGCAGGCGCAGGCGGCGGGCGAGGGTCAACACCTGGGCGATTTGGCCCGCCAGCCGCTCGCGCACCGCGCGGTCCCCGATCTCGCGGGCGTCGACGTCGACGGCGCCGACCGGGACGGCGACCACGCGCGGCACGATCTGGGCGTCCATGGCGCGGACGGCGTGGCCGAGGGCGTTGAGGACGTTGGTCGCGCCGCCGCCGCCGAGGGCGAGCAGCGCGGCAACCTTGCCGGTGAGGTAGGACGGGGTGTCCTCGCCGAGCGCGTCGAGCGCGTCGAGCGCGTCGAGCGCGTTTTTGACCGCGCCGCTGATGGTGCCGTGGTAGGTGGGAGAGCAGACCAGGACGGCGTCGGCAGCGCGGACCGCGGCCAGCATCCGGGCCATCCCCGGCAACGGGTCGGCCGGGTGGCGGGACGGGTCGTAGACCGGTAGGTCGAGTTCCCGCACGTCGTGCAGCGCCGTCTCGGCCCCCGCCCCCGCCGCCAACCGGAGCGCGGCCTCCAGCACGATCAGGCTCTTCGAGGTCGGGCTGAGGCTGCCCCCGAGGCCGACGACGCGCAGCGGGCGTTCGGGAGGAGCGAAGGCGTAGCCGTCGGCCATGGGGTCGCTCCCTTCGAGATAGGCGGGAGACGCAGACCGGTTACGGTGATCCAGAAACGGCGATGGGGCCGGCGAGCGGGCTGCGCAACGGACGGTCGGCCGGAAGGGCGATCCCGAAATGGTCTTGCAGGGCGGCGCGGACCGCGCCGGGGTCGGCCAGCGGCGTCTCGGTCCGCACCCCACGGTGGGTGACGATCAGGCGATCCTGGCCCAGCGTGACCCGGCCGTCCGGGTTGAGGCGGGAGCAGACCAACCCGTTCGGGAACGGCGAATCGGGTGACGTCTGGTGGTGGCGGCACATCGCGGCGAAGTCGGCCGACCGGCGGGGAATCGTCGAGAACCGGTACAACTCCCCCCAAGTGCCGTCCGTCATCCGCCAGAGGGTCCAGGAGCCACCCGACCCGTCCTCGGCCAAGCGGAACGGCGTCCCGTCGTGCGGGTCCGGCTGCTCCTCGCCCGGGACCAGGCGCAGGGGACGGGTGGACCCGGTGCGGCCCCCGGCCGCGTCGGCCAGCCACCGGTCGGATTCGCCGGGCACCGTCGCCAGCAGGATCTGGTGGTCGAACTCCGGGCCGTAGCCGTCCGTCGCGTCCGGATTCGGGAACCGGGCCGACACCTGGGTGACCCCGAATCCGAGGGCGCGCAGGAGGGCGGCGAAGAGGCCGTTCAGCTCGTAGCAGAAACCGCCCCGCCGCTCCCCGACGATCTTGGCGAACAACGCCCCCTCGTCCTGGGAGATCGGGCGCCCGAGGTGGATGTCGAGGTTTTCGAATGGCACCGCCAACAGGTGCGCCCTCTGCAAGGCGGCCAGGGTTTCGACCGTCGGCGCGGTCGGGCCGGCGTAACCGATGCGATCCAGGTAGGCGCCGGTGTCCATCCGCGTCCCCTCGCCGGTCGGCGGCGTCGCCGTCCCGGCCCTAGTTCGCGCAGCCGCGGCAGGGATCGGCCCCCGGCACCCAGAGCGGCGCCGGGCGCGGCCGGGCGACCGCTTCCAAGCGGCCCCCGGCGCGGGACAGCCACCGCCCCAGCACCCCGGCGACCGCGACCACCGGTGCGGGTCCGCCTGCCCCCCGCAGGTGGCGGCGCAAGACGGCCGCCTCGACCGCCCGCCACCGGTCCTCGACCGCAAACGGGCCCAGGAGATCCAGGTGCACGAGGTCCATGGTCGGTGCCTCCGCGCGCGGCCGGCGCCCGCCGATCGGGCCAACCCCGGCCGCCGATCGTCCAGGACCCCACGATACACCCGCCCCGGGATTAAAGCAAGCGCATACTGTTTTTATCGGCGGGGCGGACCGTCGCCTATACTTCCCCGGGCAGGGACCAACGGAGGACCGGGTGACCGACGCGACCGAAACCGCCGCCGCCGCCACCGCCATCACCCCGCCCGCCAAACCGGAGCCGAGATCCGCGCTCGGCTCCCTCGCGGCGGGCCGGCGGGCGATCCTGGACTGGCTGAAGCGGCACGGCGAGGCCGACGTGGCCGCGATCGCCGCCGGGGTCGGGATCACCGCCAGCGGCGTCCGCCAGCTCCTGGTCGCCCTGACCCGCGACGGCCTGGTGGTCCACCGCCGCGCTCCCGCCGCAGCCGCACCCCCCACCGGCCCGGGTCGCCCCCGCCACCGCTACGCCCTGACCCCCGCCGGCGACGCCCTCTTCCCCCGCGCCTACGGCGATCTCGCCAACGAGATCCTGGACTACGTCGAGGACGAGGACCCGGCCCTCCTGGAGCGCCTCTTCGACCGCCGCGCCCGCCGCCGCCTGATTCGCGCCGACGCCCGCACCGGCGACCTGCCCTTCGCCGACCGCGTCGCGATCGTCGCCGGCATCCTCGACGAGGACGGCTACCTGGCCGACTTCGCCCCCCAACCGGACGGCTCCTTCCTCGTCACCGAGCACAATTGCGCCGTCCTCGCCGTCGCCCAGCGCCACCACCACGCCTGCTCCAGCGAACTCGACTTCCTCCGCGCCGCCCTCCCCGACGCCCAGATCGAGCGGGTGGCGCACCGGATCGCGGGGGCGCATGTGTGTGCGTATTCGGTGCGCCCGCACGGCGCGACGGGCGACGGCGCGTAGGGGCTCATGGCATGCGCCCTCGTCGCGGCGCGGAGGACCGGATTCCGAACCATGTGAACGGTGCCCAAGGGAGGCGATCCATGTTCGACGTAAACGCCATATACC
>CADCWE010000114.1:28078-28432 GCA_902806325.1 uncultured Thermomicrobiales bacterium | reverse complement strand
GGGTGCGCAGCGGAGCGAGAGGGGCGATGGCGATGCCATCGCCCCTCTCGCTCCGCCGTCGATCGCGCCCTCAGCTCAATGGTCGGCCGCGTAGTCGCCCTCGGCTCAATCGTCGGCCGCGTAGTCGCCCTCGGCCTCGGCCATCCCGAGCACGAGCTGCCCGCCGTTCGCCCGTACCAACGCCGGCCGATCCTCCCCGACCTCGTTTCCCCATTGCGACCACCCGGGCCGGCCGTGGCGGGCGAACAGTTCCAGGTACGGTCCCGCGCTGCACCGCTCAATCACGTCGTACAGCTCTTCCGGTTTACGCGAATGCTCCCGCTTCTGGCTGACGATCACGTTCACCTGCCGCCG
>CADCWE010000114.1:0-28029 GCA_902806325.1 uncultured Thermomicrobiales bacterium | reverse complement strand
CATGAGAAATAATCTATTTTCGACGATAGTAGTCATCGCTCGAATAGATCGGGGTTCTCATTCAGCACCCGATTCACGGTCCTTGCCGGAGTTTTCCCCTTCGTCGGGTAGCCGGCCGCGATCACGCGGTCCGCAATTTCGCGTTCATGCAATGGTATCGGCGACGCTTCCAGGACATCCGTGATGTGATCCAGCCAGGTAGCGCGCGTTGGGGCGTTGGATCCTTGGTTTCCAGATGGCATCGGACGTCGTTCCCCGCTGAACCGCAGTATTCTCCATACACCCGGTTCACGCGAACAGCGCGTCCAAGTCCACCGTCACCCCCGGCAGGGCGTGCAGCGCCACCCGCCCGCCGTCGTGCCGGGCCTCGGCGTACGACCCGTCCGGCCGGCGGCGGCGGGCGATCAAGCTCCACTCGAACGGGTGCAGGCGCCAGATCTCGGCGTCCCCCCGCCGCTCGTACTCCGGCAGCTTCTCGTCGACGTCGTAGCCGCCGGTGGACGGCGACCAGACCTCGACCACCAGCGGCAGCGGCCCATCGAAGACCTCCAGGCGCTTCGATCGTCCCCGGATCGTCGGCGGCTCCGTCAGCGCCACGATCGCCAAGTCCGGCTCGTAGTAGGTGACGTCGGCGCGCCGGAGACGACCATCGTTGATCCGCAACTCGAACCGATCGGGGTCGAGTTGGAGGGCCAGTTGCCGGTTGATTCGCCAGATGACCCGATTGTGTGGCTCCGTCATCCGCTCCACCGGCTTCGCGCGCAACACCCCACGATGGACCTCCCAGTGGCGGTCCCGTTCCCACAACATGGTTTCCTCGACGGTTTGCGTCTGCGTAACCATGGCGACCTCCTCCACCCGGTCTGTCGTCGCCCGAGTGTAGCACCGGCCGACACGGGGTCGACCGTTGCCATCACGCAAAGAGCGCGTCCAGGTCCACCGTCGAGATGCCCCAGCCTTGAGCGAGCGCCAGGGCCACCGTCGGCACGTCGAGGGGGCCACGCGCTATGCGGAACAGAGCGACGAACGCGGACGTCAACCGGCGCCGAACCCCGGCCCGTCCGTCGCCAACTCGTGCCGCAGCCCGTCCGGGGCCTGGAACGTGACCCGTTGGAACGGACCGTCGTCCTCGACCGCCGAGACCGCGATCCCCCGGTCCGCCAAGTGCTCCCGCCAGGCTAGGAGCTGGTCCGCGTCCTTGGCCCGGAACGCGACGTGGTCGGTCTGGCCAACGCCCGGCCGCGTCCCGCGGGCGTGCGCCGGCCAGCCGAAAAACGTGATGTCGCTGCCGGGCAGCACCCGCGTCCCGTCGTAATTGGCCCAGAAGTAGTGCAGCGTGTCGGGGTCGTCCTGGTTGACGCTCCGTTTAACCAGGCGCAGCCCCAGCGCCCCCTCGTAGAAGCCACCGGCGGCGTCCAGATCGCCGGTGAAGCCGGTGACGTGGTGGAGGCCCCAGAGGCGCATCGCGTCGTCCACCTCCGGCACCGGCTCCGGGTGGGTGGTGGCGCGGATCGCCGCCTCGTCCCGCTGTCCGACCAAGCGCTGCGGCTTCGGCTGGATCAACGCCTGGCCCAGCGCCTCCGCCGGCTCGTCGACCGCGAACCCCGGTCCCTCGGTCGCGATCTCCAGGATCTGCCCGTCCGGGTCGGCGAAGTAGATGCTGTGGAACCAGGTCCGATCGTACGGCCCGGAGACCGGCACCCCGGCGTCAGTGAGCCGCCGCTTCCACTTGAGCTGCTGCGCCTGGTCGCCGACCCCCAGCGCGACGTGGTGGACGCCGCCGACGCCGAAGGCGCCGCGCCCGGCCCCTGGCCGCACCGCCACGTCCAGCAGCGTCCCGGGTCGCCCCGCCGGGTCCCCAAAGACCAGCCGATCCCCGTCCCCGTGCCGACCCTCGTCGACCAACGAGAATCCCAGCAGGTCGCGGTAGAACGCGACGGTCGCGCCCCGATCTCCCGCCACCAGCGCAACGTGGTGGAACCCCTCGGTCACGAACCCAGACATCGTCATCGGCGTGGTCCTTTCGGGCGGTTTGGAATGCCTGAGTCCTCGGTCGACCGTTTCGCCGTCGATCCGAGCGAAGCCCCCGTCATCCCGAGCGAGGCGAAGGATCTCCTGCCGCGGCAGTGCCCCTGGGCGGAACGTCGCCCGTGGGCGAGAGCTCCGTCGCCTCGCTCGGGATGACGGTCACGCGAAGTGCGGGACCACCTCCCGCGCGAACCGTCGCAGCGGCTCTTGATCGTAAGCCAGGCGGGGCATGTAGACGATCACGTAGTCGATCCCGGCGTCGATTACCGGCCGCAACCGCTCCGCGATCTGGTCCGGCGTGCCGACCCAGGTCCCCTTGGCGAACTCCTCGTAGGGCGTCGCGCCGCGCGCTTGCGCCGTCGCCCGCTCCAGGTTGGCGCCCTCGTCGACCAAAAAGACGTTGACGCCGGTGGACTTCACGATCTCTCCGTAATCTCGTCCGACCTCCGCGCAGTGCTTTTGGAGGATCTCCAATTTCTGGCGGCAGGTCTCGGCGTTGCCGCCGCCGACGTTGCAGGCGTCGCCGTACTGGGCGACCAGCTTCAGCGTCACCTTCTCCCCCCCGCCGCCGATCCAGAGCGGGATGTGCGGGGTCTGGACGCCCTTCGGCTCGTTGATCGGCCCCTCGATGGCGTAGTGCTCGCCCCGGAAGACCGGCCGCTCCTCGGTCCACATCCGGTGGATCACCTGGACCGCCTCGCGCAGCATCCGCATCCGCTGCGGGACCTCGGGGAACCCGTAGCCGTAGGCCCGCCACTCGTGCGCGTACCAGCCGGCGCCGATCCCGGCGTCGAGCCGCCCGCCGCTGGCGACGTCGACGGTGGAGGCGATCTTGGCGTAGAGGGCCGGGTTGCGGTAGCCGTTGCAGCCGACCATCTGGCCGATCCGCACCCGCGCGGTGTCGCGGGCCAGCGTCGCGCTGACCGTCCAGCACTCGAAGGTGGTCTCCGGCGCCGGCTCCGGCACGGTGTGGAAGTGGTCGTAGACCCAGACCGAGTGCCAGCCCGGCTCGGCGTCGGCGGCCTTCGCCACCGCCGTCATCGCCGCGAACTGGGCGACCGGGTCGCGGATCTCGACCAGGTCCAGCTTCCACCCCTGGGGCACGAAGACGCCGAACTTCACCGCCACTGCGCATCGCTCCTTCGCTCGCGTTTGCCACCATTCGACGCTGGCTCGACGGGCGGCAAGAAGGGTACCAACATCCCCTCGCTTCCGCGCGCCACCAACGGGGCGGCGCCGGGACGGAAGAGTCCCGTCCCGGCGCCGCCCCGGTCTCGGCCGGCTTGACCCGGCTTCTCTGGTTCAGCCTGCGGGTGCCCGGGTACGCTCTGGATGGAGGCGATTCGGGTCCGGGCAGCCCGATCGCCAAGCGTCGCGTCCCGGACCGCTCTCCGGGCCGTCCTCCTCTAGCACTCGGTTCCCGAACCGGCCACCGGCGTCGCCGAATCCGCCGCCGGGACCGGGATCCCGACCACGGTGAACGGCAGCTCCGGCGTCCCGCTTTCCCGCGCCGCGAACTGGGCGTTCACGACCAGCAGGCAACTCCCGTACATCGCGATCGTCGTCGGCCCTTGGAACGACGGGTCCGCGAACGGCTCGCCGACCGTGCCGGTCAGGAAATCCTCGTCCAGCTCCACCGGCGTGATCTGGCCCTGGTTGACCACGTGCAGCGTCTGCCCGGCCAGCAGCATCCCGTCGCCACCGGTCACGGTCTCGCCGGCCAGGTCCACCTCCGTGATCGCCTGGGAGGCGATGTCGATGTGGTAGAGCGCGCCGGTGTTGCCCTGGACCACGATCAGCGCCGCGCCGTCCGGCGTCGCCACGATCCCGTTCAGGTTGAACCCCTCGACGTACTGGAGCGCCGTCCCCTCGAACTCGACGAACGGCTCCAGCGTCGCGCCCGCCGCCGGGGTCGCGCCCGCGCCGCCGGCGCTCGGCGTCGCGGCCGGGGCCTCGAACGGGATGTCGGCCCCCAACACCCGGTACAGCACGGGGTTCAACGAGTCGGTGACGTAGGCGTCGCCGCCCGAGGTCAGCGCGATGTCGTTGAGGAACGTCTCACCTTGGCCCAGGCCGTTGGCGAACGACGCCAGCAGGTCGCCGGTCCGCGTGTCGTAGACCCAGACCATGCCGGTCGGTCCGCCGGCGACGAACAGCTTGCCGGTGCCGTCGATCTTCATCCCGACCGCGATGGTCCGGCCGTCGCTGCCGCCCTCCGAGAAGACCTCGATCTCGCCGGTGACCACGTCGCCACGAAAGATCGTCCCATCGCCCGTCGAGCCGACGTAGAACTCGCCCGTCCGCCCGTCGTAGGTCACGCCCTCGGGGTAGACCATGTCCCCGGGGAGCTCGAACACCCGGGCGCCGCTTTCCCCGCCCGCCGCGGGCGTCCCCTGGGCCAGCGCCGCCGCCGGACCGCCCAACGCCAGCGCCATCGCGATCGCCGCCGTGATGGCCCTGATGCCGATTCGTGTTCCGCGCACGTTCGTACCTCCTCGCTCCTCGCTCGTCCTCGGGCAACCCCCGAACCGGAGGTGCCCCATTCGATCCTTAGCCGCACGATGCGGGCCAGGCGATTCTCCACGCGAGGGACAGGGCGCGATGATTCGCCCCCGCGTCCCGTCGCCGACCCCGATAGAATGCCCGCCATGGGAAGGAACACCACCATGTCCGGCGAAGCCAACCGACCACCCGCGCCGTCACCCGCGCCACCGGCGGCGCCCACCACCAAACTCGACGTCCCCTTCCGCACCCTCGCCAAGATCGTCCTCGTCGTCGCCGCGATTTGGCTGCTGACCAAGCTCTGGTCGCTGCTGCTGCTGCTGGTGATCTCGGTGCTGCTCGCCGCCGCGCTGGATCCGGCCGCGCTCGCCCTGGAGAAGCGCGGCTGGCCCCGGGCGCGGGCGGTCGGCGCGGTGATGCTGGCGCTGCTGGTGGCCGTGATCGGCGTACTGGCGATCGTCGTCCCGCCCTTGATCACCCAGGGACGGGACTTCGCGGAGAACCTGCCCTCCTACGTCGAGGACGCCGAAGGGATCCTGGCCGACTACCCCGACGTGCTGGAGCGCCTCCGCTCGACCGCCGACCAGGGCGCCGCCGACCCGACCACGCTCTTCTCCGGCGCCCTCGCCGTCGGTGCGACCCTGGTCGGCGCGGTCAGCAACGCCCTGATCGTGCTCGTCCTGACCGTTTACCTGCTGGTGGATGGGGGCAGGATCGACGACTGGCTGCTGCGCTATTTGCCGCCGGGGCAGCGGATGAAGGTCCGCCGCGCCCTGCCGGAGATCAGCCGCGTCGTCTCCGGCTACGTCGCCGGCCAGCTGATCACCTCGGCCTTGTTCGGCATCTACACCTTCGCCGTGCTGTCCCTGCTCGGCGTGCCCCAGGCGGTGCTGTTGGCCATCGTCGCCGCCTTCGCCGACGCGATCCCAATCGCCGGGGTCCTGATCGCGACCGCCCCGGCGACCCTGCTCGCCTTCACCGTCTCGGTTCCCGTCGGGATCGCCGTTTTTGTCCTCTACATCGCCTACCAGCAGATCGAGAACTACGTCATCGTGCCCCGGATCTACCGCTCCACGCTCCAGATCTCCTCGTTCGCCGTGCTGATCGCCGTCTTGGTCGGCGCCCAACTGCTCGGCATCGTCGGCGTCCTGCTCGCCCTCCCGATCGCCGCCGCGGTGCCGGTGGTCGAGCGGATCTGGCTGTCCGACACCTACGTCTTCCGCTCCAAGGTCGGCGTCACCGACCGCCCCGAAAGCTCCCCCTTCCACCCTTCCCCGGTCCCCCCGGACGCCGACGCCGACGCCCCGGCGTAAACCGTCCGTACACCCAGAATGCTCCCCCGAGGATGTGCTACCGTTAGCGATATGGAACCTTCTCGATCGCCCGGACCCGATCGCCAGGCGCGTCCCCGCGCCTCCGCGGGCGGCAACCAAGCCCGCCTGGCCGCCGCCTCGCGCGCCGCCTCGTCCCGCCGCGCGACCACCGCGCGACCCGCCATCGCCCGCCGCCGGGGCAACGACCGCCTGCTCCTCGCTGGCACCGCACTCGCCCTGCTGGCCGCCCTCGTCCTCGCCGGCGCCTTGGTCGTCGCCGGCTTCGACGGCGGCGGATCGAACGGCACCCAGAACCCGCCCCCGGTCGGCGACGCCGCCATCATCCCGCCCCTTCCCCAGACCACCGCCACCGCGCCCCCGGCCGCCCCGCCCGCGCCGACCGCGCCGCCCGCGCCGACCGCCACCGCCCAACCGGTCGCCCCGGCGGACGCCGCCCCCGTCGTCTGCCTCGACGTCGGCCACGGCGGGATCGACCTCGGCAAGGTCCGCGAGGACCCGGCGACCGGCGAGCTGATCCAGGAAAAGGACCTCGTTCTAAAGCAGGCGCTGGATCTGGAAGGACGGCTCAAGGCGCGCGGCTTCGGCGTCGTCCTCACCCGGCGCGACGATGCCCTCCTCAACGCCACCCTGGCCGACGTCAACGGCGACGGCGAGGTCGGCACCGCGGAGTTCCCCGACGAGTTGGACGAACTCCAGGCCCGCGTCACCCTCTGCAACGAGGCCGGCGCCGACTTGTTGGTCTCGATGCACATCAACGGCGCCGAGAACCTCGCCCTCAACGGCTACGAGGCCTGGTGGGTCAAGGACCGCCAGTTCAGCGACGACAGCCAGCGCTTTGCCGAGCTGGTGACGACCAAGCTGGGCGAAGGCTTCGCCGCCGCCGGCCACGAGACCACCTTCCGCGGCGCCGCCGACGACACCCTCTACGACCCGGTCGACGGCGACGAAGGCACCTTCGACCACTACGTGGTGCTCTCGCCGGACGTGCCGGCCCGCAACTTCGTCGGCTCCACGATGCCCGGCGCGGTGGTCGAGGCGCTCTTCCTCTCCAACGACGACGACTTCCCGTTCGTCGTCAGCCCCGAAGGCCACGAGACCATCGTCGCCGCCTACGAGGCCGCGATCGTCGAGTACTTCGGCGCCGTCGGCGGCGGCGGCACCGTCCTGATCGGCGCCACCGTCACCCCCGGACCGCAACCCACCGCGACGACCACGACGACCGCGACGACCGCGACCGCGCCCGCCGGGTCGAGCGCCGTCGCCCTCCCGACCCGCCTCCCGACCCCGGCCGAAGACGGCTCCGGGTCCACCCAACTCGTCTACCAGGGAACCAGCGGGCGACGCGAGATCGCCCTCACCTTCGACCTCGGCTCGGACCGCGGCTACACCGAGGAGATCCTGGACGAGCTCCAGCGGCGCGGCATCAAGGCCAGCTTCGGCCTCACCGGCGCGTGGGCGGAATCCAACCCCGACCTCGTCAAGCGGATCGCCAACGACGGCCACATGCTCTTCAACCACACCTACAGCCACCGCTCCTTCACCGGCGCCAACAATCCCGAGCACAACCTGACCTCCGAGGACCGGCGGGAAGAAATCGCCAGCACGGAGCGGATCGTCAAGGACATCACCGGCGGCTACGACATGCGGCCCTATTTCCGGCCACCCTACGGGGATATCGGGCCGATCTCCGCCAAGGACGTCTACGACGCCGGCTACCACGTCACCGTCCTCTGGAGCTGCGACTCCCAGGGCTGGCGGCAGTGGACCGCCGCCGAGATCATCCAATGGTGCGGCGGCACCGCCGAACCCGGCGGCATCATCCTGATGCACGTCGGTTCCGACGGCACCGACCAGCTCGCCCTGCCCGGGTTGATCGACACCCTCGCCGCCGACGGCTACGCCTTCGTCACCGTCGAAGAACTGCTCCAGCCGTAGCGGGCGGCGGAAGGCCCGGCTGCTCTCGCCACCGTGGTCCCGGTCGCCTGGCATGCCCGTTGCATCCGGCGCGAGCAGGCGACCGACCGTATTCGGGGAGGGCAACGATGGCCGACGACCGCGACGAGATTATCCGGGCGTTCGACGACGCCGTCACCATGACCAGGGGCGAACTCCAGGCCTGGCTCCAGACCGACCAGTCCAACGAGGTCGGCCAGAAAGACCACGAGGGCGACGAATCCACCGGCCACGAGTCCGGCCGGAAGATCGTCGCCATCCTCGCCAAGAACAAGGCCGACTACGACGACGCCGACCTCGCCCACATGCGCAAGGTGACCGGCTACGTCCACCGCCACCTCGCCCAACGGCCCGACGGCGACACCACCGGGACGCCGTGGGCGGCTTCGCTCAAGAACTGGGGCCACGATCCGGAGAAGACGTAAGCTGGCGCGGATTGGTGGCCGGCTTCAATCGTTGACCGGAGGGCGGGCGACCATGAACGATCGCCCACTCCCTGATCGTGACGCCCCGAGCCGAACGATCGCCGGCCAACCGCCCACCCAAAGGACCGCCGCCATGGCCCGCATCGCCACCCCGATCGATCTTGCCGTCGTCGGCGCCGGTGCCGCCGAGCTGATCGCCGCCGTCCGCGACACCATCCGCGGCGCCCTCGGTTCAACCGTCGCGGTCCACCTAGGGGTCGCCGCCTGTTCCCGCTGGGGCGCCGAACCGACCATCCTCGGCGCCTACGCCGCCGCCCGTCCCGGCCACGCCGCCCGCCGCCCCGACCTCGCCCGTGCCCTCGAACACCGCCTCTTCTTCGCCGGCGACGCCACCTCGCCCGACTTTTTCTCCACCTGCCACGGCGCCCATCTCTCCGGCATCGCCGCCGCCCTCCGCCCCGGCGCGGAACCCGCCGTCTCCGCGTGAGCCCGGCCGGTCCCGGGAACCAGGCAACCTACGGCAGATCCGCAAACAACGCCGCGACGTCGATCGCCAACCCCGGCAACACCTCCGAACGAACCAGATCGCCCTGCTGGGGCAGCATCCGCACCCGCTCCGGCGTCAGCGCCAGACCGCGGAAGGTGGGCCGAGCGGCGTAGGCGTCGGCCAGCCAGTACTCGCGCACCCCATGGGCGGCGTAGAGCGCCAGCTTCGCCCCCTCGTCTCGGCCGTGGGTCGAGGGCGACAGTACCTCCACCACTAGGTCCGGAGCCCCAACGGTGTGGTTGCCGCGGAGGATGCCTAGCCGCTCGTTGCTGACGAACAGGATGTCCGGCTGCACCACATCCCGCTCCGAAAGCCGGACATCGAACGGGGCGATGATGACGCGACCCAGGCGACGGTCCCGGACGAACGGGCGGGACGCGTCGACCAGCCTCAAGATCAGTTCCTGGTGCGCCTCGCTCGGCGACGCGGCCACGACGATCTCTCCGTCGATCAATTCGTACCGGCGTCCGTCGTCCGGCATCTTTTCCAGGTCTTCGTAGGTCAGACCGGGGGATCGCGCGATCGTCACCATGGCGTACCTCCCATCTCGATGACGCCCCAATCCTGCGCCGCCCCGCCTTCCGTTGTCAATTACCGGGTCAGCGGTTCAACTGGCGCAGGATCGTCGGGTCGGTGATCGCGGTGTCGGCGGCGAGCAGGAACGCCTTGCTCAGGATCACGCCCAGTTGGGCGTCGCCCTCGAACGGAAGGAACACGCCCGAGGACGGGTCGCTGACGGCGGCGCCCCGCGCCGGCACGATGCAGAGGTACTGGTGGTTCGGTTCCATCAGGATGTTGCCGCTGCCCAGGTGGATCTTGTAGGTCCGGCGATCGCCCCGGACGACCAGGAACCGCTCCTCCAGCGCGCACCGCTCGGCGATCGCCAGCCGGGGCAGCAGGCGGTCGAGGACGGCGCGGCGGGTCTCGGCCGTGGCCGACAGGTCGCCGAACGCGAACGCCGTCCAGTAGTGGCGGTACCGCTCCGGCCCGGCATCGGCCCAGGTCGGGTCGTTGCCGACGCTGGCGACGCCGACGAAGAGGTCCACGTCGCGCAGCAGTTCGGTCAGCACCAGCGGCGGCACCTCCGCCAGCGGCGCCGGTTCGCGGTCCTCGGTGCGGACGAACCGCACCTGGTCGGTGCTGATCAGAAAACTGGTCCCGCTGCCGGTCATGCTTTCGTCGCCTTCGGTCACCGGCGCGACCCAGTACTCGACCGTCAACCCGTGGGCGGGCAGCGCGATCGTCGGCGTGTTGCTGTCGTCGAAGCCGCCCTGGAGCCGGTAGCGCCAGCCGCGCGCCTGGCACAAGGCCAGGAATTGGTGTTGACGCAGGAGGTGCCCGGCGAAGCGGTTGGAGTAGGTGACGGTCCGACGCTCCGCCTCGGTTAGGACGTAGACCTCGCGGTGGGCCTGCTTGAACGGCTGGACGATGCCGTGCCCTTCCAGCCACCGCTGCCACGCCCCCACCGCCGCCGGATCGCTCCCGACCGGGTGCCAGAGACCGACCCGCGTCTCCGGAGACAGGTCGCCCAGTCCCCGGTCATCCGCGTCGACGATCTGGCCATCCCGCCAGGCCCCGAGGACGACCCGGTCGCCGTCCGCGAACCGCCAGATCAAGGGCCGCGCGAGGGTCGAGAGCAGCGGATGGTCGAGGTACCGTTCTCGCCAGTCGGCCAGCGCCCAGGTCCGCTCGCCGAGCAGCAACCGCTCGATCCGGTCCCGCTGCGCCGGCAGCATCGCGTTCAGGTCGCCGATCGTCGCCTTGAGCGCCTTGCGTTCGTCGGCGAAGTCTCGCTTGACCGTGGCCGGTTCGGTCCGCCGCGCCGTGCCGTCGGCGCCGAACCAGCGCAGCTCGACCCGGTTGACGCCGGAGACGACGATCTCCGCGGCGAAATCGCCGAAGGGGACCCGCCGCCGGCCGTCCACCAGGTCGTAGGTCGGCACCGCCAGGTCGTCGAGGTCGTCGCGGTTCATCCCGGTCCGAAGGGCGGCCCGCTCGACCGCCGCCTCGATCGCCTTCCGAGCCGGGGGGAACGTCACCCGGTGGCGCAGCCGAAGGAGTTGGATCGCGCCCTCGGTCCCCGGTATCTCTCCGAGCGCCCAGAGGCAGGCGTTGCCGACTTTGAGCGAGCGCGCCCCGACGCCGGGAACCTTCTTGAAGCAGGCCTCGGCGGCGGCGCCCAACGCCCGCGCCACCGCCGGCGTGCCGACCTCGGCGCAGGACCAGGCCAGCCCCTTAAGGACGTCGCCGTTGCGCTCGGCGACCACGACCGACGGCACGTCGATCCCGCCGCCGTCCCGGTAGCCGGACTTCGCCGACGGTTGCCCGAGGAGTTCCAGCCACGCCATGGCGGTCGCGGCGAAGCGATCGGCGCCGACCGCCGCGACCCGTTCCCCGGCGGTCTTCCGCCACGTCCCAGACGGGGTCGCGCCGGTCGCCTTGACCGCGTGGTCCAGCACCCCGCGCCAGGCATCGCGCTCCGCGCCGTCCATCGCGGCCAAGGCCGCCCGCGCGTGGCGGCCCCAATCGTCCCGCTCGTCGACGATCTCCTCGGCCGGTTTAACCACGCCGAGCAAGGCGTCGATCCCGTCCAAGCTCGGGCCGAGCCGTCGCCCCGCCGGTTGGGCCGCGCCCAGCGCCCGGAGCCGGGTGAGGCTGGCTCGGCTGGCCGGGGTGAGGGTTCGCGCGGCATCGCTCCGCGCCACGGCGCCGAGGATCGCGGCCGACGGGAACGACCACGACCAGACATCGGCGTGGGTCGCCAGGATCCCGAGCAGATCCTCGACGTCGGTATCGCTATACGGGAGACGCCGGCGGGCCAAGGCCGTCAGCAACGCCTCCAACGCGTGGCGATCGTGCCCGACCGCTTTAGTCCCGGGGCGCCGCGCCGCGATCCGCCGCGATGCCGCGGCCGCCGCGCGAACCACCGCGACCTGACATTGGGGATCGGCCTCCAGGATCGTCCGGCCGGCCGCGAACGCCGACGCCTTCGCCCCGTTCCAGTACCCCTCGAGCGCTCGCGCGTCGCGCAGGTAATCGTCCAACATCGCCGCGGCGGCGGCGCGCTCGGGATCGGCGGACGCCGGTTCGGTCCGAGTCACCCCGGCCACCGCCCGTTTCAACCGCGCCAGGATGGCCACGCTCAGCCCCCCACCAGCGGCACGAGCTTGAGGAACGTCACCGTCGTGTCGTGGCGCAGCACCACCTCCTCGTCCAGGTCGCGTACCTGGCGATCGTCGACCAGGAGCAGAAACCCGTTCGCGGCGAACCCGGCCAGGGCGCGCTCGTACTGCTCCCGCCAGTCGATCCGGCGTCGCGTCTTCCCGGCCACGCCGGGTCCGGCGGGGTCCGCGCGCGGCACCACCAACCCACGAAAGATGCCGGTCCCGGCGGCGTTGTGCTCGGTCACCTCTTGGTAAACGCGGGCGCGGATCACCTCCCGCGCCGTGACGCGCTCGGTTAGGAAATCGAGCGTCAGTTCGTTGGTCCGCGCGCCGAGGGTGGTCTCGTCGGCGACGGCGACGGTGGTCGCGGGCATCGGGTTCCCTCCTGATGACAGCATCCGGAGCGACAGCAATCGTACAGATGTTCTATCAGGGGATTGGCGGGAAGGCAATAGGTCGCCGGTCCGGGTCCAGCGGGGAACGGTGACCGGGTGGTCCTCGTCGGTCGCCCAGTTGGCGGGGTTGGCGGCGATGTACGCACGAATCTGGTCAGGGCGCGGCCGTGGCGGATGACGTGTTCGTGGTAATTACGTTGCCAGAGACGGCGGTCGAAGGGGAGCCAATCTAGGGTGTGGACGCCGCGGATGCAGTCGCGGGTGGTGGCGGTTTTGAACCATTGGATGACGCGGGCCAGGGACGGCGCCGTGGGATCGCCGGACGGCGTTGGGCCAGGAACCCTCGTCC
This sequence comes from uncultured Thermomicrobiales bacterium, assembly GCA_902806325.1. Lineage (GTDB taxonomy): Bacteria > Chloroflexota > Chloroflexia > Thermomicrobiales > UBA6265 > CADCWE01. The sequence continues at coordinate 15,332 of CADCWE010000114.1, read as the reverse complement.
GATTCCTGGGCACCCAGGAACACGATCCCGTGGATGTGGTTGGGCATCACGACGAACGCGTCCGTCACCACCGTCGGGAACGTGTTCCCAATCTGATGCCACCACTGCTCCACAACCACCCCCGCCAGGTTTAGCGCCATCTCCCCATTCACCTCGTCTCCAAACAGGCACGCCGGGTTCTGCGTGCAGATCGTCACGAAATACGCCCCCGCCGTCGCGTAATCGTACCCGCGCAATCGCGCCGACTGACGATCCGGCAATCTCGGATCGTGCATGCGCCGGCCTCCGTTCTCGATTGGGGCGACCTGGCGTGGCCGGAGGATCGGGCAACCACATCGGGTCGCCCCTACGATTCGTGCCCCGGCCCCAGCCCCGCAATCCCCGCCACCGACCCCGGGTTCTCCAGCGCCGACAGGTCCCCCGCCGGCAACCCCAGGAACGCCGCCCGCAACACCCGGCGCATGATCTTGGCGTTCCGGGTTTTCGGTAACTCCGCGACGAACTGCACCGTTTCCGGCCGCAGTGCCGCCCCCAGGCGCTCTCCGACCAGGCGCCGCACCGACTCCGCCAGCGCCGGATCGGCCGCGTCCCCCGTCCCCGGTGCCAGCACGCAGAAGACCGCCACCGTCTCCCCCTTGACCGGGTGCGGCACCCCGATCGCCGCCGCCTCCTGCACGGCCGGGTGCGCCACCGCCGCCGACTCCACCTCCGCCGGTCCGACCCGCTTCCCCGCCACCTTCAGCGTGTCGTCCGACCGCCCCCGGATGAACCAGAACCCGTCCTCGTCGACCTCGGCGAAATCCCCGTGGACCCAGACGTTCGGGAAGCGCGACCAGTACGTGTCCAGGTACCGCTCCGGGTCGCGCCAAAATCCCCGCGTCATCCCGACCCAGGGTTGGCGCACCACCAGCTCCCCGACCGCGCCGCGCTCCGGGGACCCCGCCTCGTCGACCACGTCGGCGTCCATCCCCGGGATCGGCCCGGTGAACGCGCACGGTTTTAGGGGCTCGATCGTGGTGCAGCCGACGATCCCGCCGCCGGTCTCGGTGCCGCCGGAGTAGTTGATCACCGGGCACCGGCCGCCGCCGATGCGGCCGAAGTACCACCGCCACGGTCCCGGGTTCCAGGTTTCTCCGGTCGACCCCAGCACCCGCAACGACGACAGGTCCCGCCCCCGGATCCAATCGTCGCCCTTGGCCATCAAGGCCCGGATCGCCGTCGGCGCGACGCCGAGGACGGTGACCCCGTGGTCCTCGACCAAGCGCCAGAGCCGGTCCGGCGCGGGATGATCCGGCGTGCCCTCGAACAAGACCAGGGTCGCCCCCAGCATCAGCCCGCCGCCGATCGCCCACGGCCCCATCATCCAGCCGAGGTCGGTCAGCCAAAAGAGGGTGTCGTCGGCGTGCAGGTCGAAGCAGTAGGCCAGATCGTGCGCCGCCTTGATCGGGAACCCGGCGTGGACGTGGACTGCGCCCTTCGGCCGCCCGGTGGTGCCGGAGGTGTGGATGATCATGTAGGGGTCGTCGCCGCCCGTGTCCTCCGTCGTCGCCTGGGTGGGCAGCCCGGCGGTCGCCTCGTGCCACCAGACGTCCCGGCCGGCGGTCCAGGGCACCTCCACGCCCGTGCGCCGCAGCACCAGGCAGGATCGGACGGAAGGCGCCTCGGCCAGGGCCGCGTCGGCCGTCGCCTTGAGGGGCACGACGCTCCCGCGGCGGAAAAAACCGTCGGCGGTGATCAGCAGGCTCGCCTCGCCGTCCCGCAGCCGGGAGGCCAGGGCGTCGGCGCCGAACCCGGAGAACATCGGCAGGTAGACCGCGCCCAGCTTGCCGCAGGCCAGCGTCGCGGCCACCGTTTCCGGCACCATCGGCAGAAAGATCCCGACCCGGTCCCCCTTGCCTATCCCGAGGGCGCGCAGCGCATTGGCGAGGCGGTTGGTCTCCGCCGCCAGGTCGCGGTAGGAGAGGTGACGCACCGCGCCGTCGTCCCCCTCCCAAATCACCGCCAGTTGGTTCCGCCGCGTCCCCGCCTCGTGGCGATCGAGGGCGTTGTGGACGTAGTTGAACCGGCCATCGCGGAACCAGGTCGGCCAGGCCGGTCCGGCGGACTCGTCCAGCTCCAGCACCCGGGCGTACGGCCGCGACCATTCCAGGTCCAGATCCCGCACCACCGCGTCCCAATACCACTCCGGGTCGGCGGCGGCCTCGGCCCGCAGCGCCGCGACCGACGCCGCCCCGGCCCCTTCGGAGAACCGCCGCAGGCGGCTCCGCTCCAGGTACTCCGGCGTTGGGCGCCAAACGATCGCGTCGTCCTGAGGATCGGGGATCGGGTCGCTCATCAACGCCTCCGCTTACGGTGCCGATGCCGGTGCCGGAGCCGGCACCGTCGCGGGTGGGCCAGCGGGGTCGCATTGTTGCGGCCGGGCCGGGGCACGGTCAAGCGGGTCGCCCCCGGCCCGGCCGCCGGTTGGTAGAATCGGCGGATCGGGACGTGGCGAATCGGCGGGGCGGTCGAACGCCCACGGGGCACCCGACCGCGAGGAGGGGCGCGCGATGATTGTCCGGGTCTACCGGTCGCGGGTCCAACCCGGGATGCACGAGGCCTACGACCGCTGGCTGAAGGAGCGGGCCGTGCCGATGATCGCCGACGCCCCCGGCCTCGTCTCGCTCCACGTCGGTGCCCCCCTGGAGGACCCGCCCCAGGAGTTCTTGCTGATGTCGATCTGGCGCGATCTCGCTTCCCTCCGCGCCGTCTTCGGCCACCGCTGGCGCGACTCCTTCGTCCTTCCCGGCGAAGAGCACCTCGTCGCCGAAGCGATCGTCGACCACTACGAGTGCACGGAGGAGATCCGGCCGGTGGGAGAGTAGCCCTCACCCCGGCCCTGCGGGCCACCCCTCTCCCGCACACCAGGGGAGGGGATTAGGTTCCCTCAATTAGGGTGGTCAATCGCGGATGAACGAGCGAATCCCACGCCCAATGAGCGGCGTTCAGTTCCTTCGCCTGCGTCCGGGAGAGGGCTGGCCCGGGTTGACCCGTTCCCGTATCCAAATCACGCACAAACAAAAAGCCCCTCCCCCGAGTTCGGGGGAGGGGCTGAGAGTGGAACGGGTCGTTTGGGCGAGGCCTACGCCCGTCGCCGGGCCAGGCTCGCCGTTGCGCCCGCGCCGGCCACGGCCACGCCCGCGGCCAGGATCACCACCAGCCAGGCGCCGGTGGCAGAGTTCTCGGTGGCGGCGCCCGCGCCGGTGTTCGGCAGGCCGACCACCGGAACGGCGGTGCCGCTCGGCTTCGCGGTCGGGGTCTTGGTCACGTCCGGCTGGCCGGCGTCGGCCGGGATGACGTAGAAGGTGCAGGACAGCTCTTCCTGGCCCAGCAGCTCGACGGTGACGCTGGTCAGGCTGTTGCGCTCGATCGGGCGCGGCTCGGTCGCGCCGGGGACCTCGCAGAAGACCTCGATGTCCTCCAGCGCGTCGCCCGGCAGATCGGTGGCCAGGACGTAGAGGCCGCCGTCGAGGCCGGCGAAGACCGCGTTGCCGTTGGCGTCGGTGGTCTGGCTGGCGAAGAACTCCGAGGCCGGGACGCCGAGGGCGAAGTCGATGCCGGCGGTTGCGTCGCAGTCGTTGAAGAAGTTGTTGCCGGCGTAGGCGACCGGGCAGGTCGCGGCGTAGACGATGATGCTGCTTTCGCCCTGGCCCGGCACGTCGTTGGCGTCGAGCGGGTCGGTGCCGGCGTCGTACTCGGCGCCGTCGGTGGCGCCGTCGTCGTCGGAGTCGGTGTCGTTCGGGTCGGTGCCGAGGTCCTCTTCCAGGCCGTCGGAGAGGCCGTCGCCGTCGGTGTCGACCGGCTCGCCGGCCGCCGGGAAGAAGTTGTAGCCGGTGATCCCGGCGTCCGGGGCTTCGGCGGTGAGGGTGATCGTGGCCGGGGTGTTGGCCGCGAAACCCGCGAACTGGTAGGCGTCGTACTTGGCGGCCAGCGCGACCTGGGTCAGCGTGTAGGTGCCGACCTCCAGCCCCTGCCAGCCGAAGCCGCCGTCGCCGGTCGTCGCGTCGTCCATCGTCAGGGTCTCGCCGCCGGGCGTGAGCAGGGTGAAAGCGTTCGGCGGCAACTGAGCGTAGGTGACGTTGCAACCGGACAGGTCGTCGCCCGGGCGCACCCCGGCCGGGCACTCTTCGACCGACATCGTGATCGAACCGGTCCCCTCACCGGCCCGCGCTGGCGAAGCGCCGCCAAACGCCATCCCCAGCGCCAACGCCAGCGCGGGGAGCAGGAACGTGAACAACCGGAACCCGGATCTGAACTGGAACATGCGCGGTACTCCTGAGGGGAACCCCCTCGTGATGCCAACCATCGGCCCGTCGCCCGGTGGCCCCGACACCCGGGGTCATCACCGTTGGCGACGGGTTCTATGGTAGGCAGCCGGGCGCCCCCCGGCATCGCTTGGAGTACCTAATCGGTTGCGCGGTCCAAACAACGCCGCGCCGGGCCGCGTACGTCGTTCGACGTAGAGGGGTGTACATCCCCCCCCTCGGCTCCCCCCTTCCCCCCGCGATCGGGGGAAGGGGGGTTGGGGGGATAGGGGGATTTCACGCCTCCGCCAGCGCCGCCGCTCCGAAACGCGCCGTCAACCGCCGCAGCGCGGGCGAAACGTCGCCCGGATCCAGTCGCACGTCCAGCAAACAGAACCCGTCCGGCTGCGCGGTCGCCGCGCGCAGCGCCGCGTCCAGGTCGCCCTCGGTCTCGACGGCAAAACCGCGGCCCGTCCCCAGGATCTCCGGGATCCGGTGGTAGGCCCAGGGCAGCACGTCGTTGAACGGCCCGTCCACCATCAGGCGCTCGGTCACGTAGCCGGCGTTGTTGAGCAGGACCACGATCGGGTTGAGCCCGAACCGGGCCGCCGTCGCCAGCTCCATCCCCGTCATCTGGAACGCGCCGTCCCCGACCAGCACCAGGGGCCGCAGGGCCGGGTCGGCCAACTGCGCTCCGATCGCCGCCGGCACCGCGAAGCCGAGCGAGGCGTAGTAGGCCGGGGCCAGGAACTCCGCGCACTGCCGCACCGGCAGATCGGCGGCGCCGAAGAGCGCGTCTCCCGGCTCCGCGATCACCACCGTCTCGTCGGTCAGAAACCCCGCCAACCGCGCGAACAACCGCGCCACCGTGATCGGCGCCCCGGGGATCGTCGGCGCGTCGTCGCGGGGCGGGCGCGGCAGGTCCACCGCGTCCCGCGGCGGCAGATCGGCATCCGCCAGCGCCCCGATGAAGTCGGCCAGGCGGACCTTCTCGTAGACGTGGTGGCCGACCGACAGGCATTCGGCCTCGACCTGGATCGTCCGCGCCGGGTCCAGCGGCGTCGCGTCGCCGCCGAGGTCGACGTCGCTCAAGGGCGCCCCGAGCAGGAGCACGCAGTCGCTGTCTTCGACGTAGGCGCGGACGTCCTCCCGCCCCATCCGCCCGGCGTAGACGCCGAGAAAGCGCGGGTGCTGCTCCCCGATCGCCGACTTGCCGAGCAGGGTCACCGCGACCGGGATCCCGGTCCGCTCTATCAAGCGCAGCGTCTTCTCCTGCAAGCCGAACCGCTGGACTTCCAACCCGAGCACGACCACCGGCCGCCGCGCCGCCGCCAGCAACGCCGTCGTCTCGGCCAGCGCCGCCGCCAGCGCCGCCGGGTGGGAACGCGGCAACGGCTCCTGGTGGGCGCCGGGCGCCGGGCGCGGCACCTCGACCAGGGCCATGTCCCGCGGCAGCTCGACGTAGACCGGCCGCTTCTGGCGGACCGCCACCCCCAGCACCCGGTCGATCTCGCGGCAGGCCGTCGCCGGGTCGTCCAGCACCGTCGAGGCCACCGTCAATTGCTCGAAGACCAACCGCTGGGTGTCGAAGACCCGCACCTTGTGGTGGAGCCGGGGCTGCGCCTCGCGCTCGGCCAGCCCCGGCGCGCCGCTGATCACCACCACCGGCGACGACTCGGCGTAGGCCTGGCCGGTGGTGTTGGCCAGTTTCAGGCCGCCGACGCCGTAGGTGACGCAGACCGCGCCGAGGCCGCGCAGCCGGGCGTAGGCGTCGGCCGCGAACCCGGCCCCCTGCTCGTCGCAGGTGTTGACGACCATCATCTCGGAGCGTTCGAGCTGGTCGTAGAACCCGAGCACGAAGTCGCCGGGGACCCCGAAGACGTGCTCGACGCCGTGGGCGCGCAACCGCTCGATCAGGTACTCGCCGATCCGCACGAACCCGGAACCGCCGGTTCCGGACGGGCCAACACGCCAACGACCCTGCATGGCGCCGGTTCCTCTCGCCACCGCTCAGCGGACCAGCGGGGCGAAACGGGCGCGCCGGGGCGGTGGGTGACCCGGCGCGTCGCCGAACCGGTGGGGTCTCCCCCAACCGATCCGCGCCCCCCGCCCGCGCACCGTTGCGCGGACGGCTTCGGCGCGCCCGCGTGGTCCGCGCGGGCGCCGACGGGGATGGTACCACCCGGGGGCGGCGTCGGCCGTTTCCTCCTCGCGGGTTGTCACCCCCGAGCCGGGTTTGCGGCGGCGCGTCTACCCCGAGAACCACCGTCGCCGTCCCCCTTGCCCCACCCCACCGCCCGTGGACAATACCGCCACGCCGTTCCCCAAGAGGAGACCCGCCGTGCCCGAAACGACCCCCGCCCCCGCCCTCCCGACCGAAGCCGCCGCCGTGGTGATCGGCGCCGGCGCCTTCGGCCTCTCGGTCGGGCTGCACCTGGCCGAGCGCGGCGTCCTCGCCGTCGTCCTCGACCGCTTCGCCCCCGCCTCCCAAACGTCGCCCCGCGCCGCCGGATTGTTCCGGCTCGTCCAGGCGAGCGAGACCAAGACCCGCCTCGCCCGCCTCAGCGCCGAACGGGTGGAGCGGTTCGAAGCCCAAACCGGCGTTCCCCTGCCCCACGTTCGGTCCGGCAGCCTGCTCGTCGCCCGCGCCCCCGCCCACGCCGCGATGATCCGCGCCGAAGCCGCCGCGTCCCGCGCCTGGGGCGTCGAGATCGAGGAGGTCTCCCCCGCCGACGCCCACCGCCGCTGCCCCTGGCTGGAGCCGGACGGCCTGCTGGCCGCGTTCTTCACCCCCCACGACCGCTACGTCGAAGAACCGGCGACCATGCTGGCCGCCTACCAAGCGGCGGGCGAACGCGCCGGAATGATCGTCCGCGGCCACACCCCCGCCACCGCGATCCGGGTCGAGAGCGGTCGCGTCGCCGGAGTGGAGACGCCATTCGGCCCGATCGCGACCGAAACCGTGGTCGACGCCGCCGGTGCTTGGGCCACCCAGGTCGGGCGCCTGGCGGGCACGGCCGTCCCGATCGCGCCGATGCGCCACCAGTTGACCATCTCCGTCCCGGTCCCCGGCGTCGCCCCGGACCAGCCGATCGTCCGCATCGTCGACGCCGCCGTCTACGCCCGCCCGGCCCGCGGCGGCCTGATGCTCGGCGGCTTCGAGGCCGACCCCCTGCCGCTCGATCCCGCCGACCAGCACCCAACCTGGACGATGGCCGACGCGCCCCTGGATCTCGCCCCGCTCCGCCGGATGGGCGCCGCCGTCGCCGATCAGGTGCCCGCCGCCGTCGCCGCCCCGATCGCCGAACACCGCGGCGGCCTCTTCACGATGAGCCCGGACGGCCGCCTCCTCGCCGGCCCGGTTCCGGACCTGCCCGGCCTCTGGCTCGCCACCGGCTGCAACGGCAGCGGCTTCTCGCTCTCCCCCGGCGTCGGGCTGGCCCTGGCCGCCTGGATCGCCGACGGCGCCCCGCCGTTCGCGATGGACGCGGTCGCCCCGGGCCGCTTCGCCGGCACACCCTTCTCCGACTCCGAGTTGGTTACGGCCGGGTCGTATCAATACAGCCACTACTACGAACCGAGCGAAATCCCCTCACCCGCCTAGCATTCCTCCGGGCGATCCGCCCACACCTCCCCCACCCACGCCAGCAGATCCGACCCGGACGTGGCCCCGACGACGGCCCCGTCGTCGTCCTCGATCGCCACCTCCAGATCCTCAACCAACGCGTGCCCGGCCTGCTCCAGCAGCGCTGCCACCCGCGCCAACGCCTCGCCCTCGGTCTCGAACCGCCCGCGCGATTCGCCCGTTGCGAGGTTTCGCACCGCGTAGCGCATGACGTCTTCCCGAGTTGGCAGGTGGATCAGGGGAGTTTGTCGATCAGGTCCAGCAAGGCCTGTGAACGCACGATGACGCCGCGGGATCGTCGCTCCAGGTTGCCCGGGAATGACGCCCCATAATCGGCGAGGTTACGGACCTGTTGGAGGTCGCGCCCGCGCGCACCGACGTCGGCCCGATCAAGGTCCGGATCGGTGGCAAGGGTCGCCCACACCAACCGATGGCTCAGCGACCGGGACGCCGGAACCAGACGCGTAACGCGGACATACGAGGCGGCGGCGTGGTACGCCGCGTAATACGCTCGGCTGATCGCCGACCGCTGAGATGCCTCGTCGGGTTCGTTGGCGAGCCGTTTGGCCAGTGTCAGGTAGTCGTTCCAGTCGAACACGCTACGCGTAGCCGACGCTCGCCTGGAGGCGGCCCTGGGTGCGCCGAACCATATCCAGCAGCCAGGCGGGGTACAAGGACCGCAGTCGCGGTTCGGCGATATCGGGGTCGAGGCTCGTGTCCACGATGACGAACAACGTCACCGGATCGTCGTCTTCCTCTGGCTCCATCAGCAGCTCGAACACCGGTGGCCCGTCGTCCGGGAACGCCGCATGGAGCCGCTCGGCGATCTCGTCCGCCAGCGGCACCAGATCCGGGTTCCGCTCGAAGAACGCGCGTATCATCCCGGGGTCCCGCGGATCGTCCCCCGGCGCGATCGCCGGCGTGTCTTGAGCCTGCGTCATTGCCAGAGCCATACCGTTCCTCCCGGATCGAACGATTTTGGGTTCTAGTATCCGCCCTCCCTTGCCGGGCCGCAACGCGCCCAGGGTGTGGGAAACTGCTCCCCCGTCCCCCGTCTCTCGTGCCCCGTCCCCAAGGAGCCGCCGATGCCCGCGCCGTCGTCAGACCGCAACCACAGCCACAACCGCTACGACGTCGCCGTCGTCGGCGGCGGCAACCTCGGCCTCTGGACCGCCCACGAGTTGGCGCGGCGCGGCGCCGGCCGGCGCGCCGTGCTGGAGCGCGGCTGGGCCGGCTGGGGCGCCACGTCGCGCTCCGCCGGGATGGTCCGCGCCCAGGGCGGCACCGTCGCCGCGATCGTCCTCGGCCGGATCACCCGGGAGTTGTACCGCCGCCTGGGCGAGGAGATCGGCCTCGACAGCGGGTTGACCAGCACCGGCTACTACGTCCTGGCCGCGGACGCCGCCGAAGCCGCCGCCTTCCGGGACCTGGTCGCCCTCCGCCAACGCCACGGCGTCGCCGGCGAGTGGGTCGAACCCACCGATGGCCGGCGCCGCTTCCCCGCCCTCGATTGGTCCCGCTACGCCGGTGCCACCTTCGCCGCCGCCGACGGCTACGTCCACCCCCCGATCGCCGCCCGCAACATCACCCTCGCCGTCCACCGCGACGCGGCCGTCGCCCTGTTCGAGATGGCCGAGGTCCGCGGCATCGAACCGGCCGGAAACAGTTTTCGCCTCGCCACCGCCCGCGGCGAGTTCCGGGCCGACCGGGTCGTCGACGCCGGCGGCCCGCGCGGCTGCGCCGCCCTCGGCGCCCTGGTCGGGGTCGAGATCCCGTCCCACGCCGCCCGCCACCAGGTGGTCACCTTCGGCGACGCGCCCCTCGGCGAACCCGGCCACTTTCCGATGGCCTTTGCCGTCGCCGCCGGGTACTACCTCCGCCCCGAAGAACACGGCACCATGCTCGGGATGAGCAACCCCGACGAGACCGCCGACCGCACCGCCCCCTACCAACTCGCCTACGACTGGGCCTACCACGAGCGGACCCGCCCGGTCTGGGAGGCGGATTTCCCCGCCCTCGCCGGGTGCCCGATCTCCCGCGCCTGGGCCGCCAGCATCGACTACACCCCCGACCACCTGCCGATCGTCGACGAACCGGTCCCCGGCTTCTTCGTCCTCGCCGCCGGCGGCCACGGCATGATGTGCGGCCCCGCCCTCGGCGCCAAGATGGCCGAGCTGATGACGGAAGGCGCGATGGCGGAACTGCCGGACGAGGAGGTCCGCCTGTCCCGCTTCCGCGCCGGCGCCGCCCCCGGCCGCAAGGACGCGATCGCGCTGCCGTTCCCGACGGCGTGAGCCGGAGATTGGCGGCAGGAAGGCCGCTGATCGCCGCCCGGCAGGGCATCTTGTTTCATTTTGGGGCGATTCTTGAAATAAGACGCCCGATCGGGCGCGCTAATCACGGTGGAGTGAAACAAGAAGCTCGATTGAGGCTCCTCGTCGTCCCGGTTGCCGCTGGCCGCGCGTTGCCCGTGCCGCGCATTCTGATCCCGTTCACGGGACTTCGTTCGGTGAGGCCGGGCTTTTGAACCCAACTGCCGGACGGCCGGGTCGGCAGCGAGAAGAATCGTTCAATCCGCCCAACTCGCCGCCCCGTCCCCGTGCCAAGCGCACCACCCATTACGTGGCGCCCTGCCCCAGAGCGTGTCATGGACTTGTCTGAGGACGGAGCACGGAACGGTCGGCAGGGTGGGGCTGGCTGAGCACAACCCCGACCAGCATCTGTCTCGTTCGCCGAGCCTGTATCATGTCGCTTCCGAGACGGCAAGATCGTCGAGGTCTGGTCTCTGGCAAGCCCGCTGTTGAAGAGCAACTCTGATCGCGAAGAGAGGCGCATCACCACATGCAACCTGAGCAATTCACCATTGCCATACCCGACGAGCGCCTCGCCGCTATCCGGACCAAGGTCGAGGCCTTCGAGTGGGACGCCTTTCCGGATGCCGGGGGGTGGCGTTCGGGCGTCGGTCTCGCCGATCTCCGCCGCCTCGTGCGCCACTGGCTCGACCGCTACGACTGGCGGGTCCACGAGCAGCGGCTCAATCGGCTCCCGCAGTTCACGGCCACCGTGCTGGGTGAACGGTTGCACTTCGTCCACGCTCGCGGGGACGGGTCGCGACCGCCGCTGTTGCTCCTGCACGGGTGGCCCGGTTCGTTCCTCGAGTTCGAGCACTTCGTCGCCCCCTTGACCGCCGACGGCCATGACGTCGTCGTGCCCTCGTTGCCGGGCTACGCGTTTTCCGGCCGCCCCGAGGCGCCGATCGGACCGCGACGGGTCGCGGAGCTCTTCCACCGCCTCATGGTCGACCTGTTCGGTGGGGCCCGCTTCCTCGTGCAGGGCGGCGATTGGGGCGCCAGCATCGGCGGCTGGCTCGGGCACGATCACCCCGATTCCTGCCTGGGTCTGCATCTCAACATGATCGGGGTCCAGACCGAGGACGCGGAGCCCGAGACGCCGGCGGAGCGCTCCTGGGCGGAGCGGAGGGCCGAGCTCGCCGAAGTGGAGGCCGGCTACTCCCACGAGCAAGGTACGCGACCGCAGACGTTGGGCGTGGGCATGGCCGACAGCCCGGTCGGGGTCGCGGCGTGGATCTTGGAGAAGTTCGGCGCCTGGGCGGACGTGCCTCGGATCGAAGACGGCCGACCCGACCTGTGGCAGGCGTTCGACGAGGACCTCCTGCTCACGAACATCATGCTGTACGTGGCGCCATCGTCCTTCGTGACCTCTACCTGGATCTACCGCGGCCGCCGGCTGGAAGGGTCGGTCGCGTTCCCCGCGGGCACGCGTATCCGTGTCCCGACGGGTGTCGCCGCCTTCCCCGATCCCGTGTTCCCCCCTCCCCCGCGTTCGCAGGCTGAGAAGTCGTACGACATCATTCACTGGACCGCCTTGGAGCGGGGCGGTCACTTCGCGGCCCTAGAGCAGCCGGACAGGCTGCTCGGCGACATGCGCGCGTTCTTCGCCGTGTTGCGCTGAACGCGCTTTCACGTCGGTTCAACTGGGCGATCCGGTTCCGGCGGCTGGCGACGGACTACGAACAGCTCCCGGAGACAGTCGTTGAGCTGCACTTCTAGACCTTCGCATGCCTGCTGCTGCAATGAATCGCCCTCCCGCTGTCTGAATCTTCATGACGCGCTCTAGACTCCGACGTTCGACTCCCGACTCCCGACTTCGTCCGGAGTGCCGCCGATGCACCTCTCCCCGCACGAGCAAGACAAGCTGCTCGTCTTTCTCGCCGGCCAGTTCTCCCGCGCTCGCCGGGCCCTTGGGTCAAAACTCAACTACCCCGAAGCGATGGCGATGTTGGCCCCCGAGATCACCGAGGGCGCCCGCGCCGACCGCTTCGTCGCCGCCCCACAAAACGTACGCTTTCCGCGCCAACGGCAAGCAGTTGGTCCGCGAACCGGCGGCCGAGGTGCCGCTGGGGCGGTGGTCGTTCTTGTCTCGATATGGAAGCGTGATAACCCCGAACGGGATTCGGTCCGGGCCAACCCCGCACCCCGGCCTAACGGCCACCCCTCGCTCGTGACGCGGGAGAGGGGTGGCGCGCAGCGCCGGGGTGAAGGCCTGCCCCACTGGAGACGCCCGATGACGTCCCTCCCGACCGTCCACGAACTCCCGCCCGAGCGCTTCGACCGCGCCCGCGCCCTCTTCGCCGGGGCCACCTACGACGCGGTCTACGCCGACGCCGTGTTCCAGGGAATCCACGACGGCCGCCTCTTCGTCGACGACCCGGAGCGGCCGACCGCGGCGCTGCTCTGCCGCACCTACGAGTTCTACCTCGCGGGCGAGACGGACGGCGACGGCCCGGCCGCCCTGCGCCGCTTCGTCCGCGACGCCCCCGCCGAACCCGGCGTCTTCGCCGGCTTCTACGTCTACGTCGGGCTGACCGACGCCTGGGACCGGGCCCTGCGCGCCGACCACGGTCCGCTCCTGGCCCCGATCGCCCGCCGCGGGTTCCGGTTCGATCCCGCGGCAGGCGCGGCGCTGCTGGCGTCCTGGCGGGATCGCCTGCCCGCCGGGACGCGGGTGGTGCCGGTCGACCGCGCGCTGGCGGAGCGGATCGACGCCGAGCTGCGGGAAGGGATCGCGACGTTCTGGGGCGGGTACGATCGGTACCTGGAGCGCGGGTTCGGCTTCTGCACCCTGGTCGGGGAGGACGAAGCGCTCGGCGGCGTCTGCGTCGCGATCGCCGTCAGTAGCCGGGAGGCCAACCTCGGCGTCGTCACCGCCGAACCGTTCCGCCGCCGGGGCCACGCCACCGCCGCCTGCGCCGCCGTGATCGAAGCCGGCATCGCGCGCGGCCTGGTCGCGACCTGGGATTGCGACGCCGCCAACGCCGCCTCCGCCGCCCTCGCCCACCGCCTCGGCTTCCGCCACGAGCAGCGCTTCACCGAACTCGCCCCGCCCGGCCGCGCCACGCTGGTCCTCTCCACCGGGCTGTGGGAAGCGGCGAACGCGAACGACCCGATGCTCGGCACGGTCTGGCGGCGAACGCGGCCCGGCTGAGCCGAGCGGGCCGAGCGGCGCCAATGAGGCAGACGGACCGGGTTCGGCCCCTTGGGTCCGGCCCCGGGTGACCCGTGCGGCCGCGGCCGGACCGGACTAAGATCACAACACCGGCATAATGCATTTATCGTGATGATGTGATATACTACGTCCAGTTGCGAACGACCCGAAGGAGACCCGAGATGAAGACGCTGCGCACCCTGTTCAACCGCTCCCGCCGCCCCAGCGGCTCCCGCTTCGACCGCTACTACGGCGAGATCGTCCGCTCCGGCGCCGGCTACCCGACCGCCGACGAGGCCCGCCGCGACATGCTCCGTCACGACCGCGCCGCCCATCCCTTTGGCTGGATGCGCTAACGGTTCGGCCCAGCAACGGCGAAGCCCAACGACGAAGCCGCCCCCGGAACCTTCCGGCGGCGGCTTTTTCGTGCGTTCGCGATGGCGACAAGCCCTCACCCCGAGAAGCCCTCACCCCGGCCTATACTGGGCGCCCCAACCCGCCGACGCCGGCCGGCCAGACGGAGGTGCCCTCGCGATGGACGTCGTCCGGTTCATCCACGACACGCGCTGGAACGACCTCCCGGCTCCCGTCCAGCACCAGGCCCGGCGCTGCCTCCTCGACACCCTCGGGGCCGCCATCGGCGGTCGCCAAACCGAATTGTCGCGGATCGTCCACGAGTTCGCGGCGGCGACCCACGGCGGCGGCGGGGCGCGGTTGTGGCTCGACGGCCGCGCGGTCTCGGCGCCGGGGGCGGCGCTGGCGAACGGGATGACGATTGACGCGCTCGACGTCCACGACGGCGCCGTCGCCGTCAAAGGGCACGCCGGGGCCGCGGTCGTGCCGGCCGCCCTCGCCGCCGGCGCGCTCGACGCCGACCGGCCGGTCGCCGGCCAGGAGCTGCTGACCGCCCTGGTCGTCGGCTACGAGGTGGCGCTGCGGGCCGGCGTCGCCCTCCACGCCACCGCCCGCGACTACCACACCTCCGGCGCCTGGAACGCCCTCGGCTGCGCCGCCGTCGTCGCCCGGCGCTTGGGACTTGGGGAACACCCGACGCGGCACGCCCTCGGCATCGCCGAGTACCACGGCCCGCGCTCGCCGATGATGCGCTGCATCGACCACCCGACGATGCTCAAGGACGGGTCCGGCTGGGGCGCGATGACCGGCGTCGCCGCGGCGCTGCTGGCCGAGGCCGGCTTCACCGGCGCCCCGGCCCTGACCGTCGACGCGCCGGAGGTGGCGGCCACCTGGGCCGATCTCGGCGACCGATGGCGGATCACCGAGCAGTTCTTCAAGCCGTGGGCGGTCTGCCGCTGGGCGCAGCCCGCGATCGCCGGCGCCCTCGCCCTCCAACGGGACCACGCGATCCCGCCGGCCGCGATCGAGCGGATCGCGGTCACCACCTTCCACCAGGCGACGCGCCTCGCCGCCCGCCGCCCGGTGACGACCGAGGAAGCCCAGTACAGCCTGCCCTTCCCCGTCGCCGCCGCGTTGGTCCACGGCCGGCTCGGCCTCGCCCAACTCGACGGCGCCGGGCTGGCCGATCCCCGCGTGCTGCGGCTCGCCGACCGCGTCGAGCTGATCGACGACCCGGCCCACAGCGCCCGATTCCCCGCCGAGCGCCTGGCCCGGGTGCGGATCGAGACCGCCACCGGGGCCGTCCACGACTCGGGCGACGTCCCGGCCCCCTGGGACGCCGCGACCCCGCCCTCCGACGCCGAGCTGACCGAAAAGTTCCGCCACCTGGCGACCGAAAGCGTCTCCCCGGCGCGGGCGACGGCCCTCCTCGACGCCGTCTGGGGCCTCGCCGGGGCGCCCGACGCGGGGGAGTTGGTTGCATTGCTGGCGGGGCCGGGGGGATCCCCCTAACCCCCCGGCCCCCCTTCCCCCCGATCGCGGGGAAGGGGGGAGCCAAGGGCGGT